>JACRLG010000004.1:14750-40612 GCA_016235345.1 Deltaproteobacteria bacterium | reverse complement strand
TCGCCTGATCCGGGCTGATATTCTTTCCTCCTCCCGGCCCCTCTTCCACCCGGGGCTGGTAAAAGCCGTCCCGAATTTTCTAAACGTCTTGGGCCGGACCTGCCAGAAACCCGTTCAAAGGCAGCAGCCGCATTATCTCACATGCGAAGCCGGCTTTTTTCATCAGGAAAAAGACAATGCGACCAAAATCGTTTGTGCGCCTGCCGGTGCTCTTCTTCATTCTGGCCGTCCTGGTCATACTACTGACCGGCTCCTGGCTTTACCATAACCAGAAAATGCACCTTCAAATAAGCGCGGAAAACGAGCTCTGGGCCATAGCCAGCCTAAAGGCCGACCAGATAGACGAGTGGCGGGAGGATCTTATAAGCCATGCAGCGACCATCGCCAACAGCCCCCTTTTTGCTGATACGTTTATCAAGTGGAAGGCCGACCCAAAGCCTGAGATGATTATCCAAATTTTCAAGCGGTTTCAGATACAGAAACGGTATTTCACTTTTTTGAACCTGTCACTGGTGGATCCCCAAGGCCGCTTGCTGGTGAGCCTCGACAGCAACAAGTCCGCTATCCACCCCGAAATGTTTAAGGCTCTTGGGCAGGCTATGAAAACCCGGCAGCCTGTCATCACCGACCTTCACGTCAGCGCCGACTCTCTTATACCCCACATCGGCGTCGTATCGCCCATAAACGACCAAACCGGCAACAACCAGGAGCCTTTGGGGGCGATAGTCATTCAGATAGAAGCCCGGCAGTTCCTATACCCCCTTATCAGGTCCTGGCCCCTTCCAAGCAAAACCGCCGAAACCCTCATTGTGCGCAAGGACGGCGATTCGGTCCTTTTCCTCAACGATCTTCGCCACGTCAAAAACGCCGCCCTTAACCTGCGCATCCCCCTGACCAAAACAGACGTGCCTGCGGTCATGGCGGTTTTGGGAAAAAAAGGCATCTTTTCGGGCAACGATTACCGGGGTGTCCCGGTTCTGTCGGCTATTATGGCCATACCCGATTCGCCCTGGTTCATGGTGGCCAAGGTCGACAAAAACGAGGTTTTCGCAACCTGGCGGATTCATTCCTACTTGATAATGGCCCTGGTGCTCATCCTTATCGCGGCTTCGGCGGGAGTCGCCGGGATGACCTGGCAGAGAAATCGCAAAAAATATTACAAGGAACTTTTTACCGCACACAAGGCCCTGTCCGAAAGCGAAGACCGATACCGGGCCACCCTTTTGGGCGTGGGCGATGCAGTGATGGCCACCGACGCGCTTGGCATGATAACCGTGTTGAACCCAACAGCAGAGGCCCTGACCGGCTATAGCCTGGAAGAGGCCAAGGGAAGGCCGCTCACGGATGTATTCCGAATCGTGAACGAAGAAACCCGCAACACCGTGGAAAGCCCGGTTGACAAAGTCATCCGGGAAGGACAGGTGGTTAACCTGGCCAATCACACCCTTTTGATAGCCAAGGACGGAACCGAACGCCCCATCGCCGATTCCGGCGCTCCGATCCGGGACGAAGACGGAAACCTGATAGGCGTTGTCCTGGTTTTCAGGGACCAGAGCGCCGAAAGGGAGGCCGAAAGACGCCTGCGTGAAAGCGAGGCCAGGTTCCGCAATATAGTGGAGAAAACCAACGAGGGAGTCTGGACAACGGATGCGCATTTCGTGACCACCTTCGTGAACCCGGCCATGACCCGGATGATGGGTTTCACGTTAGAGGAAATGATGGGAAAAAGTGTCGAGTCCTTCATTTTTCCCGAAGATATGGCCGATCACCGGGAAAGGATGGAAAACCGCCGCAATGGCCAGGAAGACCATTATGAAAGGCGATTCCGGCGCAAGGACGGCAAAGAGCTTTGGGCCATAGTGTCCGCCACTGCCAGGCTTGATGAAAAAGGCGTTTTTGCAGGGTCCTTCGCCATGTTCACGGACATAACCCAGCGAAGGATCATAGAGGATTCCCTGAAGGAATCGGAACGCTTCGCCAGGGCCACCCTGGACGGGCTGTCAGGCGGCATAGCCATTTTGGACCAGCACGGCCGCATAGAGGCGGTCAACGAATCCTGGAGGAAATTCGCGCGCGAAAACGACGGCATCCCACAAAAAGTCTGCGAGGGAGCGAATTATCTTGAAGTCTGCGAAAATGCCCAAAACAGGGATTACGAAGGCGCGGGGCAGTTCGCACAGGGAATAAGGAAAGTGCTTTCGGGCGATTTGATCGAATACAGCCAGGAATATCCCTGCCACAGCGTAAGGGAGCAAAGGTGGTTCATAGGCCGTGTTACCCGTTTTCCAGGCCAGGGCCAGGCCCGCGCAGTGGTGTCCCACGAAAACATCACAACTCGAAAGCAGGCGGAGGAAGCTCTTCGCCAAAAATCCGCCGTGGATTCGGCCCTTGCAGAAATCGCCGCCGGGCTTTTGAAAACAGACGCCCTGATCGAGAATGTCGCCTTCACCATTTTGCGCCATGCCCGGTTCCTGACCCAAAGCCCTCACGGCTTTGTCGGCTCGATAAATACCGCCACAGGTGAACTCTGCATCCACACAATTTCCGCCATGATGGGCAACGACAACCACCCGGCCAGGCAGGACAAGCAATTGGTTTTCCCCATAGGGCCTGACGGAAAATACGCCGGGTTATGGGGCGAAGCCTTGAATACCCGGAAACCCTTCTTCACCAACGCTCCTTCCGAACATCCGGCTTCCAAGGGGGTTCCGCCGGGTCACATCGCTCTTAAAAATTTTCTCACTGTTCCGGTGATTGTGGAAAACAATCTCTTAGGCCAGATATCCCTTACCAATTCCCCGAGGGATTACACGGCGGAGGACCTGGAGGCCATACGGCGCATCGCGGAGCTTTACGGAATGTTTCTGCGCGACCAGCAGGCCAAGAAAAATCTCGAGCGCAGCGAGGAGCAGCTAAGGCAGGCCCAGAAGATGGAGGCAATTGGCCAGCTTGCCGGGGGGGTCGCGCATGATTTCAACAACATGCTCCAGGTAATTTTGGGCAACACGGGTTTTGCCCTGGAGGAGGCCGGACCAGGCACCCCGCTATCCGAAAGTCTGTTTGAAATCAAGAACGCCGCCAACCGCTCCAGAGAGCTTACCAAGCAGCTTCTGGCCTTTGCCCGAAAGCAGACGATAGCTCCCAAGGTCCTCGATCTGAACGAAACCGTGGAAAAGCTCCTCAAGATGCTTAGAAGGCTTCTGGGCGAGGACATAGACCTTTTATGGAGGCCGGCCCAGAAGCTCGGCAAGGTCAAGATGGATCCGTCCCAGCTGGACCAGCTTCTTGCCAACCTTCTGGTCAACGCCAAAGACGCCATAGGTGGTGTCGGCAAGGTTACCATAGAAACCAAAAACGTGCATTTCAACGAGGACCACTGCGCGCTCAATCCGGGCAGCGCTCCGGGTTATTACGTGATGCTGGCTGTCAGCGACAACGGCTGCGGCATGGAAAAGGACATCCTGGCAAAAATCTTCGAGCCCTTCTACACCACCAAGGAAGTGGGCAAGGGAACAGGCCTCGGGCTTTCCATGGTTTACGGGATTGTGAAGCAGAACAACGGGTTCATAAACGTTTACAGCGAACCAGGCGAAAGCACCACGTTCAAGATTTACATGCCGCTTCACGAGGCCTTCGAGGCTGACGAAGACCAGGCAATTGCGCCCAAGGAAGCAACCGGCGGCGACGAGGTGCTTTTGCTTGTGGAGGACGAGGGAGCCTTGCTGAGGCTCGTAAAGAAGCTCCTTGAAAAGCTTGGATACACGGTCCTTTCGGCCACGTCCCCCGAAATGGCCCTTCAACTGGCAAGCGCGCACGCGGGCCCCATCCATCTTCTGATCACCGACGTGGTAATGCCGGAGATGAGCGGCAGGGACCTGCTCGGCAAGTTCAACCAGCTGCGCCCAGGCGTGAAATGCCTCTACATGTCGGGCTACACGGCCAACGCCATAGCCCATCACGGAATCCTGGACGAGGGTGTCCATTTTCTCCAGAAGCCCTTTTCCGTGGATGAAATCGCCAAAAAGGTGCGCGCCGTGCTGGACTGCTGAAAAATGCTCATAATCAGCGATACCATACGAATCACCAGAAAGGCCGTGGCCGAAGCTCTTTTGCGGAAAGACCCGGAACCCGTGGCGGAAATGGCACTGGCGGCCCAACGGGCCGGGGCGGATGTTATCGACATCAACACCGGCCCCCTTGCCCGCGACCCCAACGGCATGGCCTTTCTGGTGCGCGCCGTGGAAAAGGCGGTTCCTCTTCGCGTAAGCCTGGACACAGTAAACCACGAAGCCTTGCAAGCCGGGCTCGCTGCCTCAAGAAACGGGCGGCCCATAATCAACGGCGTTTCCCTGGAGCCGGAAAAACTGCGCCTCATAGCCCCCCTGGCCCTTCGCCACGACGCAGACCTCGTGGCCTATCTTCTTACGCCGAAAAGCCAGGTTCCGCCCGACGCCGAAGGAAGGCTCGCTATATCCTCGGAAATCTTCACCAAACTGACCGGCATGGGCATCGCGCCAGAACGCATCATGTTCGACCCCATATGCCCTCCCCTTGTCTGGCAGGACGGGCTTTCCCAGGCAAGGGAAGTGCTTTCCACCATAAGGCTTTTGCCCGAAGTATTGGGTTTTCACGCCAGGACCCTTGTCGGCCTTTCCAACCTCACAACCGGCCCCGGCCCACGCCCCAAAAAAATCCTCCTGCAAAAGACCTATCTGGCCATGCTTGCGGCCCAGGGGCTTTCCGCAGTTCTTTTGGACACCGATCTTGCGGAAGTGGTGGAAACAGCCAAGGCTGCAAGCCTCATCCGGTCCGGCGAAATTTTCTGCTGGGAAAGCCTCGAAGGCTGAAAATAGCTGTCTAATACCAAGCTGCAAGCAATACAGTAAAAGCAATAGATGCGCCTCCGGCGGCCGGGGGGGCCGAAGGCCCCCCGACCCCCCCCTTATTTTTAGGCGTGTGCTGCGCACCCGCCAAGAGTTTGTGGTCACTAAATGGCATTACGTTGAATCTTAACCGGTTGAATGCAACTTGATATAAACCGATCAAATCCCCGTGAGTCCCCGCCTGAGCGCCTCCATCCTTCATCGCGCACGATCCTCTTGCGAATTTGTTTGACGATTTTATGGTTTCGTCATATAAAAAAGAGTTTAAGCCGTCGTGGCTTTCGGGCGAATGCCCATCCATGCGGCGAACCGGCAAAATGGCCGCGCCAGGGCGCGAAAGGGAAGGATTGATCATGGCCCGTATCACCATTGACGATTGTTTGAAGCGCGTACCCAACAGGTTCGTTCTGGTTCATCTTGCGGCCAAGAGGGTGCGGCAGATGCGCGAAGGGCACGAATACCTGGTGGCCTCCCCCAAAAACGAGGACATAGTGGTGGCCTTGCGGGAAATCGCGGCTGACAAGGTTTTCGTGACCGATCCCGAAGACAGGAAATAGCCTTCAACATGGCGGGCCGGTTCCGCAAGCTCACTGCGGCAGGCGTTCCCAGAAGCCTTTACGCGGCCATCAACCGCCAGGTGGGCCAGGCCCTGGCTCAGTACGAAATGCTTGAAGACGGCGACCGCGTGGCTGTGGGCGTATCCGGGGGCAAGGACAGCCTTGCCCTCTACTGGATTTTGCAGGAGCGCCTGGCCCGGATACCCATAAAGTACGAGATTTGCGCAATCCACGTGAATCCGGGCTTTGAGGGCGGCGATAGCGGAAAACTCTTCGAGTGGTTCAACGGGCGCGGCTGGCCCTTGAAAGTAGCCGATGAAAATTTCGGCCCCCTGGCCCACAGCGAGGAAAACCGCGAAAATCCGTGTTTTTTGTGCTCGCGGCTTAGGCGCAAAAGGCTCTTCGAGATGGCAAAAGAGCTTGGCTGCAATAAGCTGGCCCTTGGGCACCACAAGGACGACATAATAGAGACGTTTTTCATAAACGTCTGCTACGCGGGCGAAATCGCCACAATGAGGCCAAAGCAGGAGTTTTTCAAGGGGGCCTTCACGGTGATAAGGCCGCTGGCCTATGTGGAGGAGGCCCGGATAGCCAGGTTTTCCGGGTCCATGAATTTTCCGGAATTCCACATGGCCTGCCCAAGCTCAAAAATATCCAAACGGGGCGAAATCAAGGGCCTCTTGGATACGCTTTACCGGTCCAACAGAAAAATTCGGGGAAACATCTTCCGGGCGCTCGGAAACGTGCGGCCGGATTATCTTTTGCTTTAATTTGAATTGGCCACGTTAATGCAAGACGTTCAAAACCGCCCGGATGACCGCAATATTCCCATCAACAAGGTGGGAATAAAGAACATGCGTTACCCCATCACCGTGCTTGACCGCAAGAACCGGTTCCAGCAGTCGGTGGCCTCGGTCAGCATGTACGTGGATCTTCCCCACGAGTACAAGGGCACCCACATGAGCCGGTTCGTGGAGCTTTTCCACGAATTCAAGCCCCAGGTGAGCCTTCGATCCTTCGCCAACCTTTTGGTGCGGATGAAGGAGCACTTGAACGCCCAGTCCAGCCACGTGGAAATCCTCTTTCCCTATTTCATAGGCAAGGAGGCCCCTGTCACCAAGAGCTTCGGCCTCATGGACTACACCTGCCGCATAATGGGATTTTCAGGGCCGGACGACAAGATCGACATGGTCCTGGAAGTCATCGTGCCCATCACCTCGGTCTGCCCCTGCTCAAAGGAGATCAGCGACGGCGGCGCGCACAACCAGCGCGGCGAGGTGCGGCTTTCGGTGCGCTTCGACAAGATGGTGTGGATAGAGGACATGATAGAGCTTGTGGAGCAGGCGGCATCCTGCGACGTGTTCTCGGTTTTAAAGCGGCCCGATGAAAAATTCGTGACGGAAAAGGCGTTCAACAACCCCAAGTTTGTTGAGGACATAGTGCGGGACGTGGCAGACAAATTGAACCACGACGAAAACATCACCTGGTTTTCGGTTTCCGCCGAAAATTTCGAGTCCATCCACAATCATTCGGCCTTTGCCTATATCACCAGCGGTCCTGAGACTGCCCCCTATCTCGTAACGAGCGCGCGACCTGTTCGATGACCCTTTGGGATCCGTTGCCGGAGTTGCAGAAAACCGTGACGCGATAGCATTTTTCCACTCCGCCCTTTTCGTCGGTCACGTCCACGTAGCCCGCTCGCCCGCTTATGCCGGTAAGGGTTCCGGTCTTGAACCGGATTCCGTCCTTTTCCTTCATGAGTCCCCGGTACGGGTAAAATCTCGCCAGAACCCTGTCCATCTGCCGTGCGGTCATGCGGTTTTCCCTTGAAAGCCCGGAGCCCTCCACCAGCCTTAAATCCTTGATGCCCAGTTTGTCTTCGGCGAACTTTCTGACAACAGCCGCCCCCTTGTCAAAGGAGGCGGGCGCCCCCATCACCTTTGCGCCTGCTGCAAGAAATATCTGGTTGGTCATGAAGTTACTGGACGTGGCCAGAAGTTTTCCGATCATCTCCTCAAGTCCGTAAGGGGATAGCGACCGGTAAACCGGCTTGTCGCCGGGCGCCACCGCTCCAAGGGCAACGTTCTGAAAGGAATCGTTGCCGCATTTTTTGTAAAACCACGAAAAAAGGTTTCCGGCGTAAAGGGTGGCCTCGCCGCGCTCGGCTGCCAGGAGAACGCGCCCCGGCGGCAGGTTTCTGGCCCTGATAAGGCTTTCCGCAAAGGGGATCAGGGGCGTCTGGTCCTCGTCGCTTTCCGGCTGGTTGCCCGCGCCGTAGCGGAACATAACGGTGTTGAAGTTGGCGCAAAGCGCGCCCACCGGCGAATCATAGGGGTTGGTGCTTTTAACCGCCCCCGGAACGATCATGGGCTTTTGAAAATAGGTGTCGTCCAGAACCAGGTTCGGCCTTTTGCCGCCGATTTTTTTGCCCAGCCCGCACGCGGCGTCCTCAATCACCTCCGAGACCCAAAAGGGGTCGCCGTAGCCCTTCATCACAATGGTGTCGTTGCCTCTCGCGTAAAAATCCGTGGGAAAGCGGAAATCCGCACCCAGGGTTTCCAGGGCCGCAATGGCCGTCAGCACCTTTATGGTGGAGGCCGGGACACGAGGCTCGTCGGCCTTGTATGAATAGATTTCCCGGCCCTTTTCATCGGCGACGTACAGGGAGTCGTTGCTTCCCAAAAGGCGCGCGATGTTCTGGGGAAGCGACGCGTGGGCGGCACTTGCGATAATCAGAAGGACAAAAGCTCCTAAAACCACCTTGATTTTCATTTTCGCCCCAATTATCTTAACTCTGCTTGACTGCCTTTTGAAAAACACCAATCATACAGGCTGATGAAAAACGATGAGCCGCAAGGCGTACGAAAAGCCGATGAGTCAAGCGTACTAAAAGTACGTGACGGAATTGGCTTTGAAGCACAACACAGCGGATCGCGTTTTTCGACAGCCTGTTAGCCGTGCTGCATAAAAGCCCTGTACGCCTTTGTGGTCATGGCCACGTCGGCCTTGGAGGCCACCTCGAAGGGCGAGTGCATGGCTAAAATCGCCGGGCCGCAGTCAACGATTTCCATGCCGTACTGGGCCAGGAACTTGGCCACCGTGCCGCCGCCGCCCGCGTCCACCCTGCCCAGTTCTCCGGTCTGCCACACAACCTTGTTGTCGTTGAAAATCTTCACGATTTCGGCCATGTATTCGGCGGAGGCGTCGTTTGCGCCGCTTTTTCCGCGCGAGCCGGTGTACTTGGTTATGCAGACCCCGTGGCCCAGCTTGGCTGCATTTTTCTTTTCGTGGACGGACTGGTAATCCGGGTCGAAGGCCCCGTTCACATCGCCGGAAAGGGCCTTGGCCTTCAGAAGCGCCCGCCGGAGCGCCCGGTCGTCGCAGGCGGAGCCCTGCTTTTCCAGGAGGTCCGACAGAAAATCCAGCACGATGTGGCTCTTGGCGCTTGTCCGTCCTTCGCTTCCGATCTCCTCCTTGTCGAAGAGGAAAACCACCGCCGTATGCCTGTGATTCTTGAGGGAAAACAGGGCTTCGACGGCGGCGAAGGCGCAGATTCGGTCGTCCTGGCCGTAGGAGCCCACGAGGCTCCGATCCAGGCCCACGTCACGGGCGCGGCCTGCGGGCACCACCTCGATTTCCGAGGTGACCAGGTCCTCCTCCACGATGCCGTATTTCTCGTTCAGAAGTTTCAAGGCATGGATTTTGATGCGATCCTTCACGTCATCCGGGCCAAGTGGAAGGGTTCCCAGAACGATGTTCAGCTTCTCCGCCTCGAATGCCTTACCAACCACCTTGCCGCCGTAAACGTCCGCCGCAAGATGAGGAAGGATATCAAGAATGGTGAAAACCGGGTCGTCTTCGGATTCGCCCAGGACGAAATCCAGCTTGGAGCCGTCCTTCCTTATCACCCTGCCGTGCATGGCAAGGGGCCGGGCCAGCCACTGGTACTTATGGATTCCGCCGTAGTAATGGGTCTTCAAAAAGGCTACCTCGGCCTCCTCGTAGAGGGGATTGGGCTTCAGATCGAGCCTCGGCGAATCAATGTGGGCGGCGACGATCAGAAAACCGGCGTCCGGGCCGCTATCGCCCAGATGGGCCAGGGCCAGGCACTTGTTGCCGTAGCTCCTGGCGAATTTGTTTCCGGGGTTTTCGCGGGTGAGCGAAACAAAGCCAAGCTCGGCGGCCCTTGCGCCCAAAAAGGCTGCGGCCTCCCGCTCGGTTTTTCCGGCGTCCAGGAAGGCCTTGTAAATTTCGCAAAGGGCGAAGGCGTCGTCCCTTTCTTTTTCGCTCATCTCGTCCCAGGCGAGCCTTGGCTTTAAGGAAAGCTTCTTGGCGATTTCCTGGGCGTCCTTTTTCGTGAGGGGTTTGGACATGAACTTCTCCCGTAGGCTATTTGCTATCAATGATGAGAGTAACCGGCCCCCGGTTTACCAGTGCCACATCCATCATGGCGCGGAACCGCCCGGTTTTTACCGGAACTCCAAGCGTCTCGACGCATCCGGCGAAATGAAGATAAAGGCGCTCGGCCTCTTGGGGCGGGGCCGCCGCCATGAAAGAGGGGCGCTTTCCTTTTTTGCAGTCGCCCAAAAGGGTGAACTGGGAGACCACGAGAACTTCGCCCCCAACATCCTTCACCGAAAGATTCATCTTGCCGTTATCGTCTTCAAAAATCCTGAGCCCCGATATTTTTTCAGCCAGGAATTCCGCGTCCTTTTCGGTGTCGCCGCAAGCCACCCCAAGAAGGACCAAGAGCCCCTTTTCGATTTCCGCGATGCGCCCTCCGTCAACTTCCACCGACGCCGCGCCGGTCCTTTGAACAACCGCCCTCATGGATCAATCCTCGTAATCGCCACGGCACTTTCCCCGAAAAAAAACCGCCTTCCCAAACTAACGCATGTCGGGCTTCCAGGCAAGGTTTGCGAGTACCTGGAGGGCAAAAACCGCACCCCACCTTAGAACCTGCAATTTCCGCTCGCCGCCTATCCTTTCAGGCTCGTCGCCGGGAATTTCTGCGATTTTCATTTTCGCCCTGGCGGCCCTTATCGATAGAAGCGGCTCCCAACTCACGCGGGTATTCAAAAGCCGCTCGAAAGCCGCGTAGGGCTTTTCGCGGTCAAGGCCAAGCTCATAAACCAGGTTTTTCCGAAAGGCCCGGTATATCACCATCGCGTCGGTGTAGGCCCCGTTGTGAAGAAGATTGATGCCGCCCGTGAAAAGGCGATTCCCTAATGCCGTGATGAAGTCGTCGTCGAAGCTTTTGGCCCCGTCCTTGTAACGGGAGGCTATCACCATGTCGAAGCCCTCCCTCATTTTTTCGGCAAGGAGCGGAATCAGCTCCGGTATGGAGTTTCCGTCCGGCGAAAAGGTGATGACCACGTCGCCCGAAATCTTCGGCCAGATTTCCATGTAGGCGTTGCGAAGCCCCGGTTTTTCCTGCACGTGGACAAGGTAGCCGTTCTCCCGCGCCCATTCTATGGTTCCGTCCTTCGAGCCGCCATCCAAGACGATTATCTCGTCCACCAAGTCCCGGCGGATCCGGGGCATTATGGCCTTCATTCCGTCAATTTCGTTCAAGGCGGCTACGATAAGGGTGGTTTTCACGCCTCTCACCGATTCCTCTCCGGCTTTTTGGAAAGCTCGGCAAGTTTCCCGAAGGGGTTGTTGAAGGGCGTCTTTTCCGGCGCGGGCGTCCGGGTTTCAGGGCCGCGTTTTTTGAAATCAGGCCTTTTTCCGGAGTCTTTGTTTTCCTTCCTGAAAGCGGACACATTGTCCGCGCCCTTTTCAGCCGGTCTTCCCTCCTCCTTTTTGAGCGAAAGCCCTATGCGCTTCCGCAGAAGATCAACCGACACCACCCGCGCCATCACCTTCTGCTGGACCTTCACCACTTGTGCCGGATCTTTCACAAAACGGTCGGAAAGCTGGCTCACGTGAACCAGGCCGTCGACGTGAACGCCCACGTCCACGAAGGCCCCGAAAGCAGTCACGTTGTTTACGATTCCCGGCAGGACCATTCCGGGCACGAGGTCCGTTATGTCGTTGATGCCGGGAGCGAACGAAAAGGGCGTCAGGGTCTCGCGGGGGTCGCGGCCCGGCTTTTTCAGCTCGGCCATGATGTCGGTGAGGGTGGGAAGCCCAAGGGAATCCGTGACGTAGCGATTGAGGTCGATTTTTTTCCCAAGCTCCGGCGCGGCCACAAGCTCTGCCACCGTAACGCCCAGGTCGTGGGCCATGCGGTCCACCACAGGGTAGGATTCCGGGTGGACGGCGCTTGCGTCCAGGGGGTTCTCCCCTCCCCTTATGCGCAGAAACCCGGCCGCCTGCTCAAAGGCCTTGGGGCCTAATCTCGGAACTTTTTTGAGATTCTCCCGGCTTTCAAACGGCCCCTTTTCGGTGCGAAAGGTCACGATGTTGGAGGAAAGAGTCGGCCCCAGGCCCGACACGTACTGAAGGAGCCGGGCGCTTGCGGTATTCACATCGACTCCCACGGCGTTGACGCAGGAAACCACCACATCGTCCAGGCCGTCCTTCAAAAGCCCCTGGTCAACGTCGTGCTGGTACTGACCCACACCTATGGACTTGGGATCGATCTTCACCAACTCGGCCAAAGGATCCATCAGGCGGCGGCCTATGGAAACCGCCCCGCGCACGGTGATGTCCTGGTCCGGGAACTCCTCGCGCGCGACCTCGGAGGCTGAATAGACCGATGCGCCCGATTCATCCACCATCATTATGGCGGGGCTTCCGGCAAGGGCGAGCCCCCGCACGAAGGCCTCGGTCTCCCGTCCGGCGGTGCCGTTTCCAACAGCCACGGCCTCCGGCGCGAATTTTTTGCACAGGCTTACGAGCTTTTCGGCGGCTGCCGCAGCCGCAGAATCGGAGCCGTGGGGATAGATCACATCGTGGTGCAAAAGCGCACCCTGGGCCGAGAGAAACACCACCTTGCAGCCGGTGCGGAGCCCGGGGTCTATGCCGCACACCCTTTTCTGGCCAAGGGGCGGGGAAAGCAGCAGGTGTCGCAAATTTTCAGCGAATACCCGCACCGCTTCGAGGTCAGCGCGATTTTTGGCCTCCATGCGGATTTCGGTCTCCATGCTGCGGAACAGGAGCCTTCGGTATGCGTCGCTTACCGCAAGCCGGGTCTCGTTTCCGCAGGGGCCGCTGTTTTTCACGAACAGGGATTCGAGGATTTCCAGGGCACCCGCGTCATCCACCTTGACAGCCAAATCCAGGATACCCTCGGCCTCGCCCCTTCGCATGGCCAGCACCCTGTGGGAGGGAGCTTTGAGAGCGTTTTCCTCCCAGGCGAAATAGTCCTTGAACTTGGCCCCTTCCGCTTCCTTGCCATCTATCACGGTGGTGACGAAAACCGCGCCGCCCTGGAAAAGATCCCTTAGAGCCGCACGGGCCTTTGCGTCCTCGCTCACCTTTTCGGCGATTATGTCCCTCGCCCCGCTCAAGGCGTCGCTGGCCGTGTCCACTCCCTTTTCGGAGTCGACGTAATTTTGGGCCTCAAGCAGAGGATCGGCTACAGGGTCCTGGTTGAAAATGAAATCCGCCAGGGGCTCCAGGCCCTTTTCCCGGGCGATGGCCGCCTTGGTGCGGCGCTTTGGCTTATAGGGCAGGTAGATGTCTTCCAGAACCGACATGGTGGGGGCGGCCAGCACGGCATCACGCAGCTCGTCGGTGAGATTCCCGGTCTTTTCCAGGGATTTCAGGACCACCGCCCGGCGCTCGTCCAGGGCCGCGAGCTTTAACAGGCGGTCGCGGATTTCGGTAATGGCAACCTCGTCCAGGCTTCCGGTGGCCTCTTTCCGGTACCTGGCGATGAAGGGGACCGTGGCGTCCTCATTCAAAAGCACTGCCACTGCTTCCACCTGGAAGGGTTTGATGGACAACTCTCCGGCAATTTGTGACACGTGATTTTCGTTCATGATTTCCGCTGTTTGTGATTTCGGTGAAATGGGTTGGAATGCTTAATCCTTTACACCTCTGAAACTTAAGCGATGAACCGGGCTCGGCCCGTGAAGGCCGATGGCCGCGTAATGGCTTTTCGTGGGATAGCCCTTGTGGCGGGCGAAGCCGTAAACCGGATAGATTTCATCAAGCTCCGCCATGAGCCTGTCGCGGAAGACCTTGGCCACGATGGAGGCGGCGGCCACGGATACGCACAGGGCGTCGCCGTGGACAAGCGGCAGCTGGGGCAGATCCACGGGTATCCGAAACCGCCCGTCAACAATAAGGTAATCGGCCCCTTGGCCAAGGTTTTCCACCGCCCTGCGCATGGCCAACAAAGAGGCCTGCAAAATGTTGATTTCATCGATCTCGTAATGCTCCGCCCTGCCGACGCCCACGGCCAGGGCGCATTTTTGGATGCGCTCGCACTGTACTTCGCGCTGGGCCTCCTTAATGGCCTTGGAGTCGCCGATTCCGGTCGGGTCGAAATCTCGCGGAAGAATCACCGCTGCGGCCACCACCGGCCCGGCAAGGGGCCCCCTGCCAACCTCGTCCACCCCGGCCACCATGGCGTGACCCGCCTCCCATGCCTCGCGTTCAACGCTGAAGGGGGAGGCTATGGCCACGCAGGTACGCATTGTCCTTACACCCTTTTCCGGCATGAGCCATCCTTTTAGGGGGATCGAGGGGTTGAAAGACGGACGGATTTAAACTCATAATAATCTTGAATTATTTAATATATAACTAAAACATGAAGTTTTGATTGAATAAAACATCTGGCTCTTTAAACGACTTTCCCCGCAACACCGGCCCAAGGCGGCATTGCAGGGAAAGGTTTTGAGCCGTAAACCTTGACGGAAATATTTTTCCGTCTGCGAGCACTAGTAGCGCTGCTCCTTGATACGGGCGGCCTTGCCCTGGAGGCGGCGGAGGTAGAAGAGCTTGGCCCGGCGCACACGGCCACGGGTCACCACCTCTATGCGGTCGATGCGGGGCGAATGGGTGTGGAAGGTCCTTTCAACGCCCACGCCGTATGAAACCTTGCGAACTGTGAAGGTGGCGTTGGTGGTGCCGCTGCGCTTCGAGATGACCACGCCCTTGAAAAGCTGTATGCGCTCCTTCTCACCTTCGCGGATCTTTACGAAGACGTTCACGGTGTCGCCCGCCTTGAAGATCGGCAGGTCGTAGCGCATCTGTTCCTGTTCGATTTGCCTTATGACATCCATAATAATTTTCCTTCTGCATCATTAAAAGGTGATTCCCAAGCCCCAAAAGGGCCTCGACATGCCCCGTGGCCGCGTTTTTTTGCGGTGTCCGGCCCGAAAGACAAAGGGTGTCTTCCGGCAGCTTTCGCGTTACTTCAACAGGTGAGCCGGGTGTGCGCGTTAATGAGGCGGTCAAGGTAAATGGCCACCGCTGAACGCACGGACAAATGGTTGTAATCCCCGGCCCCCGTTATGGGCGAAAGCACGGCGTCGGCTTTATCCATCACTTCCCTTGAAAGGCCCCAGGCGGTTCCGAAAACAAGAACCACCGGACGGCCAGATTCCAGGACAGTGTTTACAAATTCCACGTTTTTTCGTTCAGGCCCGCTGCCCGCGTCGGTAACCGCCACAAGCGGCGTCTGGCCGGAATGTTCCTGGATGAGATTTATCGCCTCGTCCAGGCTTTCGGTTATTTCTATGAGGCTCAGGGCCTCTTTCCGGTCCGGGTTGATTTCCCCCGCCGGGCCTTGGGTCCAGTGGCGCACTATGCGTTCCACCATTTCCTTCTGGTCGGAAACCGGCGTCACCACGAAAAATCCGGCCAGCCCGAAGGTTTTTGAGGCCCGGGCCATGTCGTGAAGATCGAGATTGGTCACAGCCGAGGCGATGGTCTCACCGAACTTGTTCCTCACCGGGTGATGGACCAGGGCCAGGTAGAGCTTGGGCGGCGATGAGATGGTCAATCCTTTCTCTCCACAAAAGAAGGGCGGCGAATTCCTCTTTCGTAATCCGCCTGCCTTCCAAAAGATCTGGCCTGCGGGCCAGGGTGCGCAAAAGGGCCGATTCCCTGCGCCAGTTCTCCACCAGCCTGTGATGGCCGGAGAAAAGCACATCCGGGGCGTTGTCGCCCGAAAAGTCCCTTGGCCTCGTGTAATGGGCGTTTTCCAGAAGCCCGGTCTCGAAGGACTCGGTTACCGCCGACTGGTCGTTTCCAAGCACCCCCGGAACAAGCCGGGCAACCGCGTCCATGACAACCATGGCCGCAGGTTCGCCGCCGGAGAGCACGTAATCGCCCACCGAGACCTCAAGGTCAACATATTTTTCGATGAAGCGCTCGTCCAGGCCTTCGTAACGTCCGCAGACCAGGATGACCCCCGGCATTAGAAGCATCTGCCGGGCGATTTTCTGGGTGAACACCCGGCCCTGGGGCGAAAGGAGAACCACCGGCGCTTCCGGCAAAAGCTCTTTCGCCGCCGTTACAGCTCCCGAAAGGGGCTCAGGCTTCATCACCATGCCGCTACCGCCGCCGAAGGGGCGGTCATCCGCCGTCCTGTGGCGTCCCTGGGCAAAGTCCCGTATGTCGATGGCCGTAGCGCGTATAAGGCCGCTTTCAACCGCCTGGCCGAAAACCCCCAGGGAAAAAAAGCCCTCGAACATCCCAGGAAAGAGCGAAAGCACCTCGAAATCCACTCTACAGGCCCTCTGGCGGATCTACGGTCAGGAGCTTTCCGGCAAGATCGACCTTTATAATCACCCAGTCCAGGGCCGGAAGAAGGATTTCCTTCCCGGAGTCATCCTTCACCACGTAAACGTCGTTGGCCCCGGTTTCGATGATGGAATCGACCTTCCCGAGCGGCTCGCCGGAAACGGTTACGACGGTGAGTCCTATGATGTCCGACCAGTAGTACTCACCTTCCGAAAGCGCCGGGAGCGATGCGCGATCCACCAGGACAAGGCTTCCCGAAAGGCTTTCGGCCCGGTCACGGTCCGTCACCCCGAAAAGGCGGATTATCCAGAAGCGGCCAGCCCGTTGCGAGGCCGTGACCGTAAACCAGTCGCCGACCTTTTCCTTTTCAAGAAAAACCTTGCGGCCTTCAAAAAAGAAATCGTCGGACAGGGCGTCGGCTGCGACCTTCACCGCTCCGGCCACACCGTGGGCGGATGCAATCTTTCCCACGCTGAGCATGGATTTTAAAGGCTCGTCCCCGATGTCGGTCATCCCGCCGCCTACTCGCAAATTTATCCGCCCGTTGAAGGCATCTGGATGCCAAGCCTGGATAAAAGCGATGAAGTGCAAGGAGTGCGAAAAGCCAATGAGTAAGCGTACTTTTTCGTACGTGACGGAATTGGCTTTCTCGCACGACACAGCAATTCGCGCTTTTAGACGGGCGATTTATTCAATGATCTCAAGCACGCTGCGCTTCTTCAGCTTGGCCGAGGCCGCGCTCAGAATCGTTCGCATGGCCCGAGCGGTGCGGCCCTGCTTGCCGATCACCTTGCCAAGGTCGTCCTTGGCCACCTTGAGCTCGATGACGGAAGTCTGCTCGCCCTCAACCTCGCTCACCTCAACCTGTTCGGGATGATCCACCAATGCCTCGACGATGAACTTGATCAGGTCTTTCATGCGTCTCTCCTTGCGCTGTTCCGCTTCCGCGACCGATTCTCCGATCCCATCGACCATTCAGTGCAACTATGGAAAAACGCGCCGACCTTGCAGTCGTCGCGGGTGGTTATCCCTTTTACGGACCGGCCCGGAAAGTCCCTGACGCCAAAAGGCGCATCGGACGGTTCGCCTGCCGATCCTGATCGAGGCACAACTTTTTCCGCCCCCGCAAACAGGCCAAGGCGGCGAAAGGCGCTCAACCCGAACTACTGCGCCGGAGCTTCCTCCACCGGGGCGGTGTAAGCGCCCTGTTCCCGGAGGATGGTCCTTACCGTTGCGGAAGCCTGCGCGCCGGTGGATACCCAGTACTGGGCGCGGGCCTTTTTGAGGTCAACGGTGGCCGGGGTGGTGAGGGGGTTGTAAGTCCCCAGAATCTCTATGAAACGCCCGTCGCGGGGGGAATCGTTGTCCGTCACCACGATGCGGTAGAAGGGCCTTTTCTTGGCTCCATGCCGGGCCAGACGAATCTTTGCTGCCATCTTGTCAATTCTCCTTGGTTGTCTTCCAAAAGACGGAAAAACCGTCTCGTTCTCACGCCATTAAATGTTGGACGAACCCGAGCTAAAGCTCGGAACCACCCAACCTACATTAGCCTGGATCATCCGCAAAACCATATTTTCGCCCCGGAGCAGCCTGGATAAAAACGATGAAATGCAAGGAAGACGAGCCAAAAAGGAGGAAGCGTACTCTTTTGTACGTGACCGACTTTTTGGCGATGTCTGACACAGCAGTTCGCGTTTTTAGACGGGCTGTTAGCCGAAAAGGCGGCCCATGTTCTTGATACCCCCCTTGCTGAACTTCTTCATCATCTTCAG
Source organism: Deltaproteobacteria bacterium (assembly GCA_016235345.1). Taxonomy (NCBI): domain Bacteria; kingdom Pseudomonadati; phylum Myxococcota; class Myxococcia; species Deltaproteobacteria bacterium. The sequence goes on along the minus strand of JACRLG010000004.1, from coordinate 22,756 downwards.
AACCTGGTCATAGTTTTTGAGAAGCAGGTTCACGTCCTGAACCGTGGTTCCGCTCCCGGCAGCTATGCGCTTTCTTCGGCTTCCGTTGATGAGGTTGTAGTCAGCGCGTTCCTTTGGGGTCATGGAATTGATGATGGCCTCCACGCGGGCGAATTCCTTTTCGTCCACCTTGAGGTCCTTCATCTGCTTCATTTTATTGAAACCCGGAATCATTCCAAGAAGCTCTTCGATGGAGCCCATCTTGCGGACCTGCTTCATCTGCTCCTTGAAATCCTCCAGGGTGAACTGGCTTTTTCTGAGCTTTTTTTCAAGCTCTATGGCCTTTTCCTGGTCAAAGGTGCTCTGGGCCTTTTCGATGAAGGAGAGCACGTCGCCCATGCCCAGTATCCGGCTGGCCATGCGGTCCGGGTGAAAGGCCTCCAGGGCCGAGGCCTTTTCGCCGATGCCCACGAACTTTATGGGCTTGCCGGTGACGCTTCTTATGGATAGGGCCGCGCCGCCCCTGGCGTCGCCGTCCATCTTGGAAAGGATTACGCCGCCGATGTCCAGAACGTCGTTAAAGGACTTGGCGATGTTCACCGCGTCCTGGCCGGTCATGGCGTCGGCCACCATAAGTATGTCGGATGGCGAGACCGTGCGCTTGATGCGGTTAAGCTCGTCCATCAAGGCTTCGTCAACGTGGAGGCGGCCAGCGGTATCGAGGATTATTACGTCATACCCGTTCCGCATGGCCTCCATGCGGGCCTGGCCGCAGATTTCCTCCGGGGGCCGCCCGGAAACCGAGGGGTGAACCGGAACCCCGATTTCCTTTCCCAGCTTTTTCAACTGCTCGATGGCTGCCGGGCGCTGGAGGTCAGCCGGGACCAGATAGGGCTTTTTGCCCTTGCCGCGCAGATAAAGCGCCAGTTTCCCGGCTGTGGTGGTCTTGCCCGAACCCTGGAGCCCCACCAGCATTATGGGAGACGGTGAAACCGCGCCGAAATTGATGTCAACGTGGCGCTCTCCCATGATGCGGGTGAGTTCCTCGTTGACGATTTTCACCACCTGCTGGCCGGGGGTGAGGCTGTCCAGCACCTCGCTTCCGACGGCGCGATCCTTTATGGCAGCCGTGAAGCTCTTGACGACCTTGTAATTGACGTCAGCCTCCAGAAGCGCCATGCGCACTTCCTTCAAGCCTTCCTCAATATTTTTTTCGCTTAACCGCCCCTGGCCCTTCAATTTCTTGAAAACGGCGTTCAGGCGATCGCCAAGGCTTTCAAACATGATATTTCTTCCTTAAAACGCAAAGCGCGTTAAATTCTTGAAAGTAGTCGCGGATTAGTGATAAGTCAAGCGAAATGAGAGCGAAGTGATTCCTTCAAAACATCGAATTCATCATAACACGCAAACGGAACAGGATGCAAACAAACACCGGAAACCTGCTTATAGACCCAAGCCCGGAGGCCCTTACAGAGTGGCTTTCGGACCGGGGCGAAAAGCCCTTTCGCGCGGCCCAGATACTTCGATGGCTTTTCCGGAGGGGCGCGGAATCCTATCTTGAGATGACCGACATCAGAACAGACCTTCGCCATGAACTGGCGGAAACATTCGCCGTGCCGCGCCTGAAAATTCTGGATACAAGGGTTTCCTCGGACGGCTCGAAAAAATACCTGTTCAGCCTGAAGGACGGCCTTTCCATAGAATCTGTCCTGATGTACGAAAAGGACCACGCCACCCTGTGCGTTTCAAGCCAGGTGGGCTGCGCCCAGGGTTGCACCTTCTGCCGCACCGGGGAAATGGGCTTCAAACGGAATCTCACCTCATTTGAAATCCTGGCCCAGGTGTGCGGAGTGCGGTTTTCCCTCGAAAACCCGGATCACCTCACCAACATCGTGTTCATGGGCATGGGCGAGCCTTTGGCCAACTTCGACAACGTGGTGACGGCATTGAACGTCCTTTCGGAGCCCACAATGGGCATGAAGTTCGCGGCCCGCAGAATAACGGTCTCCACCGTCGGACTCGTTCCCAAAATCCCGGCCCTTGGGCGCGACACCCGCGCCCGGCTTGCGGTATCCTTAAACGCTGCCGATGACGAAACCCGAACCCGGCTCATGCCCATAAACCGCAAATACCCCATAGCCGAACTTCTGGAATCCCTGAGGGATTTTCCGCTCAAGACCGGAAAGCGCATCACCTTCGAATACGTGATGTTAAAGGGCGTGAACGATTCCCTTGCCGACGCGAAAAATCTTGTCCGTATCCTGAGCCACACCCCTGCCAAGATCAACCTCATCCCCTTCAACCCGCATGAAGGCTCACCCTTCGAGCGCCCAACCGACGAGAACGTGATCGCCTTCCGGGAATACCTTGCGAACAAGAATTTCACCGCCATGGTGAGGTACAGCAAGGGGCTCGATGTGGGCGCGGCCTGCGGCCAGTTGGCAGGCGCTGGTCCGTAGAATGGCCGATGGCGGTGTCAAACTTCGCCGCCGGGTCGGCCACTTACGAGAAGTACGCTTGATCCACGCAACACAAAGCGTCCCGGTTTATCGGGGGGCGGTGCCGCAGTCAGGAAGAATTTCCTCCCGCAGGCTTAAGAACCTGCCCAGAATGCCTTTTCTGTCTATGGGTTCGAGAAGGGAAAGGAGAAAGGGACCGTTCAGCTGGTTCATGATTTCCATGGCAGGTGATATGGGATAGCCGGGCGGCAGCTCCTCCACGGCGGCGGAGATTTCAAGGACCATCCGGTCAAGCCTCTTTTGGGCTTCGGGCTTGCCGCACGCAAGATCGGTCAGGAGGGTCACCTCGATTTTCCGGAAAAGATAATCCAGGCTGTCCAAGGAAAGGCCCTCGAACCTCACTTCGTTTTTTTCGCGTGTAAGGGCGTTTTCGCGCCAATACCCAAGCTGTGAAACGAGGTCCTGGTAATGCTTGCGATTCTTGGAACTGTTGGCGGATTCGCCCGGAAAAACTCGGGCTGCGAGGTGGTCCCGTATGGTCCCAAGTTCCCCGGAAGGCAGGTTCCACAAGGCGCAACCCGGCGGATGCCAGATGGTGTGGAAATAAACCGGAACATCCAGGCGGTTGCACAGGGCGACTATCTCAGGAAGCTCGCGCCAGTTCTGGCGCATGGCGCAGGTCGAGATTCCGAAAAAGGTCCCCCTTTTTTTCGCGTAATCCGCAAAGGCAAGAATATTGTCCATCACCTGTTCGAAATTGGCCCCGATGCGGATGGCTTCATAACAGCCCTTGTCAACCGCCTCCAAGGAGGCAGTAACGTGAAATCTGCCCCGGTCAAGGAGGCTCTGCACCCTTTCGTTCAATATCGTGGCGTTGGTCTGAACGATGATTGAAAGCTCTTTTTTTACGTTTAATATCATCTCCATTGCGTCATAGTTGATTTCAGACAAAAACGGCTCGCCGCCGTAAAATTTTATTTCGGTAAGATACGGAACGAACCTTGAAAGCTCCTCCACGAAAGATTTGTCATAAGGGCTGTCGAGTGTTTTTTTCCCGCTTTGATTTTTTCTCGCATCGGACGCCATTGTCCAGTAACACATGATGCATTTTATATTGCACCGCGTGGAAAGCTCCAGTTCCATCACGCTGGGATAACCGTTGGGATTGGCCGGAAGGTGGTCATACATCATGGCCTTGATGGCGTCGAAATTGCCGCCTTTGAGATGCTCCATGCAGTTGGAGCAACCGTTGGAAAGATCGTTCTGCCTGATGAGTCTGCGAAGGCCCTCGGCCATTTCTCCGAACCAGATGTCGTTTATGCTCTGTTCGGGCCAGCGCCCGAAGGTGTAGGACCGGTTGTTGCAGCAGGCGACCGCGTCACCCGAATAGGTGAAATACAGATTTCGGAACGGAGCCCAGCATAGCACCGATTGAGGGCCGCAAGGCCTGGTTTTGTTAAAAGCCGCAGCATGAGCGCGGTTAATGCGCTCCTGTGTCCGGGAGGAGAGCCCTGCCCAGCGCAACAAGCGGGCTATGCTTTTGTTTAAGGCCATCGATTTTCCGGTTCTTTGGTTTTAAGCCGGGCGCTCGCCTTTTGGGTGTGCAACCGCTTGGGGGAAACTCGAATACTGCGGTCCGGCAAAATCCCTTTGAAAAAGTTTGCCAAACCCTTCCAGAGACTGCGGCAGACCGTTATCAGCCTGTCATTCTACAATGGATAGAGCCCCATGCCCTTCAAGGTCTGCATACCCGAAAAAAGGCGGGTCCAGACCCTTGACGGGCGATTTTACATGGATCGGACCGGCGTGCATAACCATAAGAAGCAGGTTGTTGTGCAGCCCCAGATCAAAAAGGCTGTGTGAAACGGCAAAAGAGTATTCGGAAGGGCTTAAGGCGGCCAGGCCCATAATGAAGGTGTAATTTCCAGGCTGCAGCGAAAGCCTGATCATCTGGCTGAATCTCAGCCGTGTCCCTTTCTTTATGTTTTGCGGAACTTTTACCCCATTCTGTATGGATATTTTTGCATGAATCATTACATTCATCCTGTTAATTATACCTAATCCTCCAACAGGAATTTCAATATCATCCATAAGTTCAAATTCAAAATAAAAATATGCTTTATCTCCAATTTCGAACTCAGAACATTTGTAGCCATTTTCATCACAAACAGCAGCACCATTAAATTTAACTATATTTTTATTACCTTCAATTTCAACATGTGATAAATTAATAAATTTTTCCTCTGAAGGCCAATAATTAACTGTTTGGGCATCAGTATGACTAGAAAGAACAAATGGTTCCTTTTTAATAAATGACATCGTTTTTGCATCATTACTTTGATTCAGCAAAAAATATTTTTGAAGAGCCACGTTAGGATCGCCAATGTATATGCATTCACCTTTATCTAAAACCAATACACTCGTACAATATTTTTGAATTACGTAGTGTTCATGGCTGACTATGACGGTCGCGGCACCTTTATTTATCAATGATGTAATACGCTCATGGCATTTCTGTTGAAAAAAAATATCGCCAACGCTCAATACTTCATCAATCAGCAATATTTCCGGATCAAAATAGGTCTGAACGGCAAAGGACAGCCTGACGAACATTCCGTTCGAGTAAGTCTTGACCGGCTGATCCACGAACCGGCTTATATCGGCAAACCGGATTATATCGTCAATCTTTCTGTCAATTTCCTTGCGGTTGAAGCCTGAAATCATGCCCGAAATATAGATGTTCTCCCTTCCGGTGAAGTCCCGGTGGAACCCGCTTCCAAGTTCAAGGAGGGTGGATATCTTGCCGGAGGTCCGAACTGTTCCGCTGGTGGGTTCCGAAATTCCGGCTATAAGCTGCAAAAGGGTTGTCTTGCCGGAGCCGTTCTTGCCGATTATTCCCAATACCTCTCCCTGGGCCACCGAAAACGAAATGTCTCTAAGCGCCCAGAATTCTTCACCCAAAGACCGGCTTTTCCCGCTCAGCCGGTTTCCTATCCTGTTTGTAAACGCTGATTTGAGCCGCCTGTGGGGATCGGCGGACAACCGGAACATCTTGCCAAGACCGCTTGCGACAATGAGCCGCCTTTTTTCTTCAGCGCTTTCCGGGCCAGTCGGAGTTTTTTCGGTCGACATTTTTCCCAACGTGCCGCCTTTCTTTCAAATCAAATCAGCGAGCGCCTTTTTATTTCTCATGAAAAACGAATATCCCGCTGCGTATATGACGAGGCATGCCATCAATATGATAATATATACAAACCAGTTCGGGCTATGCCCCCAAAGAACCGCATCCCTGAACCATGCGATCAAGATACCTATGGGATTTACCGCCAGCACGTACCGATATTGAACCGGAACGGCTGAAAAAGAATAAATCACCGGGCAAAGAAAAAATAGAAGCTGCAGTATGATCGTAAGAATATGCGGCAGGTCCCTGTAATGAACCCCCATTGCCGCCAGCATCCAGGAAAGGCCCGTGCATAAAAACAAAAGCGGTATGTAGATGGCCGCCACGATGAAAGCGCCGGGAAAAAGAGGTACTCCGCTCATGACCGTCCACACCGTCAGGACGGCAAGTCTCAGAAAGGACTCCACAAAAGCCGAGCACACGGCGACAAGCGGAATAATTTCCGTCGGGAAAATCACCTTCTTGACATAATGAGGATTTGAAACAATGGACTGGGTGGCGTTCAAAAGCGATTGCGAAAACATGTCAAAGGGTATGAGTCCGGCAAAAAGTGCGAGCGCGAATCCGGCATGCCCCTTGTTGGGCGAATCGCTCCATCTCAGGCCCAGGATGACTGAAAAGGCGAAAGTATAAACAAGAAGCATCGACAAAGGCGTCAGCAAAGACCAGAATACTCCGAAAATCGACCCCTTGTATCGTTTGGCGATTTCCAGGCGCGTGAGTTGAAATATGGGGCCTCTGTTACGCCATAAACCAAGGGACGCCCCGGCGGTTGAAACCGTAAACTTCAATAACCGGTCAACCATGGGGGAAAAATTATTTCGTTCCATCTGCAATATTCCTTGAATGCACCGGCATGCCGCGCCGCCCTTGTTATTCCATATTTTTCGTAAATGATCCTGTATGGCGCTTTACTCAATAAGTAAGATTGGCGTTTGAGAATCAGCGAATGAGGCGGCAGCCTAATAAAGTGTTGTGGTGCTTTTTTGGGCTTTGATGAGATAATGCCTGAAACATCCTTTGAGAAGCCCTTTGCTGTAAGCGTTGCCTGCGCTGAAATGTCCGACGTGATTCGCTCTGGAACCGGGGTCCCCCCTGAAAAAAAAGCGGTCCAACCCAAATTTTGCCGCAAGGAGCGGAGCCCGGCAGTGATGGATCATCTTTCTGGCGGTGGGATGCGTCATGATTGATATATCTTGTATCAGAAGATTGGAGAAACCGTTTTCGGCGAGGGTCTTTTCTATTTTTTCGCCGGACCAGAGGTCAGGGATATGGAATCCTTTCAGAACTTTTTCATAGAGCCTTTTTTCAGATCGCGTGAAAGTCCGGTCGACGCGCGAAAAGACAATGGCTGCCCAGACCCCGCCAGGCCTAAGGATTCTGGCCGCCTGGCGCAGATATTCGCGCTTGTCTGCCGCGTGGCAAAAGGATTCCTGGTTGACGATGACGTCGTAGGCCCGGTCAGGAACGTCGTACAGCTTCTCCATGTCCATGACCTCGAAGCGGCAGAGGTGGCCGACTCCCTTTTCTTCCGCCATTTTATAAGCCATGCCAACGTGTTTTTCCACAACGGTGATTCCTGTCACCCGCGCGCCGAAATTCTTCGCGCACCAGACAGCAAACCAGCCTATGCCGCACCCGGCATCGAGTATTTCCGTTTCCGGCCCAAGGCCAAGACCCTCCGCAAGAAGTTCGTTGGAGCGGTCCAGCGCCGCATCCCAGTCCATGCCATCCCTGTCCCACAAGGCATGATGGAATGCGCGGTTGTGTCCATAGCTGCAATAGGCTTCGGTGAGGTCATAGTAATAACTTCTGGCGTCCATGAATTACTTGTTGCTCCCGATAAAGCTTCCCCCCACCATCGGACAAAGCACTCTTTCCAACATGAGTTTTCTTTTCGCTTCCACGTCCATGAACACTGACCGGTTTTTCAAAATGTTTCCGAGATGGAAAATTTCAAGCTCCTCCTTCGTCAACCTGCCTGTACGGCAAAGCGCGGGCCCGCACAGGTAACAAAAATCGAAAATGTCGCCTCCCGGATATATCATGGCATAGCTGGGGACGCACGTGTCGCAGTTCATGACCAGTTCGGGATTGATTATGATCTTGAGGTCCCTGTGCACGTCAAGCGCATGCATGACGCTTGCGCCGATGATCTTCTGCTCCTCCGGCGTGGATATTTCATGAGTGTCCCTGTGAAACTGCATCTGCCTGATTCCAAGGCCATAGAAAAATTCTATCAGTTCCGTCATTTTTCCGACCGATTGTTTCTGCACGACGCAGTTCGTGGCCAGATTTTCCGCATATCCATGGGAAACCATATAATCCACAGCCGATAAAAGATGGTCGTACTGGGCGCGGGAAGACGGCCGTCTTATGATATG
>JACRLG010000004.1:0-14738 GCA_016235345.1 Deltaproteobacteria bacterium | reverse complement strand
TATGACGCTCATAGCCGCCATCGAGGCTCAGAAATATCTGCACCCCATGCTCTTGAAAAAACTCGATCCTTTCAGGGTTCAATAGAAGGCCGTTGGTGCAAAGCCCCAAAGAAGCGCTGAATACATTGTTTGATTTTTCATTCTCGATCCAGCTTATATAATCGATTATGAAATCCCAGTTCAAAAGGGGTTCCCCCCCGAAAAACACAACGGTGAACGATGGTCGCCCGTTTTCCATGTTCAGCGAATTGTCGGCTGCAAACCGGGTGGCCTTGATTCCCATTGAAAGGTCCATGTATTTGACGGGCTCATGGTCGTGGTGGCCATAGCAGTCTTTGCAGTTCATATTGCAGTCGGTGGTGACCATGAGGTCTATTCCGCGAAACAGTATTTTTTCCCTGGGCATGTCTTCTCCGTAAACGATTCCGAACTTTTGCGACTAATCGACGCCTTCAATCTTCCGATGTTTCTTCGGGTATGAACCTCTTGAAATGTATGAGAATACGCCCGCAGCCGTTTTAGAATTCAGGCGTATCAAGCAACAAGATTCCTTTGGTGCGGAGGTATTTTCATCAGGCTAAACCATGCTTCCCGCAATCGTCAAGACAAAAAGAGTTCTTTGGGAAGAGCGGAACCGCGTTATAACCCTTGATGTATATAAAAAGTTGACATCGCAACTGGAAGATAATATGCATAATCATTGGATAACTTCCGCCAGCCAGGCCGCCGAGAGATTAAGTCAGTTTCAATCATGAAATTCCTATGGCAGTGTGTTGCTTTGCCCGTGTCAACCAAAGGAAATGAATAGATGTCGCTTACAAAAAGTTCAAAAGTTAAATCATGCTTGCCTGTCAATTATAATTTTAAACATCTCAATAATGAACTATACCATTTTTTTAATGATATTGAACGCGGGATTATGCATGCTCCTTATATGGTTCAAATTTTATTACCATATTCATGTCGTCTTAATTGTTTATTTTGTGGTAGTAGACCATTCAAACAATGTAAAAAATTTGGATATTCGGGTGTGCTTCAATATATTAAAAAAGTATATTTTGAGTTTCTAAAAATTGATTATACTTATACACAGCGTCTTGAAGCTTTATTAAATAGTAATATCAGTCAACTTAAATTAATCGCAATAGAAAATAATATAAATCCAAATATTATTGACTATATAGATTCTATATCAAAAGAATCAACAATGCTTTCTACAATATATCTTCCATACCGTGTTATTATAAAATTGAAATACGAACTTCAGCAATTAAATGCCAACCAGCAGATAATCATTATTGCCTATGTTACAAGATGGGTGTCAAAACTTTTAGTTGAAAACGGTCTCGATTTTACAATGGACATTGAATATTATTTAAAATTAATTAATGAAGCAGCTGAGATGGGCAGTAAAATTATTTCTCTTGGCGGTTTTAATGACATGTTTAGCTCTGATGAATATTTGATTCCAATAATGAAACTTGTAAAATCATCTGGGATGTATGGCGTAGCTCATACATCAGGTTTTATTGTAAATGAAGCATTAATGGAAGCTATGATAGACCTTTCATGGGATGAGATTAATTTAAGCCTTCATACAACTATCGATAATATCGCCAAATTTTTAAGAGGCTCAAAAGACTATATAAAACAAGTCGAATCATTTATAGCTAAATTTAATAGAATCAAGAAAAAAAAGAATAAAAAACTTCCTAATATCAATTGTGTGAATGTCTTAAATAAGTTTAATTATAAAGAAATCGTGGATATGATGAGATGGGTTAAAGCTCATGAAATCAATAGTTTATATTTTAATCCAATGTGGCTATATTCAAAAGAATCTTTTGATATCAAAATGGAAAATAGCGATATTGAAGAATTTAAATATTTGATATCAAAAAATATTATGAAAATTAGAGATTTTCATTTAAGCACAAATATCGAAGAATTGTTGGAGCTTGAAACTATGCATGTTTCGACAGTTTATTCAGACCCGCCAAGCATAGAAGATGTAGAAACACAATTCAAAGATTATTCGCCAATGTTGAAACATCCATGTTCTGAAAGTTCTGAAACCTGCATAGACAATTCTGTTTGCCCCGCGCCATGGTTTCAAATCGCAATAGATAATCAGGGTGGACCCAAGTTATGCGCCAACCACTTTATGGCCCCGTTCACATCAAATATTCACACCCAGTCACTTTCCGAAATTTGGTACGGTGAGGAATTCAATCTTGCCCGAAGAAATTATGTCGAAGGGAAATTACCCATCGAGTGTTCTCGATACTGCTCGCAATATCCATCTTTCTATATTAAAAAAATACTAGAAGAGTATTTAGGAATGAAAAATTTCATAAATTCAGGCCAAGTCATGCCAGAATCTTTTCTCGGTATAATTTCATGACCGCCTAAACGCCTGAAACATTACTACCGAATTTTTTCACATTATTGTGACATACAAGATTTTGACAATCCGATGGCAGTCTTGTAGACTCGCCGAACCTGTATGCCGGACTGCGTGGAACCCGGTCTGAACAGATTCTGTATAGTTTCGATTTCCTGGCCGCCACAATTCCGGAGCCCGAATTATGACCCCCCAGCTTGTCCCCTTTCTCGTGCTTTCCGTTTCTGCGACTCTGGCCACTGCCATCCTGATGTGCTATCTGTACTGTAACTACGGGCGGGCCTTGCTTTATCACTGCCTGTTTTTCGGGCCTGTATTTTTCCTGGTGCAGGAGTACATGCAGTCCAACGGCATGCTTTTACCCCACGTTTACAGTTTCAGCAATCAGGCTGCTGTCACTTTGCTGGGCGTACCTCTTGCCGCCGTTGTCGGCCATATTTTCACCTTCGCCCTTGGGTTTGCTTTAGGTGCCCGAATTTTAAGAAACCTCCATTTGCCTCGCAACGTCTCCCTTATGATGATCATTTCCATTCCCATGACCATGGGGGTTGCCTACTTGATTGAGATATGCGGCACCACGGCCGGATGGTGGACATGGGGCAGCGGCGGAGTTCCATGGTGGCAGGACCCTGAGCTTAAATGGATGGGCGAGGAAAGCGCAATTTCGTACCTCGGCATTGTGACGCTGGGACCGGGTTCTTTGGGCAATGTCCCCCATGTCCTTTTGGGAGGATGGTCGATGTGGCCGATAAGTTTTTCCATGGCATATATGCTGTTGATGTCGTGGAGGAAAAATTTTTCCGGCTTCCTTCCTTATCTGGGATATGTCTTTGCTTTCCTGATGCTTCTTATTTGCGGAATGAACGCCAGCTTAGGTTTCATCATATTCATTCCCATCCTGGCCGAGGGTGCGCGAACTTATGGAAACCGCACGATCCTTGCGGAAAACCTTTCCCTGCCGCGCCGCAAGGAACTGACCGGATACCTGGAAGCCTACGGTGATTTCATTGCCTATTTCATCCTCATGGGAGTGGTTCTGTACGTTGAGATTTCAGCCGGGTTTTCCGTTAATTTCATCCCGTCCTGGATTCCCTTGGGCTACTTGACCCTGTTGGCGTTCGTTCGCAGCCGCCGGATCGTTATCCTTTTGCTTGCGGCCTTGGTGCCTCCTGTTTTCGCCTCCAATTTCATAGACTTTTCGCCACTCTGGATAGCCCCGTTCAAAATCTTGTACTATGGAGCAGCCATCACCGCCCTTGCCCTTATTATCCCGGAAGGCATGCGCAGGCTTTATCTTTTGACAAAAAACAAGATATAAGGAACCTTTCCATTCTGCCATTTCTGGCCATTACGAGACCTTTTACCCTGCTTCCCCCCTTTCTCGGTATCGTCACTGGAAGCCTTGCCGCACTGGGTGCGCTTCGGGTTTCCGGAAAAACCGGCCTTATCGAAGGGATGGAAGCCTACGGCCCCTTCATTCTTACCGGGGCCGTAATGTCGGCAATGCTGAACGCGGGCTCCAACGTGCTAAATCAAATAACGGAAAAAGCCCTGGACGCAAAGGCAAAGCCTCACAGGGTGCTTCCCAGTGGGCTGATGAAAGTATCAACGGCCACTTGGTATGCGGCATTTCTGTATGCTTCAGCCCTGGTCCTGGCCTTTCGGATCGAGCCTGTTCCGGGCGAACACAGCGCGTTTTGGTGCGCCGCAGCAGCCGCAACAGCCACTGTCCTTTACTCCGTAAAACCCTTTTACCTGAAGTCACGCGGCTGGTGGGCCAATGTCACCATCGCGGTTCCACGAGGCTGCCTTTTAAAGGTGGCTGGATGGGCCTGCGTTGCAGGGGTTTCGGACATCGAACCCTGGTTTATAGGGCTCATCTTCATGCTGTTCCTTCTGGGCGCGGCAACCAGCAAGGATTTTGCGGACATGAAAGCCGACGGCGAGGCTGGCGTCCGCACCCTGCCGGTAATTTACGGAGCGGAAAAGGCAGCAAGGCTGGCAGCGCCCTTCTTCATTTTCCCCTGGATGCTCCTGGCCGTGGGGGTTCTTTGCCCCAGGCCCGGAGGCGGCCATATTCTCCACGCCGGAACGCTCCCCACCTTAGGCGTCAGCCTTGCGCTTGCCTCATACGGATTTTACGTGGCACGTCTGATGCGGAAGCCTTCTGACACAGACCTTGAGGGAAACCATAAGGCCTGGAAGCATATGTATATTTTGATGATGTCGGCTCAAGTCGGGCTTCTTGTGTGCTATTTTGGGCAGGAAGGGATGGGTTGATGACGGCTTTGAAACAGGACCCGGCCTCGGAGTATTTCTCTGCCCTGCATAAGTCGGTGAATGACGAGTTGGAAAGGCTCATGCCTTTTTCCACGTCCAAAATTCTGGATGAGGCCATGCGCTACGCGCTGTTTCCGGGCGGCAAGAGGCTCCGGCCCATTCTGGCCATACTTTCCGGCGAAATTTTTTCCGGGCGCAGCAAGGCGCTCCTTTCCATTGCGGCCTCCGTTGAAATGCTTCATGCGGCGTCTCTCGTCCTGGACGATCTTCCGGCCATGGACAACGCCCAGGCGCGGCACGGAAGGCCCTCCCATCACCTTGTCCACGACGCGGCCCTTTCCGTGTTATGCGGACACTCCCTGGTTTCACTGGCCCTCTATCTGCCCACCCGGTCCGGTCTTTCCGATAGGGCCTGCCGAATTATCACCGCCGAGCTTTCCGGTTGCATTGGCCCGATAGGAATGGCGGCTTCGCAGGCGGACGATCTTCTTGGAAACGCATCTTCCGAGCAGGAAGCCGTCAAAGTCGCTTACGGCAAAACAGGATACCTGTTTGCCTCAGCGGCCTTTTGCGGTGCGGCGGCATGCGGCGCGACCAGCGAACAAAGTGAAATCCTGCGTTCTTTTGGGTTTCACCTGGGTGTTGCCTTCCAAATCGCGGACGATATTTCGGATCAACACGCCGAGGATTTATCCCGCAGTTGCGTGAACGTGGCGAATGTCGTGGGAAGAAAGAGGGCCGTGGAAATCCTTCACAACGAGCTTGGCATGGCTGAGGAAAAGGCTGGAAGCATTGGCGGCGCCGGTTCTCTTTTGGTGCTGACCGGATGGGTGCGAAAAAATGTCAGCAATGTCCATTAACCCAGGGCGACTGAAGCTGGAGCTTCTGTGTCTGGGAGCAAGGATCGAGCCGGGTTGTGACCCGGAAGGGGACACCCGTCCTGTCAAGCGTACGCGGGGAGGCCTTGGAAGCGGCCTGGATGCCATCCTTCCGCACGGGGTATGGGTAAATATCCCTGTGAAGGAGAATTTCGCCAGAAAATCCCCGTTTTCCATTCGCAAGAAATCCGGCAGGTACTCCCTGTGGAGCCAGGGACGACTGGTCTGCCCCATAGTGCTCCCGCAGATGCCCGCCTGGTATGAATACCTCACTTCTTCGGGCCTTCCTATGGACCGGGTGGCGGTCATGCAAGGAACCTACCTTGCGGCGTATCCATCCGGGCCATGCCGGTTCTGGGAAAGCTCCCCCCCCAAAAACTGCCGGTTCTGCTCCGTTGGTCTGTGTCTGGGCGAAACCGAGAGCGCCCAAAAGTCGGTGGAGGACGTGGTTGAAACCGCAAGGGCCGCCAGAAAGCATGAAGGCATCAGCTTCGTGCATTTCAACACGGGTTTCGCCGAAAACGACGGGGGACTTGAAAACGTTTTTCCATACGTGGAGGCCGTGAAGCGCCGCACGGGCCTTCTGGTCGGAGTTCAGTGCCCGCCAGCCCTGGACCTTGCCTGGTACGACCGCCTTAAAAAGGCTGGGGCGGACCATATTTCCCTCTGCTTCGAAATTTTCGACCCAAGGCAGTTTCCCCTTGTCTGCCCCGGAAAGGCCGAAACCTTCGGACGCCTTGCCGGACAGGCGGACGACTCCTTTCTGCGAAGGGGAAGGGACCTGGCCGTAAAACACCTGAAAGGGCTTTCCCCTCATCCAGGACAGCTCATGTTTTACCGCGCCATACTTTACTGCCGCAAGCTGTGGGGCAAGGGTCCGGTTGCGGGCGAGATCATAGCAGGCTTAGAACCCGTTGAAATGAGCCTTGCGGCCGTGGACTTTCTGGCGGAATGCGGCGCCGTTGCCACCGTCTGCGTTTTCAGGCCCTCCACCGGGACAATGCTGGAAAACGCCCCTTCTCCCGATCCGCTGCTGATCGCCCCCGTGTTTGCGCGCCATTACGAGGTCTGCGTCGAAAATGGCCTTCCCATCGGCATCGCTCCTAATATCCGAACAGCCATGGTGCATACGCAAGAGGAAGGCCGGTGGCTCTCCGAAGGTCGGGGCTGGTGGCGGGAATCCGCCTTTCGCGCGAAAAATTCTCTCCTGTCCCTGGGTTTCCGGGCTTTTTTCAAAATGAAAATGGCTTTTCACGGCCTTGTTGCTTTGATAATCTTTCTTAATGAAGATAGTTGATGAGAAGGTTTTTTTAAATCAGCCCCGGTCTCAAATGCCCGGATATTCCGTCTCCGCGGTTTCAGGGAAATTTCGTAAAAAGCCTTTCAACCACCATGCCTTTTTGCTAAAGAGGGGCATGGAAAAGCCCCTGCCCCTCATACTTGCCTCAGGCTCGCCGCGAAGGAAAGAACTCCTTACAGGCGCGGGCCTTGAATTTTCAATCATCGTAAGCGACGTTGACGAGGACATCCCAGTCAAGGGGACTCCCGCAGCCCACGCAAAACACCTTGCCGAAATCAAGGCATCGGCGGTTGCGGAGCTTTACCCGGAAAGCTTCGTGATAGGCGCTGACACCATAGTTGTGGTGGACGGCGACATCCTTGGAAAACCCGCTTCGGAGAAAGAGGCGGAAAGGATGCTCGACCGTCTTTCGGGCCGCGCCCACATCGTGCACACGGGCTGGTGCATAATCTGCCGCAAAAAGGGCTTCAAATTTTCAGGTGTTGAAGAAACTCTGGTCCAGTTCAAGAACCTATCGCCCGATGAAATAAAATGGTACGTCAAAACCGGGGAACCCATGGACAAGACCGGGGCCTACGCCATACAGGACAAGGGGGCGGCCCTGGTGAAAAGCGTGGTGGGCTCCTACACCAACGTGGTGGGGCTTCCCCTGTGCGAAGTTGTTGAGGTCCTGGAACGGGAGGGATTTCGACGCCGTGGACGCTGACTCCGAAACCGCAGCCAGACTGATCGCCGAAAACGTGGCTCGCGTACGTGAGCGCATGGAGCGCGCGGCGCTTGCCTGCGGGCGCGATCCCTTATCGGTGAAGCTCGCGGCGGTGGCCAAGACCGTTCCCGCCCACCTGGTTGCGGCGGCG
Source organism: Deltaproteobacteria bacterium (assembly GCA_016235345.1). Taxonomy (NCBI): domain Bacteria; kingdom Pseudomonadati; phylum Myxococcota; class Myxococcia; species Deltaproteobacteria bacterium. The sequence continues at coordinate 7,019 of JACRLG010000004.1, read as the reverse complement.
GTTCATGCGGGGGCGTCCATAGTCGCCGAAAACTACATCCAGGAGGCCAGGGAGAAAATGGAAGCCCTGCCCGGTCTTCCTGTTTCGTGGCACTTCATAGGCCATCTCCAGACCAACAAGGCCCGTTACGCAGCCCGCCTCTTTGACTGTATTCACGCCATCGACTCCGAAAGGCTCGCCGGGGAGCTTTCCCGCAGGCTTCTGATCGAAAACAGGCGCATGGCGGTTCTTATCGAGGTGAACGTAGGCGGCGAGGCCAGCAAGAGCGGAGTCGGGCCGGATGAGGCCCCTGAACTGGCCGCAAAGATAGCCGCCCTGCCCCACCTTGATCTCAAGGGCTTGATGACGATGCCCCCCTGGACCGAAAACCCGGAGGATTCAAGGCCCTACTTTGCGGCCTTACGGAAACTCGCGGAAAAAATCGAGGAACTCGGAATCGAAAAAGCCTCCATTTCCGAGCTTTCCATGGGACTCAGCCACGATTTCGAGGAAGCCATAAAGGAAGGCGCAACAATAATTAGGGTCGGAACCGCCATTTTCGGCGGACGCCGGTAAAAATCAAACGAACGTTCTTTTTTTTCCTGTTTTCTCTTGCCTAAAAGCCCCTCTTACGATAACAATTCCCATATACTTGTTTTAGTCTAAAAACCGGCTGAAGAATCAGCCCCCGCCTTACTCGATCCCGAAGGAAAACAATCATGCACGAAATGGGAATCGCCATGCGGATAGTGGACATCGCAAAGTCCGCAATTCCCCCTGAGGCCAAGGACAGAACCGTAACGGCGGTGACCCTTAGGGTGGGCAAGCTCTCAGCCATTGTGCCTGAAAGCATGAGGTTCTGCTTCACCGTGGTCAGCCGGGACACTCCCCTTGAAGGCGCAAGGCTCGACATAGAGGAAATCCCGGTAACCGCTGTGTGCGAAGACTGCCATGACGATTTCACCATAACCGACGCCGATTTCACATGCCCCAAGTGCAAGGGGCCGAACCTGAAAATTCTCACGGGCCGGGAACTTACCGTGGCCTCAATAGAATTATCCGAATGAGGTAATTGCACAACATCTCGAAACGGCAAATTTTTTTAGGTTGGGTGGTTCTGTGCATTGCTCCGGTTCACCCAACACTTTTGAATCATTTGAGAAATGTTGGGTGAACCCGGTCCTTCGGACCGGAACCACCCAACCTACGATTATGCAATTAACTCCGAGTAACAGCGAATTCTGGAGGATGAACCTTCATGGAAATCAAGATAGTAAAGCGGGTTCTGGCCGCCAATGACTCCATCGCCGAGGAAAACCGCGAGATGTTCGCCGCCAACGGCGTTTTCGTGTTCAACCTCATGAGTTCCCCCGGCTCAGGGAAAACCACGCTTTTAGTGGAAACCTTGAAGCGCCTTGCCCCAAAAATGAGCTGTGCGGTCATTGTTGGCGACATCTGCTCCACCATAGACGCCGACAGGCTCGCCAAGGCGGATATCCCCGTGGTCCAGGTGAACACCGACGAATTCGGGGGCGACTGCCACCTTGCGGCCCACGTCATCCGCTCCGCCGTCTCCTCCCTCGATCTTGCATCCATCGACCTTCTCATCGTGGAGAACGTGGGGAACCTCGTGTGCCCCGCCGAGTTCGACATGGGCGAGGACAGGCGCGGGGTGGTGCTCTCGGTCACCGAGGGCGAGGACAAGCCGGTCAAGTACCCCTTGATGTTCAGGGTCTGCGACATGGCGATTTTGAGCAAGATAGACCTTCTTCCGCATCTGGATAATTTTTCGGCGGAGCTTGCCATTAAAAACATGAAAAGCGTCAATCCCAAGATGCCCATTTTTCCGCTTTCCACCATGACCGGGGAAGGCTTTGACGCATGGATGGAATGGCTTACGAGCCAGGTCGCCGCAAAGAAAAACCGTCAATAAGGAAGGCCCCCATGAGCGAAAAATCGGTTTACGAAAAACTGGGCGAAAAAATCATGGTTCCGGGTTCGGTGCGTATTCCCAAGCTCTTCGCCATGCTGGTGGATGAAAAAGAGGCGGGAATGCTTCTGGCCCTTCCGGCAACCGCCGGGGAACTGGCGGCCAAGGTCGGTATAACAACTGAGGAAGCCGCGAAAAAGCTGGCGGAGTTCTACCACAAGGGCCTTGCCTTCAAGAGCGTCAAGCCCGACGGCGTGCGCTATCGCATGGACCGGGACATTGTTCAGTTTCACGACGCAACCATTCTCTGGGCCGAAGCCCCCAAGGCGTATTTCGAGCTGTGGCAGGAATTCATGGAAACCGAGTGGCCGGCCTACGCAAAAATCGTGGAAAGCGCCATTCCCAAGCCCTTCACCCGCATAATCCCGGTTGAGCAGTCGCTGGATGCCAAAAATCAGATTCTTTCCTTTGAAAGCGCTCGGGAGCTGATCGACACCGCCAAGGTAATCTGCGTCACCAAGTGCACCTGCCGCCTCATAGCCGGAAAATGCGACAAGCCGGTGGAAGTCTGCCTTCAGATAGGAAAGGCCGCCGACTACAACATAGATCGCGGAACGGGCCGCCGGATAACAAAGGACGAGGCCCTGAAAATCCTGAAGGACTCCGAGGAGGCGGGCCTGATGCACGTCACCATGAACCGCTCGGATGACATGCACTTCATCTGCAACTGCTGCGGCTGCTGCTGCATAGCAATGCCGGTGATGATACAGTACGGCACCAGGATGACCGACCCAAGCCGCTACCTTGCGAAAATCGACGCCGACACCTGTGAGGCCTGCGGGGCCTGCGTGGACCGCTGCTGGTTTTCGGCCATAAGCATGGACGAGAAAAAGAACGCGGCTGTGATAAACGCGGATAAGTGCATGGGCTGCGGAGTCTGCCAGGTGGTCTGCCCGTCGGGAGCCCTGACCCTCGTGGAATCGAGGCCCAGGGAGTTCATCCCCGCCGCCTGATCGCGGCTTGGCCCGATAAGCATCACGAAAAATGGCGGATGGACGATTTTTGTCCACCCGCCATTTGTTTATTCGTCCAAAACCGGGGCTTTTCAGATCACGGTGTAGGAATTTTTCGTGCGGTCCTGGATATAGACCTTGTCGTAGGTCTTTGCGGGCACCGACTCGCACCATTGCCGGGCTTGTTTCTGGCAGGCCGGGCAGGCCCAGCGCGGAACGTGAATTGCCAGAATCCTGTATCCCCGGCTTGAGGACGATTCGATCCAAAGGGCCCCGGCGCAGTCGCGGCAGCGGCGGATGCGCTCGGTCTGGAGCTCCTGGATCATGTCCGTGTCGTAGAAGATGTTGCGGCGGCGCTCTATTATACGCCCGTCCTTGTTGATGTCGGGCGGGGGCTGGCTTGTTATGAACTGCTTTCGCACGGTGGATATGGTCTGATCCACGTACTTGTCGACTTCGGGTGTCTGGGCCTCGTACTCGGTGTCGTAATTGGGCTCCTTCACCGTGGCCGTGGGAAGCCCGGCCATGGCCATGATGATGCCCACGTTGATATAAGGAAGGGCCTTTTCCACCGAGTAGCCGCCCTCCAGAACCGCCAGGTGCGGTTTCAGGCGGGCCGTGAGATCGGCGTAGCCCCGAGCCGAAAAATTCATGTGGGTGATGGGGTCTTCGTAGTGGTTGTCCTGGCCTGCCGAGTTTACGATGAGTTCGGGCTCGAACCGCTCTATGAGCGGCATCACCAGCTCATCCAGGGCCGTGCGGAAACCCTCCTCGCCGGTTCGCGGGGGAAGGGGAATGTTTATGGTGGAGCCTATGGCGTTGGGCCCGCCCATGTCGGCGGGAAAGCCGGTGCCCGGATATAGGGTGCGTCCGTCCTGGTGGATGGAAATGAACAGGGTGTCCGGGTCGTGCCAGTAAATGTCCTGGGTGCCGTCTCCGTGGTGGCAGTCTGTGTCCACTATGGCCACCTTGCGCACGTTGTAGACGTCCCTTATGTACTCGATCATCACGGCTTCAATGTTGATGTTGCAGAATCCGCGATTTCCGTGCACCACCCTCATGGCGTGATGGCCGGGCGGGCGAACCAGGGCGAAGGCCGAATCCACCTCGCGCTTCATTACCGCGTCCGCCGCCACAAGGCAGCCTCCGGCGGCGATGAGATGGCTTTCGGTTGTGACCGCCGCCTCGTCGGGTACGCAAAAATGCGTGCGCCTTATATCCGCATAGGTGGCGGGCCGGACCCTGTATTCCACCACGCCGTCAAGGTCCAAAAGACCTTCCTCCATCACCTGGTCCTGGGTGTACAGGAGGCGCTCCTCCCTCTCCGGGTGGGTGGGACTCACGGACCAGTCGAATGCCGGAAAAAAGACCAGGCCGGTCTTGCGCTTCGCGGAAAGCATCAGCATTGCTCCTTTTCCGCCCAGTCCGGAGCTATTCCCGGAACAATGGTGAGCTTCAACCTTATGTTTTTGCCCACCCGCGCCCCGCCACGGACCATGCTGTACTCCTCTTTCTCGGTAACCGCGAAATCGAGTTCGTCCGGGCTTGCGCCCTCGTCAGACGCCCGCTTTTCAAGGATTTCCCGCGCCATGGAAAGGGCTGCCTCCATCGAAAAATCGCGCCTGATGGGAATTTCGAGTCCTGCTTCCGGGATCACAGCCGTGCCGCGCTGGGTGTCGGCCTGGAGAGTGACCTCGGTGGTGACCCTGGCGGCAGCCGCTCCCACCGCGTTGGCAACGTCGTGGAAACGGGGGATCCGATACGGAAGGTTGAAAGCCGCCGCAAGGTAGGGAGCCAGCATGGGCGCTGGCCCGCCCAGGACGATCAGTATGGTGGGGGCGACCCTGGCGCATTCGATGACCTCGTGGATGGTGTACACGGGCCTTGAGTTGACGGAATACAGGAAAGCCTCGGCGGACAAGGCTATGGTCTGGGCCATGTTGGTGAGGATTCGCTCTGCTGCGGCCAGTGGATGCAGGTTGAGGGGACCGGCCACCGCCTCCATTGCCCTTCGGGCCGCTTTAAGGTCCCCGGCGTGGAGGAGCCGGAGCACTATCATGGCGTCGGTGGGAGTGGGAACCGGGCCTCCGAAGGCAACCGCGCTTCCTTCGCGGGTGGGGCCGATCTTGAGGCAGCCCTTGTCGTCCACCCTAACCCTGCTGTCGCCCCCAAGACCCAGGGAGCGCGTTAGAAGCGAACGGATGGATGTGCGGAATTCCCCTAAGGTTATGCCGCGCGGAACGCACAGGGGAACGCCGTCTAAGAGTATGGCCATGTCTGTGGTGGTGCCGCCCACGTCCAGGATGAGCGCGGTTTCCCTGCACCCGTCAAGGGCAAGGGCCCCCATTACGCTTGCCGCCGGGCCGCTCTGGGCGGTCTGGGCCGGGAAGCGGTATGAGCCGGAAAGGCTCACGGTTCCGCCGTCGGGCTTCAAAAGGTAGCGAGGGGCAGTTATTCCACGGCGGGTGAGGGTCTTTTCCAGGGCTGACACGAAGCTGTGATGGACCCCGTGAAGGGCGGCGTTGAGATAAGTTGTGGCAACCCGGCGGGGAAAATTGAGGCTTCCCGAAAAGATGTGGCCCATGGCCACGTAGGAAAAAGAGTCGGTGATCCACTGGCTCATCATGAGCTCGTGCAAGGGGTTTCTCACCGAAAACTTGCCCGCGACCCCGGCGACCCGTATTCCCTGGCGCTTGATGGCGGACACGGCGTTCATCACCGCGCCCCGGTCAATGGGGGTCACCTCGGTGCCACGGTGGTCCATGCAGCCGGAAACCACGTGATAAGACGGCCCCACGGTGAACCATTCGGGGTCCATGCCGGGGCCCGAGCTCACTATCATGCCGGCGGGTTCAAGGTGGTCCTCCACGATGGCGTTGGTGGCGAGGGTGGTGGAGAAAACCGCCCGTCGGACCTCCTTGGGGTCCACCCCTGAAAGAACCTGGTCCAGGGCCGTATCCAGGGTTTCCAAAAGATCGGCCCCGTTCACGGTTTTTCCGTGAGCGACAACGTGGCCGTCCTTCACCAGGACCGCATCAGTCTGCGTACCGCCTACATCGAGACCAAGTATCATGCCCCACCATTATAGTGGCTGGAAAATGCAAGAAAACAGCGAGTCTCCGAATTTTTAGACCTTGGAGCCGGACCATAATCAAAAGTCATGCGATTGTAAAGAGCCCTCGCCGACTTGCCAGAAAAAGGGCGCAAAGGGTCTTGCCGTCCCGTATTTCGCCGGAGGAGATCATTTTGAACACGCGCTCGGAGGAAAACGGAAATACCTCTATGACCTCGTCCGGATCAAGGTTCTGGGTGGCCGGAGAAAGGCCCGTTGCCAGAAAGATGTGGATGACCTCGTCGGAATAGCCGGGAACCGGCAGTATGGACGATAAAAGCTCCATCGCGCCCGCCGAAAAACCGGTTTCCTCGATGAGCTCGCGCCTTGCGCACTCTTCGGGAATCTCGCCCGGATTCAATGTGCCTGCCGGTATCTCCCAGATTTCACCGCCCACCGCGTGGCGGTGCTGGCGGAGAAGCAGAATCCCGCCCTCGTCGGTTACGGCCAGCATGGCAGCAGCTCCCGGATGCCGCACCACCTCGTAGGTGGCCACGCGCCCGGTGGGCAGCATTGCGGTTTCCCGCATCAGGCGGAAAACCCTTCCCCGGTGCAGTTCTTCGGTATCCATGAAATCCTTTCGCACGGCGATGTAGCGGACTCCGGTCGGCCTAAGGGGGGTCTTTCCGGTGAAGTTTCCTTATCCTGAAAAGCTCCTCGAAAATAAATAGGGATTTTTTTAAGGAATCATACTGGATTCGTGAGTTTTCCACGTGGGTCCATTTAACCGGAAACTGGGCCGTGGAAAATCCGTGCACCTTGGCCAGCCACAGGATTTCCGCATCGAATATGACGCTGTCGAGCTTCTGAAGGGCGAAAAGCCTTTTCGCGGCCTTATTGGTGAACATCTTGAACCCGCACTGGGTATCCGGGTAGTTCATTCCAAGATAGACGTTCTGGATGAGGGTGTAGAGCTTGCCCGAAAGCCTTCTGGGAAGGTTCTGGGGCGAAAGCACCGTGGCGCCCGTAACGGAGCGCGACCCTA
>JACRLG010000003.1 GCA_016235345.1 Deltaproteobacteria bacterium | reverse complement strand
TCCCTCCGTAGGGGCGACCGGCGGTCGCCCCTACGGATTCCTGATATTACTCTTTTGAATGCAACTTGGTATGAGCCCGGTAAAGGGACTCTGATCCTGAAAAAAAACAGCCAAGAGGCCGGGAAACGCGATTCATATGGAGACTGAAAACAAGACCGATACGGACGGTTCGCCGCCTTCGCCCATCAAGGTGCTTCTGATCGACGACGAAGTGGCTTACGTGAACATCCTGGCAAAGAGGCTCGCAAAGCGGGGATTTTACGTAAAGGTGGCCTACAGCGGGAGCCAGGGCATACTCACGCTCAGGGAGGAGGATTTCAACGTCGCAATAGTGGATCTTAAAATGGAGGACATGGACGGAATAGAAGTCCTAAAGGTTTTCAAGAAAATGCTTCCCGGCATCGCCCTCATAATTCTGACCGGCCACGGCTCGGAGCAGGCCGCGATGGACGGCATAAGATTCGGGGCCTTCGACTACCTGATCAAGCCCTGCGAGCTGGATGACCTCATCAACCGGGTCATGGACGCCTACAAGGCGTCCAAAAATTTCACCGCCCTTTGACGGCGCCGCAGGCTCGCCCCCCTGGTCAGCCCTTGGCGAGAAGACCCCTTCTTATCTCCTCCTGCATGGATTCCACGACATTAAGCGGGTCCTTCGCGCGGCTTATGGGCCTGCCCACCACTATGTGATCGGCCCCGCTGACAATGGCCCGTTCGGCGGTCACTATCCTTCTCTGATCGTCCACCGAGGCTTGGGCGTCGGCTTGGGGCCGGATTCCGGGGGTGACCATCAGAAAGTCATCGCCCAGGTTTTCCCTTAATGCCCGCGCCTCCATGCCTGAGCAGACCACGCCGTCGCAGCCGTTTTCAATCGAGCTTTTGGCCCGCCTCATCACCATGTCGGAGACGCTTCCGGTCAGGCCCATTTCCTTCATGTCCCCTTCGTCGAAACTGGTGAGCACCGTCACCGCCAGAATCTTCATGTCGCCTTTTGCCGACGCCGCAGCCTCCACGATGGGCCTGTTGCCGTGAACCGTGGCGAAGGTGATGTTCCGCTTGCTAAGCTCCGCAACAGCCAGCTTCACGGTCTCCGGGATGTCGAAGAATTTCAGGTCGCACATAACCTTGAGATCGCGGGCCAGTATCATGTCTATGACCGTAAACCAGCTCGCCATGAAAAGCTGGAGCCCCACCTTGAAAAACCGCACTCGTGATTCAAGCCGTTTGACCCACATTTCCGCCTCGGAAACGGAATCCATGTCCAGGGCGAAAATGATGCGTTCCTCGATCGGTATGTTTTTTCCGGACAAGGCTCTATCCCTCCTTTTGAATGTTGCAGTTCCATAACCGCAAAAAGGGGCCGGATTCAAGGGCAATGTCACCGCCGGGCAAATTTCCGCAGCGGGCGTTTCAGGTCCGGCCTTAGGGAAAATCCCTCAATCGACCCGGCTTTCTCCCCGCAAATTGTAAAAGGATTGTCACGGCCCCTGAAAGATGGGCGATTTCAGGGTGTTCGTGCTAAATATATGCGTCAGTTGATCGTATGATAGGGTTCCACCGGGCCTGGCACTCAAAAATTCAAAGGCGGATCGATGCAATACACCATTTTCGACACCCCCGTGGTCAGGACATTTTTCCACTACTTCTCCCGCCTCTGGTTCTTCGCCGCAGGGTGGAAAACCCAGGGCAACCCGCCTGACGAGCCAAAATACGTCCTCATCGCGGCCCCTCATACCTCCAACTGGGACTTCGTCTATACCCTGCTCATCGCCTTTACGTACAAAATCAAGGTGTTCTGGATGGGCAAGTCGAGCCTTTTCGCGGGCTGGCGGGGCCCGGTGATGCGCTGGCTTGGCGGAATCGCCGTTGTCCGGGAAAAATCCACAAACATGGTGGAGCGCCAGATAGCCGAATTCGAAAAGCATGACAGGCTAATCCTGATAGTTCCGCCCGAAGGCACACGGGGCCATGTGACCTACTGGAAAACCGGCTTCTACCACATAGCCCACGGAGCGAATGTTCCCATCGGCATGGGGTTCATCGATTTCGGGCGCAAAACCGGCGGGTTCGGGCCGGCCTTCACCCCCACGGGCGACATAGAAAAGGACATGGCGGAGGTGAAGCTCTTCTACGCCGGAATCAAAGGCAAGCGGGCCGACCTCTTCTCAAAGGAAAGCATAGGGGTGAAAACCGAGGACGACGGCGGATCAGGCAAAAAGGCCGCTTAAGCCCCGTTTGTTCAGGTTGTGCAATTATCTTCCGCATTCTCCGAAATGCCGGGGCTGCATGAGGCCCCGGCAGACCCTCCGCCCAACCGCTTACCAGACATCCGGGCCAACGCCGTTAGCACCGCGTGAAAAAACACCTTTTTCCCGACAGAGGTTTCAGGTTCATGCGCCAGACGATTTTTTTTCACTGACGATATCAATTATTTCAGCATATTATATTTTTGATTCAAAACACGGTTTACTGTTTGAGGACTTTTGAAATAGAAAATTCGGTTGAAACATCCCCCCCCTTGTGTTAGGGCTTGTTCGTTTAAACACAGTGCTGGCTGGCAGGTTTGGAAGCACTTTGCCTAACCATGGGGCATGATTCAAGATATGAAAGATTCACCCCGGCGCAAAATCGCTTTTGCGCTACTGCTTGGCTCCCTTGTTACAGGTATAGCCGCGTTGGCTGCTTTTCCGGCTCCGAAACCTGGAACGCCAGTTCGGCTTTTCATGAAATCCAACGGCGGAACTGTCCTTTTTTCCCACAAGGACCATGCCGCCCTCAAATCCTACGGTCCGGCCACTTGCGACCAGTGCCATCACACGGGCTCGCTGGACACCCGGACTGTCTCCTCCTGCGCCGACTGCCACGACGCCGACGACCCCGCCTACGCAAAAGACCTTTTCGTCCACAAGGCCCATATAACGGATTATGGCCAGACCTGTGACGGCTGCCATCAGAACGCCATGCCGAAAGGCAGGGAGATTCGTGGCTGCCGTGGCTGCCACAAGGCCGATTCCGACGTTTATGGACCCAAGAGCATGGACGCCTTCCACGGCCAGTGCATCCGCTGCCACGAGGAAAAGGCCAAGGGACCCACCGCCTGCGACCGCTGCCATTTCCAGGAGGGCAAAAGGCCGTCCGTTCCCGAACAGCACAAGCCTGCCGGATCAAAGAGCGGGAAATCCGGCGAACAGGCATCTGTCCTTGAAGGCCGGGGGGGGATGTCATGAAAAAAGGCATTCTCGCGCCTTACAAGAGGCCCTTTTTCGGGATCAGGGCGCCAAAAATCATAAACGCCGTTCTCCCGGATATTTCCGCAGGACCGGCGGAGGAAACCGCCGCGCCGAAAACGGCGGTGCTGGATGTCGCCCACCCCTACGACGGCGCAAGGCTTCTCATAGGTCCTGGCGAATCCGTTATGAGGGGCCAGCCGGTCTTCCCCTATGAAGGAGCCGGTTTCACCGCCACGGTCTGCGGGTCCGTGAGTTCCGTCGAACCCGCCGTAAACGCCCAGGGTCGCCCCGTGACCCGCGTCGCGCTTCTCGCAGGAAGCCCTGAGGAATGGGACCAGGGCCCCGGCAGGGAACCCGGAGTCGATGCCTGCAAAACCTGGCTCAACACCATTCCTGGCGGCCTCGACCTTGGAGCCCTTACCACGGCCATGCACCCGGTTCACACCCTGGTGGTCCTGGCCCTGGACTTCGACCCCATGTCCACTGCGGTCCAGCAGGTTTCCATCCAAAGGTCCAAAGACGTGGTGGCCGGAATAGCCGCCTTAAAGGAAATCACCGGGGCCGGGAAGATAGAGGCGGCGGCCTTTTCCTCCACTTCTAAAGTTGCCTCGTCATGGGACCTGCCCGTCAAGGTTGTTTCCCGGAGCTATCCAGCCTGCCTTCCCCATTTCATCTGCCGCAACCATTACGGAGTGACCGTCGGCGCGGGCGCGACCCCGCTTCGCCACGGGTTCGCCTTCGTGAGCGCCGAGGCTCTCGCGGCTGTGGGCGCCTTTCTCCGCACCGGCAGGGTCAAGGGCGAAAAGGTGGTTACCCTGGTTTCCAAGGATCTCACCGAAAAAAGCGTCAACTTCAAGGTTCGCATCGGCGCACCCATAAGGGACGTTTTGGAAGCCGGGCGGGTGGTGGTGGCCGAATCCGACCGGGTCATAATGGGAGGCCCCTTCACGGGCTACGCCGCCGCAGACCTTTCCGAGCCGGTGACGCCTAGGACATCCTCCATCATGGTGCAGGACGCCGACGGGCTGGCCGGGGTAAGCGATTCGGCCTGCTTCAACTGCGGTGAGTGCGTGCGCATCTGCCCTGCGAAAATGCCGGTCAACATGCTCATCCGTTACCTGGACAACGGCCTGTGGGACGATGCGGCCCGCCGCTACGACCTTCTTTCATGCGTGGAATGCGGGTTGTGCTCCTTCGTGTGCCCGGCCCTTATTCCGGTTTTCCAGCACATCATGCTGGGCAAACTCCAGTACGAAAACTCGCTGGAAAAGGATTGAACATGGCAGGCGAACCGAAACTCACCGTATCACACGCCCCGTTCTGGCACGACGGCACAAGCCTTGCCTCCCGGAGCGGCCACGCCATGCTGGCCCTGTCACCCGCCGCCGTGCTGGGCGTCATGCGTTTTGGGGGAAGGGCCGTGGGCGTTATCGGCCTTTCCGTGGCCTGCTGCATGATTTTCGAGCTTCTGATGAACAAGGCAACCAGAAGGCCCCTTTCCATAACCGACGGAACTGCGGCCCTTTCCGGGCTTGTCATGGCGCTTCTGATACCGGTCTCCACGCCCTGGTGGGCGGTGGTCACTGCGGCCTTCTGCGCCATGGTGCTTGGAAAGCACATCTGGGGCGGGCTTGGCGGCAACCCCTTCAATCCGGTGCTTGTGGCGCTCGCCATAGTGGCCCTGTCGTGGAAGGACATCTTCAACTTCGACTCGGCACTGGCCTCCTACAGCTTCTCTTTTCCCGGAGCCGATCCCCTTGCCGCCCTCAAGCACTTCGGAAGCGGGGCTGTTTCCGACCTCGATCTCTGGGGCCTTTTCCTTGGCCGACAGGCCGGGGGCATCGGCGCGGTGTCGGGCCTTGCTCTCTGCATCGGCGGGCTGTACCTGATTCTCAAGGGAATCATCCGCTGGGAGATCAGCATAAGCTTTCTTGCCGGAGTCCTCATCACGGCCTGGCTCTTTTCCCTTTTCGGCAACCCCGCCCTCAATGCCTCTCCGCTCTTCCATCTCGTGACCGGCTACACCCTCATGGGGGCCTTTTTTCTGGCCACCGAGGAGTCATCATCGCCGGTCAATTTCATCCCCATGATTATTTACGGCCTTTGTGCGGGATTCATGGTGGTTTTGATCCGGTCCATCGGCATCTACGACGACGGCGTGGTTTACGCCCTTCTTCTCATGAACGTGGTCCATCCGCTCCTGGACAAAATCGGACCCAAGGCCCTGGGGAGGATAGGCGACCATGCGTAATCTGATAAAAATGGTAGTCGTGATGACCATCCTCTCGGCCCTTTCCGGAGGGCTTCTGGCAGGTGTTCGCGGAGCGGTGAGGGAGCGCATCAAGGGCCAGGAACTCGCCTTTCTCAAAGGCCCGGCCATCAAGGAATTGATGAAGGGCGCACAGGGCGACCCGGTTGAGAGCCGCTTCACCCTTAAAGGCAAGGACACCGAAACCGTTGTCTTTGTGGGTGTTTTCGACGGAAAGCCGACAGCCGTGGCCCTGGAGGCTTCCGGCAAGGGTTACGGAAAGACGCCTGTTTCGGTTCTGACCGCTATAAACCTTGCCGATGACACCATAAGGGGAGTCGCGGTAACCACCCATTCGGAAACCCCCGGACTTGGGGCGCGGGCCAAGACCGATCCTTCCTTCGCCAAGGGCTTTGCGGGTCTTTCGGCCCTGGAACCGGTCAAGGTGAAGGCCGAAGGCGGAAAGATCGACGCCCTTTCGGGAGCGACGATCACGTCAAAGGGCGTGTGCATGGCCGTTACAAGGGCTTGCGAGCTTTACCGCAGCCAAAAGGCCGAAATCGTGAAACAGGCTGAATCAGCCGCAAAAGGCAAGGCATAGGAGTTGTGTAATGGCGAAAACCTTAGTGCAGGAATTCACCAAGGGCCTCTGGAAAGAGGTTCCGCCTTTCCGGCTGGTGCTGGGCATCTGCGCGGCCCTGGGCGTTTCCAAGTCGGTGGCCGACGGGGTGGGAATGGGAATCGCCACCACCTTTGTCCTTGTCTGCGGAAACGTGCTTGTTTCCCTCATACGAAAAATCATCCCGGATGAAATAAGAATCGCCTGCTTCATCGTGGTCATAGCCACCTTCGTGACCATAGTGGAGCTTGTGATGCAGGCCTACGCCTATCCCCTGTTCCTGAGTCTGGGCGTTTTCATACCCCTTATCGTCGTCAACTGCATTCTTCTGGGGCGCGCCGAGGCTTTCGCCTACAAGCAGCCGGTCTTGCCCTCCCTCATGGACGGGCTTGGAATCGGCATCGGCTACACCATCGCCCTTGGAGCCCTGTCCTCGGTAAGGGAAATCCTGGGAGCGGGCACCTTCTCGGTGCCCTTCGGCCCAAAGCTGGTGATTCTTTCCACCGACTGGTTTGAGCCTTTCGCATTCGTTCTCACGGCTCCGGGCGCATTTCTCTGCCTGGGTCTGATGCTGGCTTTGATGAATCTTGCACCGAGCAAGTGAGGCTGCACCAATGATGGACTATCTGGTTTTCATAGTAAGCTGCGTACTGGTCAACAACATCCTGCTGGCCCAGTTTCTGGGAAACTGCCCCTTTCTTGGCACGTCAAAAAAAATGGACACCGCCGTCGGCATGAGCGCGGCGGTTGTCTTTGTTCTGGTGCTGGCCGGGGCGGTCACCTGGATTGTTCAAAAATACGTCCTGGTGCCCCTTAATCTCGAATACCTTCGCACCATAGCCTTCATCCTGGTGATCGCGGGCCTTGTCCAGTTCGTGGAAATGTTCCTGAAAAAGAACATTCCCGCCCTCTACGCCGGACTTGGGATATATCTTCCGCTCATCACCACAAACTGTGCGGTTTTGGGCGTCTGCATCATTAATATTGACGAAAACTACGGTTTCGTGAAGAGTCTCGCTTCCAGCTTCGCCTACCCGGTGGGCTTCGGACTTGCCCTGATACTCTTTGCGGGCCTCCGGGAGCGGATTCTTCTTGCCAGGGTGCCGAAACCCTTGCAGGATGTTTCCTTAGGCCTTATAACGGCGGGGATGATTGCCCTCTCATTCGGCGCCTTCAAGGGCATGGCATAACAGGCTTTCTAAAAACGCGATCCGCTGTGTTGCGCTTCGCCTCCCGGCTCGGTTACGTACAAAAGCGTACGCTCCCTCGCCGCTCGGAAGCATAGCCTTGCGGCTCATCGTTTTTAGAAAGCCTGTTGGGCTTGAGTTTTATTGGGATGATGAGCCACTTGCTTAAAAAGCTGTGAGGGCGGCTTTAGAGTCACAGAAGAATCAAGGCGGGATATTTCCTGCACGTAGAACATAAACTCCAAGGAGGAACCATAAACCGATGTATAAGATCCTTTCCAAACGAGAGTTGGCCCAGGGCACCGTGGTGGAAAACGTCATTTCCGCGCCCCGGATAGCCAAAAAGGCCAAGCCCGGCCAGTTCGTGATTCTAAGGGTGAACGAGACCGGCGAACGCATCCCCCTAACCATGGCGGACACCGACCCGGAAAAGGGCACCATCACCCTCATCTATCAGGTCGTGGGCAAGACCACCGCCCTCATGAAGACCCTGAACGTGGGCGACGGCTACCAGGACATCGCGGGGCCATTGGGCAAACCCACCCACATCGAAAAAGTCGGAACCGTGGTGTGCATAGGCGGCGGAACCGGCATCGCGGTTCTCCACCCCATCACCCGCGCCCTGAAACAGGCTGGAAACAAGGTTTACGGCATCTGCGGAGCCCGCACCAAGGACCTTCTTATAATGGAAGACGCCATGGCGGCCGCATCCACCGAGTGCACACTTTGCACCGACGATGGCTCCTGCGGCTACCACGGCTTCGGAACCGACCTTTTGAAGCAGATCCTCGACCGCGAAAAGGTTGACCTGGTTGTCGGCATCGGCCCGGTTCCCATGATGAAGTTCGTGTGCTCGGTAACCTTGCCCTATAACGTCAGAACCCTGGTGAGCTTGAACGCCATCATGGTGGACGGAACAGGCATGTGCGGCTGCTGCCGGGCCACGGTGGGCGGCAAAACCGCCTTCGCCTGCGTGGACGGCCCTGAATTCGACGGCCACCAGGTGGATTTCGACGAGCTTACCAAGCGCCTGCGCGGTTATGCGGACATGGAACGGCAGTCCATGGAGCTCTTTGAACACAAATGCTCCTGCAAGTGAGGCGAACGGAAAACGCGAACTGCTGTGTTGCACTTCAAAACCCATTTCGGTCACGTACAGAAGAGTACGCTCCCTCATGGCTTTTTCGTGCGCCTTGCAGCTCATCGTTTTCACCTCGCTTCACCAGCGGCTCCAAAGGACTTGGGAAAGATTTCCCGAAATTGGTAATCAAACCGCTTCGTGACAAACGCGGCGCACGAATAATTACAGGAGACTCTTACAATGGCTGAAGAAAAAGCTAAGGTGCCCCGGCAGAAAATGCCAGAACAGGACCCGGCTGTCCGCAGGAGAAACTTCAAGGAAGTGCCCCTGGGCTACTCCCCGGAAACCGCCAAGCTGGAAGCCTCCCGCTGCATCCAGTGCAAGACGCCCGGATGCTCCAAGGGCTGCCCGGTGGGCATCGACATTCCAGGCTTTGTCAAGGAAATCGCCGTCGGAAATTTCGAGGCGGGCATAGCCAAGCTGAAGGAGCAGAACGCCCTTCCCGCAGTGTGCGGCAGGGTCTGCCCCCAGGAAAGCCAGTGCGAAGGCAACTGCATCCTTGGCAAAAAGGGCGAGCCCGTGGCAATTGGCCGCCTTGAGCGCTTCATCGCCGACTGGGAGCGCACCGAGGGCAAGATGAAGCTGGCCACCCTGCCCGCCCCCTCCGGCAAGAAGGTTGCAGTGGTCGGCTCCGGCCCGTCCGGCCTCACCGTGGCGGGCGACCTGTGCCTAAAGGGCCACGACGTTACGGTTTTCGAGGCCTTTCACAAGCCGGGCGGCGTGCTCCTTTACGGAATCCCCGAATTCCGGCTTCCCAAGGACATCCTCTTCTCCGAAATCAACGGACTTGAACGCCTTGGCGTGAAGTTCGAGGTCAACGCCGTCGTGGGCAAGGTGGTATCCCTGGAAGAGCTTTTCGAGGAAGGCTTCGACGCCATCTACGTGGCGGTCGGCGCTGGCCTGCCGTACTTTTTGGGCGTGCCGGGCGAGAACTTGATCGGCGTATATTCCGCCAACGAGTACCTCACCCGGTCCAACCTCATGAAGGCTTACCTCTTCCCGGAATACGACACCCCTCTGGTTCGCGGCAAGAACGTCATTGTGGTTGGCGCAGGCAACGTGGCCATGGATTCGGCCCGCACGGCAATGCGCATGGGCGCGGATACCGTGAAGATCGTCTATCGCCGCAGCCGCGAGGAAATGCCCGCCCGCGCCGAGGAGATCCACCACGCCGAGGAAGAAGGCATCGAACTGTTCCTTCTCACCAACCCGGTGCGCTTCCTTGGGGACGCGGACGGACGCCTCACCACGGTGGAATGCCAGAAGATGGAACTTGGCGAGGCCGACGCATCAGGCCGCCGCCGCCCTGTGCCCATCGAAGGGGCCTTCTTTACGATGCCCACCGATCTTGCGGTCATCTCGGTCGGCGCAGGAGCCAACCCGCTTCTTACCGGTTCCACCCCGGCCCTTTCGCTTAACAAACGCGGTTACATCGTGGCCCAGCCGGAAACCGGCAAGACCACCATGAAGGGCGTGTGGGCGGGCGGCGACATCGTGACCGGAATGGCCACGGTCATCCAGGCCATGGGCGCGGGAAAACAAGCCGCAGCGTCCATGCACGACTACCTCACCATCGGCTGGTGACAGACAGACCGTCCAAAAACGCGAACTGCTGTGTCAGGCGTCGCGGGCGGCGTGCTCACGTGCAAAAGCACGCTCCGCCGCCGCCCGCTTGCCTTCCTTGCATTTCATCGTTTTTGACCGGTCTGCCCTAATTGCTTCATATTGTAAAGAATGGCGCGGAAGGGCTATGTACGAAAAGTACGCTCCCTCCCGCGCCGTTCGCGTTCCTTGCCTACGGCCTTTGATCGCGGCCTTGAGGTTCTGAGGGAAAAAGATGGTTGGGTGGTACTGCATCTGCCCCTAATTAAAAATTAAGGAAAACCGGTATGTTGGCCAAGCGCGTCATAGTCTGCCTGGATGTTAGGGACGGGAAGACCACCAAGGGGATCAAGTTCGTGGGGAACGTGGACATCGGCGACCCGGTGGAAATGGCGCGCAAGTACTATGAGGACGGAGCCGACGAAATAGTGTTCTACGACATCACGGCCTCCCATGAAAAACGCGGGATCATGCTGGACGTGGTGCGAAGGGTGGCCGAAACGATTTTCATCCCATTTTCCGTGGGCGGTGGCATATCGAGCGTGAGCGACATGCGGGACGTTTTGCTGGCCGGGGCGGAAAAGATTTCCGTGAACTCCGCTGCGGTGAAAAATCCGTCCATCATATCGGAGGGCGCGAAAGCCTTCGGCAACCAGTGCGTGGTCCTTGGCATGGACGTGAAAAAGGTTGAAAAAAGCGAAAAGATTCCGTCCGGCTACGAGATCGTGATAGCGGGCGGCAGGATTTCAATGGGTATCGACGCCCTGTGGTGGGCGCAGGAGGCCGAACGCCTTGGGGCTGGCGAAATATGCCTCAATTCCATTGACGCCGAC
Organism: Deltaproteobacteria bacterium; assembly: GCA_016235345.1. Classification (NCBI taxonomy): domain Bacteria; kingdom Pseudomonadati; phylum Myxococcota; class Myxococcia; species Deltaproteobacteria bacterium. The sequence continues at coordinate 11,678 of JACRLG010000003.1, read as the reverse complement.
GGCACCAAGGAGGGCTACGAGCTTGTCCTCACCCGGCTTATCAGCGAAAACGTGAACATCCCGGTCATCGCCTCCGGCGGCGGCGGAACGCCGGAACACCTTGGCGACGTACTCACCGAAGGAAAAGCCGACGCCGCGCTCATCGCATCAATGGTGCACTACGGTTTGTACGGCATTGACGAAATCAAGGCCCACCTTGAGTCCCGCGACATACCCACACGAAGGGTCCTTTGCTGAAGTGATCATAAAGCCCTCATTGTTTCCTGGTCCGGCCCCGACAAATGATTGTTAAAGTTCCTTAACGGGCCGTTTTTCTGCAAAATCCGATTGCACCGGGCAAATCCTAATGTTATGGCCGTATCCGGGGAAATGATTCCAACGGATGCGGCCATTATTTTTTTCGGAGGGACAAACGCGATGGCGGACGGCGCGTTTATCAAGAAAATCCTGTGCATAGGCGCGGGCTACGTGGGCGGGCCCACAATGGCCGTGCTTGCCGACAAGTGCCCGGACGTCTCGGTCACGGTGGTTGACATCAACCCGGACCGCATAAAAGCCTGGAACTCGGAAGAGCTTCCCATCTACGAGCCGGGGCTTTCTGACGTGGTGAAAAGGGCCAGAGGCAGAAACCTCTTTTTCTCCACCGACATCGACGATGGAATAAGGGCCGCCGACATCATCTTCGTTTCCGTGAACACACCCACCAAGACCTTCGGCGCGGGCGCTGGCATGGCGGCGGACCTCCAGTACTGGGAAAAAACCGCCCGCCGGATTCTCTCTGTGGCCAAGCCGCCCAAGATCATCGTGGAAAAAAGCACCGTGCCGGTCCGCACGGCCCAGGCAATGGAGCAGATTTTGAACCGGCCCCCGGTGGACGGCGGATTCCAGGTCCTCTCCAATCCCGAATTTCTGGCCGAAGGCTCGGCCGTAAGCGATCTTCTGAACCCCGACCGGGTGCTCATCGGCTCCCAGCTAACTCCCGAAGGCGTTGCCGCAGCCGACGAGTTGGCAGCACTCTACGCGAGATGGGTTCCGAGGGAGAAAATCCTCACCTGCGACGTGTGGTCCAGCGAGCTTTCGAAGCTCGTGGCCAACGCCTTTCTGGCCCAGCGCATAAGCTCGGTGAACGCGGTTTCGGCCCTGTGCGAAAAAACCGGGGCGGACGTTACAAGGGTGGCCGCCGCTGTGGGCATGGACGGGCGCATCGGAGACAGATTTTTGAGGGCGGGCGTGGGCTTCGGCGGCTCCTGCTTCAAAAAGGACATCTTGAACCTCGTCTATCTGTGCCGCTCCTACGGATTAAGCGAGGCCGCCGACTACTGGGAGCAGGTGGTGAAAATCAACGAGTACCAGAAGGACCGCTTTGCCGGAAAAATTCTTGCGGCCCTTTTCAATACCCTGGCGGGGAAAAAGGTCTGCCTTTTCGGTTTCGCCTTCAAGGCCGACACCGGCGACACCCGCGACAGCCCGGCCATAAGCCTGGTAAGAAGGCTCGTGGAGGAGCCCACCGAAGCCGTGGTGACAGACCCCCAGGCCCTGGAAAACGCCAGAATCGACCTTGCGGACCTTGGAAACGCCGTTAAATACGTGGAAGACCCCTGCGAGGCGGCCAAAGGCGCTCACGCCATGGCGGTGGTCACGGACTGGCGGATTTATGCGGAACTCGATTATGAAACGATCTACAAGAGCATGGAAAAACCGGCTTTTGTCTTCGACGGTCGCAACATTCTTGACCACGACCGGCTTTATGAAATAGGATTCAATGTTTTTCCCGTCGGAAAACCGGCGATGACCCATCTTACGTGGGGAACTGATTGGGCGGAATAATGAAGACACTGGTTACCGGGGCTGCGGGCTTCATCGGCTATCACCTTAGCGAAAGGCTTTGCGCCAAAGGCGATGAAGTGGTGGGCCTGGACAATCTTAACGACTATTACGACCCGTTGCTGAAAGAGGCTCGCCTTAAAAGGCTTGCGAATCATAAAAATTTCAGGTTCATAAAGGCCGACATGTCCGACCGGGACGCGATGGCCGACCTGTTTGCGCGGGAAAAATTCGACAGGGCGGCCAACCTCGCGGCCCAGGCCGGGGTGCGCTATTCCCTCAAAAACCCCCACGCCTACGTGGACGCCAACCTCACGGGCTTCGTGAACGTCTTGGAGGGGTGCAGGCATTCGGGGGTGAAGCACCTTGTGTTCGCCTCAAGCTCGTCGGTCTACGGCATGAACACCAACCGGCCCTTTTCGGTGCATCACAACGTGGACCACCCGGTAAGCCTCTACGCGGCCACCAAGAAGGCCAACGAGCTTCTGGCCCACTCATACGCCCACCTGTACCGGCTTCCGGTTACCGGGCTGCGTTTTTTCACGGTTTACGGACCCTGGGGAAGGCCGGACATGGCCCTTTTCCTTTTCACCAGGGCCATTTTGGAGGGACGCCCCATCGAGGTCTTCAACGAAGGCCGCATGGAGCGCGACTTCACCTACATAGACGACATCGTGGAAGGCGTGGTGCGGGTTCTGGACCGGGTTCCGGCCCCGGACCCAGCCTGGACAGGCGATGCCCCTGATTCGGCGTCCAGTTCGGCCCCATACAGGCTTTACAACATCGGCAACAACAATCCTGTAAGCCTTCTCGATTTCATAGAGGTGATCGAAAAGGCCCTTGGGAAAAAGGCCGAGAAAAAAATGATGCCCATGCAGCCCGGAGACGTGGCCGCCACCTGCGCGGACATAGACGATCTCGCGGCTGACGTTGGTTTTTCCCCCGCCACCCCCCTTGAAGACGGGGTCGGCAGATTCATCGAATGGTACCGGAGCTACTACGGCAACTGACCGCCTAAAACGACTTGAATACATCGAACAAGTTCACGGAGGAGACAATGTCCCATCACGACGAAGAAAAAAAACCCCTTGCCGTTTCCGTATGCCCTGCCGGAGAGGTTTTTCCGCTTCCCCGGGCCGAAGAGTACGACAGGGAAAATGAACGGCTGGCCAAGCTCGTGGCCGAACAGAGGGCTCTTGGCCGCGAGATAGTGGTGGTGATGGGCGTGGGCTTTGTGGGCGCGGTCATGGCCGGGGTGGTGGCCGATTCCACCGACAAGGTCACCGGCAAGCCCGGAAAGTTCGTGCTTGGAATGCAGAGGCCGTCCACGCGGAGCTACTGGAAGATTCATTATCTCAATCGCGGCCAGGCCCCGGTGGACGCCGAGGACCCGGAAGTTGCGCCCCTGATAGCCCGGTGCGTGAAAGAGAAAAAGACCCTTGCGGCCACCTTCAGCTACGAGGCCCTTTCCCACGCGGATGTTGTTGTGGTGGATGTCCAGTGCGACTACCTGAAGGAGAGCCTTGGGAACGTGCGTAACGGCAAGGCCGACATCGCGGCCCTGGAAGCCTCGCTGGCGGTGATCGGCGAGCGCATCAAGCCCGACTGCATGGTTCTCATCGAAACCACGGTTCCCCCCGGAACCACCGAGCACGTGGCCTATCCCATCATCAAGAAGGCCTTTGAAAGGCGCGGGATGCCGGACGCCCTGCCCCTTCTGGCCCACTCCTTCGAGCGGGTCATGCCGGGCAGGAACTACGTAAGCTCCATCCGCGACTTCTGGCGGGTGTGCTCCGGCGTAAACCCCACGGCCCGCGAGCGCGTGGTTAAGTTCCTTTCGGAAGTCCTTAACGTGGACAAGTTTCCCCTCACGGTGCTGGACCGGCCCCTTGAAAGCGAAACCACCAAGATCGTGGAAAACTCCTACAGAGCCACCATCCTGGCCTTCCTTCACGAGTGGAGCCTTTTCGCCGAAAGAAACGGCGTGGACCTCATAAAGGTGATAGACGCCATAAAGGTGCGGCCCACCCACTCCAACATAATTTTCCCCGGCCCCGGCATAGGCGGTTACTGCCTGCCCAAGGACGGCGGACTTGGCGTGTGGAGCTACCACACACTTTTAGGCTTTGAGGATGAAATCTTCAAGATCACACCCATGGCCATAGACATCAACGACACCCGCGCCCTTCACGCGGCCCGGCTCGTGCGCGACGGCCTTCGCAACATGGGAAAGATCGTCTCCGCCGCCCAGTGCGTGCTATTGGGGGCCTCCTACCGGGAGGATGTGGGCGACACCCGCTATTCGGGCTCTGAAATCATAGTCAGGAAGCTCATCGAAATGGGCGGAGAGGTGGTTATCCACGACCCCTACGTAAAGCACTGGTGGGAGCTTGAAAAGCAGGAGACCTACCCTGCCCCCGGCCATTCCTGGTCCCGTTTTTTCCGCAACCAGGAATCGGTTTCCGACACCGTTGTGGAAAAGGACCTGGAAAAGGCCCTGAAAGGCGCGGACGCCGTGATTTTTGCCGTCAGGCACCAGGAGTACATGGCCTTATCCCCCGACGAGGTCATAAGGATGACGGGCCGCCCGGTGGCTGTGCTGGACTGCTTCGGCGTTCTGGACGACGCCAAGATACGCCGCTATTTCGAGCTTGGGTGCGAAGTCAAAGGGATGGGGCGCGGACATGTCAAACGCATCAAAGATGAAGTAGCGGCCAAGCCCGTCTAAAAACGCGAACTGCTGTGTCAGGCATCGCCGAAAAGTCGGTCACGTACGAAAAGAGTACGCTCCCTCCTTTTCGGCTCGCCTTCCTTGCATTTCATCGTTTTTATCCAGGCTTGGCGTGCAGATCATTGTAGGGAAATGCAGGCCGGGTGGTTTAAGTCCGAAAAACAGGTTCACCCGACATCGCTTGCATTTCATCGTTTTCGAAAAGCCTTGGCTGGTAGCAGATTTTGGAATAAGAACCGTAGGTTGGGTGGTTCTGTGCGGAGCACAGGTTCACCCAACATTGTATAACATCTCAGGTTGGGTGGTCACCGGAGGAAAAGCCGGTGATCGCCCGGCCTTTAGTTGTTATGTTCGGGTGGATTACTGTGCCTGGGGGGGGAAATGGCTCGGAAAAAGGCTTTGATAACGGGCGTTACCGGGCAGGACGGAAGCTATCTTGCCGAATTTCTGCTGGAAAAGGGCTACGAGGTGCATGGACTCAAGCGCCGCAGCTCCCTTTTCAACACGGCAAGGGTGGACCACCTGTACCAGGACCCCCACGAGCCGGAGCGGGCCTTCATCGTCCATTACGCCGACCTTACCGACGCCGGAAACGTGATACGCCTCGTGGGGGCGATAAGGCCCGACGAGATTTACAACCTGGGAGCCCAGAGCCACGTGAAGGTGGCTTTCGATATGCCCGAATACACCGCAAACGTTGACGCCCTGGGTACCCTTCGGATGCTGGAGGCCGTGCGGATATGCGGCCTGGAAAAATCCGTGCGCTTCTACCAGGCCTCCACCAGCGAGCTTTACGGCGACGCGGCGGAAACGCCCCAGAACGAGGCCACGCCCTTCCGACCAAGGAGCCCCTACGCCTGCGCCAAGCTCTACGCCTTCTGGATAACCGCCAACTACCGGGACGCCTACGGCATGTTTGCGGCCAACGGCATCCTTTTCAACCACGAGTCCCCAAGAAGGGGCGAGACCTTCGTGACGAGGAAGATCACCCGGGCCGTGGCCAGAATCCTCCTGGGACTTACGCCCCGGCTCTACCTGGGAAACCTCTCGGCCAAAAGGGACTGGGGGCACGCAAGGGATTTCGTGGAGGCCCAGTGGCTGGTGCTCCAGGCGGAAAAGCCGGAGGATTTCGTCATCGCCACCGGAGAGCAGCACTCGGTGCGGGAATTCTGCCAAAGGGCCTTCCGGGAGGTGGGGATCGAAATCCAGTGGCGGGGCGAGGGGGCAAACGAGGAAGGCGTGGCGGTGTCGTTTTCCCCTACAGCCATAGCCCTTGAGGCCATGCGCCACATGCCCCTTGCGGAAATAGCCGAAGGTGACGTATTGATATCGGTCGACCCGGCCTATTTCCGGCCCACCGACGTGGAGTCGCTTCTGGGCGACGCATCCAAGGCGCGGGAAAAACTCGGCTGGAAGCCCAAGGTCGGCTTTGACACGCTTGTGGGCGAGATGGTGGCGGTTGACCTGGACGAAGCCGTGAGGGAGGCCATCTGCCGTCATCACGGGTATCCTCTCCCATCCGGCTTCGAAGCCCAGGGGGCGTGAAAGCGCGATCTGCTGTGTTGCGCATCGCCTCGCGGGTCGGTCACGTACAAAAGCGTACGCTCGCTCCCCACTCGCTTGCGCGCCTTGCATCTCATCACTTTCACGCCCCCTGGACGGGGTGGCGATGAGCGGGAGAGAAAAAGCAGGGCGCAATTGATGAAATGACGGGCCTGGTTCAGCCAGCAGTTTCCAGGGCTCACAAGGAATTGTTGTCATGATAATCGTACGCACGCCGTTAAGGCTCAGTTTCGTGGGGGGGGGATCGGACATCCCGGCGTTCTACAAGCGCTCGGAAGGCCGGGTGGTCTCCTGCGCCATGGACAAGTACGTCTACGTCATAGTGAAATCGCGCTTTGACGACAAAATCTACATCAACTACTCCCAGAAGGAGTGCGTTGACCGGGTGAGCGAAATCCGGCACGACCTGGTGCGCGAGGCCATGCTCATCACGGGGGTCGAAAGCGGCGTGGAGATCACCACCCTTGCGGACGTGCCCTCGGAGGGAAGCGGCCTGGGAAGCTCAAGCTCCATAACCGTGGCCCTTCTGCACGCCCTTTTTACGTACAAAAACAAGCTGGTTACGGCTGAAGACCTTGCAAGGATGGCCTGCGACATAGAAATCTCCCGCGCCCAAAAACCCATCGGACGCCAGGACCAGTACGCGGCGGCCTACGGGGGCGTAAACGAGTTCGTGTTCCACGAAGATGACTCGGTGACAAGGCTTCCGGTTTCCGTTTCCGATTCGGTTTTCAGGCGCTTTTCGTCGAGCCTTCTGCTTTATTTCACGGGCATCACCAGAAAGGCCGACGTGATACTTTCCGAGCAGAGCAAAAACGCCGAAGACGCCGACAAGTTCGATTTTCAGCGGCGCATGGCCGAACTCGTGGGGCCTTTCCGAGCGGCGCTCGAAACCGGCGACATCGCCGAATGCGGCAGGCTCCTGGACGAGAACTGGCGCATGAAGCAGCAGATGGCGAAAGGCATTTCCAACGAAAAAATCGAGGCCATGTACGGGGCCGCCAAAAACGCGGGCGCCCTGGGCGGAAAGGTGGCTGGAGCGGGCGGCGGGGGCTTTCTGATGCTCCTCGTCCCCCGGGAGCGACAGGCGGCGGTGTTCTCCGCAATGCAGGAGTTCCGGGAGCTGCCCTTCATGCTGGAAAGAAGCGGCAGCAAGGTTATATTCGAGGACCGTACGTACTCTTTTAAGTGAGGTGAAGGGCGCGGAAAGCGCGACCTGCTGTGTCAGGCAAAGCATTGCGGGGCGTCGCGTACCTGGGGTACGCGTCCTTCCCGCCCTGCTTCCCCTTCCTTGCATCTCATCGCTTCCGCACCCTTCACCGGGTGGCGGAGGCTATTACGGGGAGCATGTTTAGTCCCGATTGGGAGAGAGAACCTTCGTCACCCCGGCGTAGGCCGGGGTCCAGAAAGCTTTTGCAGCCTAAAAAAACCTGGATTCCGGCTTTCGCCGGAATGACGGACTCAACCAACCGCCATCATGAAAAAATGGAACTATACAATGCTCCGAGTAATATAAGTGTGGGAATCTGACTCTAAAAAAAGGTATCGGTCGTCGAAGAAACAAGGCGTTATGATTTTTTCGGAAAGAAAGGAAGGGCGGGGGCGAACGCCCCAAGGCCCTTGAAAATAGATCATGAGCGAGATCAACAAGACGATGGAGGAGGCCGGGAAGGTCCTGGCCGACACCTATTTCCGGCAGCCCGTGGTTTTCGTAAAGGGCGACGGGATGACCCTTTGGGACGATACGGGCAAAAGCTACCTGGATTTCGTGGCCGGGGTGGCTGTCTGCATTCTGGGCCACAGCCATCCTGCGGTGGCCGAGGCTCTCAATCGGCAGGCCAGGGAGCTGGTGCACGTCTCGAACCTTTTCTTCACCGAGCCCCAGGTGAAGCTCGCCCGGTGGCTCACGGACCGGTCCTTTGCGGACAGGGCCTTTTTCTGCAACTCAGGGGCCGAGGCCAACGAGGCCGCCATCAAGCTTACCCGCATTTACCAGAAATCAATCGGTCAAACCGACAGGTACCGGATCATCACGGCGCAAAAGTCCTTCCACGGCAGGACCCTCACCACCCTTTCCGCCACGGGCCAGGAAAAAATCCACAAGGGTTTCGAGCCGTTGGTGGACGGATTCGATTACGTGCCGTATAATGACCTTTCCGCTGCGGAAGGGGCCGTTGGCCCGAAAACCGCAGGAATCATGATGGAGCCGGTCCAGGGCGAGGGCGGGGTCGTGGTGCCCGATAAAGGCTATCTTGCGGGCCTTCGGGAGATCTGCGACCGGCGCGGGCTTTTGCTCATTTACGACGAGGTCCAGACAGGCATGGGCCGCACGGGCCCCCTATTCGGCTACATGCGCGAAAACGTTCCGCCCGACATCATGACCCTGGCCAAGGGCCTTGGAAACGGGCTTCCGGTGGGGGCGATGCTGGCCACCGAAAAGGCGATGGCGGCCTTCACCCCCGGCACCCACGCCTCCACCTTCGGTGGAACTCCCTTGGTCTGCGCGGCGGCGCTCGCCGTGTGCAAGACCCTGGAAAAAGAAGGCGTGCTGGAAAAGGCGCAAATGGTCTCCGCCTATTTCATCGAACGCTTGAAGGCCCTCGCGGAAAAGCACGATGTGGCCGACGAGGTAAGGGGCCGGGGGCTCCTTCTGGGCCTGAAGCTCAAAAAGGACGCAGGCGCTCTGGTCGGGGCCATGAGGGAGAAGGGGTATCTGGTCAACTGCACCCAGGGCGACGTGTTGCGGTTCATCCCGCCCCTTATCGTTCAAAAGGAGCACGTGGACCTTATGATTGAGACGCTGGACGGGCTTTTGGCGGAATTTTGATCAATAAGAACATCGGTAACCTGATGTAGGTTGGGTGTTTTCCGGCCTTTAGGCCGGGGTTCACCCAACAATCGGCTCGCCGGGTTGGAAAAAAATGTTGGGTGAACCCTCGCCTTCCGGCTCGGAACCACCCAACCTACATGCTTTTCGATCAACGACATTTACGGGACTTAATGCATTGAAAACAGACATCACCACCTTATGGGACTTGTCCCGCCAGCAGATGGAAGAGCTTTTCGCCGACGCAATCGACTTAAAGGAGCGGCAGAAGCGGGGAATACTGGATCAACCCTTGCGGGGAAGGACGGCGGGGCTTCTTTTCGACAAGCCCTCCACCCGAACCAGGGTATCCTTCGAGGCCGCCATGAACCAGCTTGGCGGGCTTCCCATGTTCATCAACGCCAAGGACACCCAGATCAACCGCGACGAACCCATCGCCGACACGGCAAGGGTCCTGTCCCGCTACCTGGACGTTTTGGTCATCCGCACCTTTTCCCAGGACCTTCTTACGGAATTTGCGGACAACGCGGACATCCCCATCATAAACGCGCTGACCGACCTCTACCACCCCTGCCAGATTCTTTCGGACATCCAGACGGTGATAGAGGAAAAGGGCGGAATAGAAAACCTGGAAAATCTCCGCATCGCCTGGGTGGGGGACGGCAACAACGTGGCCCACTCGTGGATCGAGGCTGCCGGAATCCTTGGACTTGAACTGGTGCTTGCCTGCCCGAAGGGCTATCATCCGTCTGACCGCGTTCTTTCGCGGGCCGTGAAGGAGGGCCACGGGCGCATAAGCGTGGGGGAGGACCCAAGGGAGTCGGCCAAAAACGCCGACGTCATCTACACCGACGTTTGGGCCAGCATGGGCCAGGAGTCCGAGAGCCGGGCGCGGAAAAAGCTCTTCTCCGGTTTCTCCGTGGATGAGAACCTGGTGGCCCTTGCCAAAGAGGACGTCATCGTCATGCACTGCCTTCCGGCCCACAGGGGCGAGGAGATTTCCCACGAGGTGATGGAAGGCCCGCGCTCGGTGGTCTGGGACCAGGCCGAGAACAAGCTGCACATGCATAAGGCGGTCCTCAACGCGGTGATAACCAAATGGCGATGACAGGCTGCCTGAAAACGCGAATCGCTGTGTCACGCTTCAAAGCCAATTCCGCCACGTACTAAAGTACGCTTGCTCATTGGCTTATCGCGTTCCTTGCGCTTCATCGTTTTCAATCAGCCTGTCCGGTCGAGGTTTTTTGGCAGGTTTTTAATGAATGCAGGCAGGGTGGGTGGATCCGTGCTGTTGCTTCGGCCCACCCGATACGTCGTATTAAAGGAGTATTCATCGTGGCGAAAAAAATTGAGAAAATCGTTCTGGCTTATTCCGGGGGCCTGGACACCTCGGTCATTTTGAAGTGGCTGGCCGAAACCTACCAGTGCCAGGTGGTGGCCTTCTGCGCCGACATCGGCCAGGGAGACGAGCTTGACCCGGTGCGCAAAAAGGCGGTGGACACCGGAGCCAGCGCGGTTTACGTGGAGGACCTTAGGGAGTCCTTTGTTCGGGACTTCGTCTTCCCGGCCTTCCGGGCCAACGCGATATATGAAGGCCAGTATCTTCTTGGCACCTCGCTGGCCCGGCCCATCATAGCCAAGGCCCAGATGGAGGTGGCTAAAAGGGAGAACGCCGACGCCGTGAGCCACGGGGCCACCGGCAAGGGGAACGACCAGGTGCGCTTCGAGCTCACCTATCTGGCCATTGATCCCAACATAAGGATCGTGGCCCCCTGGCGCGAGTGGGACCTGAATTCCCGCACCAAGCTCATGGATTACGCCGAAAAGCACGGCATCCCGGTCCCCACCACCAAGAAAAAGCCCTACAGCTCGGATCGCAACCTCCTTCACATCAGCTTCGAGGGCGGAATCCTGGAAGACCCCTGGCGCGCGCCTGACGATGACATGTTCATACTTACGGTCTCGCCCGAAAAGGCCCCGGACAAGGCGGAAGAAATCCTGGTGGCCTTTGAATCCGGCAACCCGGTGGCGGTGAACGGCGAACGCCTTTCCCCGGCGAACCTCCTTGCGCGCCTCAACGAGCTTGGCGGCAGGCACGGCGTGGGCCGGGTGGACCTTGTGGAAAACCGCTACGTGGGCATGAAAAGCCGGGGCGTTTACGAGACCCCGGGCGGAACCATCCTTCGGGCGGCCCACATGGCCATGGAGTCCATCACCCTCGACCGCGAAGTGGCCCATCTGCGCGACTCCCTGATTCCGCGCTACGCGGAGCTGGTCTACTACGGGTTCTGGTTCTCGCCGGAAATGGAGCTTCTCCAAAAAATGGTGGACGACACCCAGAAAAACGTGACGGGCGAGGTTCGCCTCAAGCTCTACAAAGGAAACGTGACGGTTCTGGGCCGCCGCTCCGAAAAGAGCCTCTACCGTACGGATTTCGTCACCTTCGAGGAGGACGACGTTTACAAGCAGGCCGACGCCACGGGCTTCATACGCTTGAACGCCCTGCGGCTGCGCATACGGGCCATGATGGAAAAGGGATAGCCGCCCGGAAGGCGATAAAGCATTCCGGGAATCAAAACAATAAGCCTTTTGGGGAGACACAACATGGAAATTCTGGTTTGCGTGAAGCGCGTTCCCGACACCGCAGAGAACGAGATTGCGGTGAACAAGGACGGAAGCGACATCGTGCGCGACGATCTGGTCTACTCCGTCAACGAGTGGGACAACTACGCG
>JACRLG010000002.1:96964-381892 GCA_016235345.1 Deltaproteobacteria bacterium | reverse complement strand
TTCCCGGAGTGGAGGCCTCCGACATCGAGCTTGAAATATCGGACACCCTGGTTCGCATAAGCGGTTTTCGCCGGGAATTCCCCAAGGGGCCGGACGTAAAGTTCCACCTGGCCGAGATCGCCTACGGCAGGTTTGAGCGCAGCATCCGCCTTCCTGTTCCCGTGGACCCGGAGCAGGCGTCCGTCTGCCTGGAAAACGGTTTTCTGCGCCTGACAATGGTGGCAAAAGGGGAGTCGGAGACTTACAGGATCAACATAACTGGATGAAAAAGCGCCTGCGCCCCCCTCTTGCCGATGAAAGCGGGGCGGCGGACCAAAAAGGGCCGGAGCCGACCGTATGAAGGACGCCTTTGCGGCCAGATGTTCCTCATGGAGTAAAACATGGGAGGAAAAATCATCAGGCTTTTTCTTTTACTGATCCTTCTTCTCGGTTCGACAGGCGGGCCGGCCATACCCGGCGACACGCCCCTTATCGAGCTGCCCTATGAGTTGCGGCCCTTTTCCGACATGACCGCAGATTACGATTCAAGCGCCAGGAACACGGAGGGAGACCCATACTTTCTCGTAAGCGGCCAGGAGTCGGTGCATCCGGGCAACATGGCGATACTGGGAATTTCCTCCCTGAACAATTACTTCGCGTCCGGGGATGCCGGGTTTCTGGAGGACGCCGAAACGGTGGCCGAAAACCTGCGCGAAAATTCCGTGATGGTGAACGGCGCGAGGCTTTTTTACTACGATTTCGCCTTTAATCTGCATGATGGGCCGGACGTCATGACGCCGCCCTGGTATTCCTGCTACGCCCAGGGCCTGGCCCTGGCCTTTTTTTCCAGGCTCTACGAATTTACGGGAGATGCCGGGCATCTTGAGACCGCCTCCCAGATTTATGCCTCCTTCCTGCTCAAAAAGGGGGAAAGCGACATCTGGATAACAAGCGTTGAAAACAACGAGACCTGGTTCGAGGAATATCCGCTGGAAAATCCCAGCCACGTCTTAAATGGCATGATCGCTGGCATCTTCGGTCTTTACGAGTATTTTTTGAACACCCATGACCCAGGCGTCGCCGAATTGCTGGGCAAAGCCATTTCCACCATCAAAAATCATGCTTATGATTACCGGAGGCCGGGCGAGCTCAGTTACTACTGCCTGGGCCACCGGGTGGTGGTGGGAGTCGAGTATCACCAGACGCACATAAAATATTTCGACCTGTTATGCCTCATCACGGGCGACGCTTTTTTCCAGAAGGCCGTCGATGATTTTCAGGACGACCTCAATGCCTGGCTTGACGAATTTTACGAGTCCGATTCGGCATGTTTCGTATCGAGCCTGTTTGCCGAGCGCACCACCCACGGTTTTTGATCGGACCAAGGAGGCACAATGACAGACGCCCCAGAAGACGCCCCGCCGCTGGCCAAGGACGGGCTTCCCGAAATATTGCCGATAATTCCCGTAACCGACGTGGCCCTTTTCCCCAAGATGCAGCTTCCCATGGCGGTGGCCCAGCCGGAGATGATCCAGCTCGTTGACGAGGCCATGCGCACCAACCGCATAATAGGCATTCTGGCATCCAGGAAAAAGGACGGGGAAGGCCAGCCCGCTCCGGACGACCTGTACCGGGTGGGCACTGCGGCCATGATACTCAAGATGGCGAAAATTTCCGACAGCTCGGCCCAGCTCATAATCCAGGGCATCACGCGCTTTTCGGTGACGGAGTTCATCAGCGACAGGCCCTTCATCCAGGCCAGGGTCTCCCCCCTTTTGGACAGGGGCGAGAACGATGTTGAGACCCAGGCCCTTCGGGGCAACCTCTTGAACCTTTTTTCCCGCATGGCCGAGCTTAGCCCCGTGATACCCACCGAAATGGCCGACTGGCTCAAAACAATGGAGGACCCCGGCCTTGTGGCGGACGTGGCGGCCTCGGCCACCCAGGAGGACATGGCCCGGAAGCAGGAGGTTCTGGAGCTTGCCGATATCAGGGAGCGCCTGAAGCTCGTGAACCGCATGGCGGCCCGGCAGGTGGAAATCCTTGAGATGGAGCGTAAGATTCACTCCCAGATCAAGGGGGACATGGACAAGAGCCAGCGGGAGTATTATCTGCGGCAGCAGTTGAAGGCCATCCAGTCCGAGCTTGGGGACCGGGACGAGAACAACGTGGAGATCGAGGAGTACCGCTCGAAAATCGAAGGCGGCGGGCTGCCCGAAGAGGCGAAAAAGGAGGCCCGGCGCGAGCTTGACCGCCTTGCCAGGATGCACCCGTCTTCCGCCGAATACACGGTGGCCTCCACCTACCTGGACTGGCTCACGAGCCTGCCCTGGAACACCCTGACCTCAGACACCATAGATATAAAGCGCGCCCAGGAAATTTTGGACGAGGACCATTTCGGCCTGGAAAAACCCAAGCAGCGCATAATCGAGTTCCTGGCCGTGCGTAAACTGAAGCCCGACTCCAAGGGGCCGATTCTCTGCTTTGCAGGCCCTCCCGGAACCGGGAAGACCAGCCTCGGAAAATCCATAGCCCGCGCCCTTGGCCGCAAGTTCGTGCGACTCTCCCTTGGCGGGGTGCGGGACGAGGCAGAGATACGGGGCCACCGCAGAACCTACGTGGGCGCGCTTCCGGGCCGCATCATCCAGGAAATCCGCCGGTCCGGGTCAAGGAACCCGGTCTTCGTGCTGGACGAGATAGACAAGGTGGGGGCGGATTTTCGCGGCGATCCCAGCTCGGCCCTCCTGGAGGTCCTGGACCCCCAGCAGAACGACACCTTTTCGGATCATTACCTGGATGTCCCCTTCGATCTTTCCAGGGTACTCTTTCTCACCACGGCGAACGTTTTGGACACCATCCCCCCGGCTCTCCTGGACCGCATGGAGGTGATAAGGCTTTCCGGCTACACCCAGGAGGAAAAGACCGCTATAGCCAAAAAATACCTGATTCCAAGGCAGCGCGAGGAAAACGGGCTTTTGGCGAAACAGATCAGCATAAGAGGCGGGGCGGTCACGGAGATCATCACCGGCTACACCAGGGAGGCCGGGCTTAGGAACCTTGAGCGGGAAATCGCCTCGGTGTGCCGGGGCGCGGCCAGAAAGATTGCGGAAGGCGGGGCCGAAAGCGTGATCGTTACCAGGGACGACGTGCGATCCTACCTTGGGCCCCGGAAGATTCCCCAGGAGGAAGCCTGCCGTTCAAGCGTTCCGGGCGTGGTCACCGGCCTTGCCTGGACCCCGGCGGGCGGCGACATCCTGTTTCTGGAAGCCGCCAAAATGCCCGGAAGCAAGGGCCTCACCCTCACCGGACAGCTTGGGGACGTGATGAAGGAATCAGCCATGGCGGCTTTAACCTGGGTGAAAAGCCATTCCGAGGCGCTGGGGCTGGAGAAGGATTTTTTCGACAAGCACGACATCCACATCCACGTACCCGCCGGGGCCATTCCCAAGGACGGGCCGAGCGCCGGGGTGGGCATGGTGACCGCCATAGCCTCCATAGCAACCGGAAAGCCGGTCAAAAAGGGCCTCGCCATGACCGGGGAGATCACGCTCCGTGGCCGGGTGATGCCCGTGGGCGGAATAAAGGAGAAGGTGCTGGCCGCCTACAGGGCCAAAATCCGGGAGGTGATTCTGCCGAAATGGAACGAGAACGACCTTATCGACGTTCCAGAAAACCTCCGGGAGAAAATCACCTTCCACTTCGTGGAGGAGGTTTCCGAGGTGCTTGACATAGCCTTTTCGGGCGGCGGTGGAAAGTGCTGAAGCGCAGCAATTGCCAAAGCAGGTAAGGACTTGCGGGGGAGGGAGGGCAAACCCTTTTTGAAAAAAGGGTTCTTCCCTCCCTCCCTTTCCTAAAAACTTTAAACCGTCAGCAAGTATCTCATCCTGTTAATAGGCAGAAGATCAGCGAAAGGAAGCAGAACAAAACATGTCAAACGATGAAATTGCGTCCGTGCCCTTCCGCCAGGGCGCGGCTTCGGTGGAAGGGGCGGAACTCGTATACATGGAATGGGGCCAGGAAGGCCCTCCGCTTTTGCTTCTTCATGCAACGGGTTTTTCGCCCCACCTGTGGCACCCGCTGGCAAGGGAGCTTTCAAAAAAATTCCGGGTGATCGCGCCGTATTTCTGCGCACACAGGGAATGCGACCCCTATGACGGCGGCCTTCCCTGGCCGACGCTTGCCCAGGACGTCACGTCCCTTTGCCGGTCCCTCGATCTGAAACGCCCCTTCGTCGCCGGGCACAGCATGGGCGGCACCGTGGCGGTGATCGCGGCTGCGGCCTGCGGCCTCAATCCTTCGGCCATAATCCTCATCGAGCCCATATTTTTGCCGCAGATTCTCTACACGGCCCCCTTGTCCGTGGAGCACCATCCGCTTGCCTCCAAGTCCATCAACCGCCGCAACCACTGGGAAAGCGCGGCGGATGCCAAGGCATATCTGCGGGGCAAGGCCCTTTTCGCCAACTGGGACGACGAGATGCTTGACCTCTACGTTTCATACGGCATGGAGGGCGCGCCCGAAGGCGGAATAACCCTGGCCTGCCACCCCAAGCGCGAGGCGGGGCTTTTCATGGGCGGAATGCGCCTCGACCCCTGGCCGCTCCTGGAAAAGGTGTCGGCCCCGGTGTTGGTTGTGGAGGGCGGAACCAGCGGCAACCGGGCCTACATCGATCTGAAAAAGGCGACTTCCATGTTCCCTGACGCGCAGTACCTGGAAGTCCCCGGCGCGGGGCACTTGGTGCCCATGGAAAAGCCTTCGGAAACCACCCGCATCATGACGGACTTTTTCACCGGGGCGGCCCGGTGAAGGGCCTTTGAATGCAGCCCGGCACAAAGCCTGGATAAAAACGATGAAGCGCAAGGAAGGCGAACGGTGCGGGAGCAAGCGTACTTTTCGTACGTGGCGGACCGCGCCGTGAAGCCTGACACAGCGATTCGCGTTTTTAGACGGGCGCTTAGAAAGTTTTGTTGTTCCAGCCGAAGAGAGCCCCGTCTAAAGGGTTGAAGTCTATGAAGGCCCGGTCGGGCGCGACTCCAAGCTCCTTTTCCAGAAATCCGCAGATGGCCTTTGAAAGATCGGCGCAACGCTCCTTTTGAAGGTCGATGCTTTTAAGGCACGCCAGGGCCGCCGGAGCGTCAACGCTTCCTCCGAAACTCATGGATACCGAGTGGACGACGGCGGTCATCACGTAGGCTTCGGGCTTTCCCAGGGTCTTAGATATGAAGTCCGAGGCCTTTACGGCCAGGTCGTCGGCTGAAGTTTTATCCAGGGCCTTGCTGGTCTGAATGGAAAAATACGGCATGGCTCATCCTTTTCGTTTTTGGTGTTTGCCTTTGAATGCCCCTAAATGAGACAATAGCCGAAAAACCGCCTGAAAATCAATGGTGCCCGAAATGTCCCAAAAATGTCCCGCTTTGTCCATAGGCCCGTGGCGGCCCGGCGTCATAGGGCGCATAACCGCCCTTCACTCCACCTATTACCACGAACACTGGGGCTTCGACCTTTCCTTTGAAATCCAGGTGGCGGGCGAGCTTGCCGCATTTATGGACAATTTTGACCCGAAACGGGACTATTTTGGCGCGGCCTTTTCGGGAGGGGACTTCGCCGGGGCCGTGGCCGTTGACGGAAAGGACGCGCAAGGGCAGGGCGCTCGCCTTCGCTGGTTCATAGTGGACCCGAAGTTCCAGGGCCGGGGCCTTGGGCGCGAGCTTTTGAAGGAGGCTGTCTCCTTCTGCGACCGGGCAGGTCACGACAAAATGTTTCTCATGACCTTCAGGGGCCTGGACGCGGCCCGGCGGCTCTACGAGAAGGCGGGTTTTACGCTGGCGGAGGAGGAGGCCGTGGGCCAGTGGGGAAACGAGATCATCGAGCAGAAGTTCACAAGGCTCCGTCCGAAGGGATACTCGCCATGAAGCCGCCCTTGCGCCTGCGCGCGGTTTTTTCCGACAAGGTGAACCACGCCCAGAAAAAAATCTATCAGGCGGAAATCCACCTTGTGGCGGATTGGGACGAGCCCCTGGACAGGCCGCGTTTAAAAAGGGCGCTGCGATTGGTGCTGGACGCAGAGCCCGTCCTTGGCTGCCGGTTCCGGGACTCCTGGTTCCGCCCCTTCTGGGAGCGCCTGGACGAGAAGGCCCTGGACGAGGCTGAAATTCTCTCCGAGCCCGGCCCGGAAAGCGATGTCGAAGCCGCGTCCCAGGCCTTTTACGCGCAAATCATGGACCCGTCCGCCGGCCCCCAACTCAGGGTGCTCATCCTTTCCCTTAAGGGCGGCGGCGACCGCCTGATACTAAAAATATCCCATCTCACCTGTGACGCCGGGGGCCTTAAAGCGGTGTTCTACCGGCTTGGGGAGATTTACTCGGCCCTTTCCGCAAACCCGGATCACGCGCCTTCGCCCGCCACCGGCACGCGCAGCATGTCCCAGGTATATTTCAGGTTTCCTGTCCGGGAGTGGCTGGCCATATTCTGGTCCGGGCTCGTCAACATGTGGCGCATGGTGGCCCCCTTCCGCTCATACCAGTTCCCGTCCGGCATGGTGGAAAAACCGCCCCTGGTGTTCGTGTTCAGGCATCTTTCGCGGGAGAGGGTTTCGGCCTTTTCCGGCTACGCCAGGATGCGCGGGGCCACCCTGAACGACCTTTTGACCGCCGCCCTTTTCAGGGCCTTTGCCGCCCTGGAGGGTGGAAAGGTGAAGGGAAAGCTTCGGGTGGCCAGCACCGTGGACCTGCGGCGCTATCTTCCGGGGCGCAGAACCGGCGCGCTCTGCCAGGTGTCCGGGCTCTGGGCCGTGGGGATAGATTACAGGCCGGGCGAGGATTTCGCGGCCACCCTGGCCTCGGTCAAAAGGTCCGTGGACCCCCAGAAGGAGCGGTATTTCGGGCTTGGAATGATGATCGGCTTCTGGCTGATGGGGGTGGGCCAGCCCTATTTTCTGCCCAAGTTCACGATGAGAAACACCTTCGCGCTGGGGGTGAGGGACGGCAACCTGCCCCCGGCTTTCACCAACATGGGGCCGATAGAAAGGGAATCGTGCCGCGCCTGGGGAAAGGCCCCGGCTTCCGCCTTCCTTGGGGTGCCCACGGCCCGCCCGCCCTGGTTCGCGGTGGGGATGTCGGGCTACGACGGGAGCCTTTCCCTTTCCGCAGGTTTCTACCCCTCGGCCATTGCCCCGGAACGAATCGAGGCCCTGTTTGACGGAATCGAGGCGGAACTGAACGCGGCAATGGATAAAGCCGGGCAGTGAAAAGCGTTAGCCTTTATGACAGAAAGTGCTGCCAATGAAAATACAGGTTTTTATAATAATCGGTTTGCTGATACTGTTTATTATGCCACCTGACTTATGCGGAGCTGTTAAGAGGAAAGAATATACTTTCATCACTTTCGATTATGAGAGAATGCCAACTTCCAATGTAATTGATAAAATAATCATACCATATATGAAAGAGTTAACTGGTAATAAATATAATTTTAATATTTTATACACTGGTAATACGTATGATGATAAATTTATTTTTCATATTTTTAAAAATAAAAAAGTGAAAGTAACACGTGATGAAAAAAGAATTGTAAAATATATTGATGGCGGCTTTCTTGGTAGCGAGATGATGATAAAATTTTGTCCTGATATATCTGTTCTTACACTTCCATTTATTTTTAATTCTTATGATGAAATAAGATATATATGTAATATATTACGAGAAGATTTTAACAGTGAGATGTTGAAAAATGGATTTTTTATGCCATTTATTGTTGATCAAGGCTTTGAGCAAATATATTCAAATATTAGGCCTGTCAATAGTTTATCTGCATTTCGTAGTTTAAAATTTGGAAGTTACCAAGGCCCAATAGAAAAAATGGCATTGGAAAATATTGGTATTCAACATATTAAAGAAATTCAACGTTTTGAAATCGGATCAACGATTAGATCAGGCGAAATGAATGCCGGTATTGGCCAATGCCTGCATTTTGGTCTAGAATTTATTTCTGTAATACATTATTACAGCATGACAAATTTTCGAGTTATGCCTGCCGGAGCGGTGGTTTATACATCAGTATGGAACTCCATGGATCCTTTCCTCAGAAACACTATTATACAAAATCAAAAAATTATAGAAGACAGATATTGTAATGCGATACATGATGCAATAAGAAAAAAAATGGAAAGCATGGAAAAGTATGGTTTAAAAAAGGTCGAATTCAGAAAGGAAGAACTGTTAAAAGTAAAGGAAATAACCAAGCCTGTCTGGAACAACATGGCTGGCAAACTTTACTCAAAATTCATTTTGGGCAAACTTCTTAATGCATTATCCGAATACAGGCTGAGAGTTGCCAAATCGTAACTGCAAGCAGATATAATTTGGGGGTGGATGTGGTTTTTAGAAACAGAACCGGGGGTTTTCGCGTAATGGTGCGAAAGCCCCCGGTTTTGTTTACGATTCCGTGCGCCCAGGGCAAATGCCGCACGGGTGCTGTGAAGGAAGGCGCGGGAGCCGGGCTTGGCCCGGAGGTCCCGTCAGTCCTGGGGGACCACTTCCACGGTGATTTCGGTTTTCACATCGGCGAAGAGCTTTATGGGCACCTTGTAGGTTCCAAGGGCCTTTATGGGCTCTTCCAGGCGCACGGTGCTCTTGGAAAGCTCAAAGCCCATTTCCGCCAGTTTTTCCACGATGTCCTTCACCGCCACGGAGCCGTACAGGCGCTTGTCCTCGTGGACCTTGCCCGCGATCACGCAGGTGACGGAGGAAAGTTTGGCGGCGAGGTCCTGGGCGAAGGAGCGGTCCTTGGCCACCTTGGCCTCGTAGCGGATGCGCTTTCTTTCCAGGGCCTTCATATTGGCGTCGTTGGCGATGACCGCAAGCCTTTTGGGGAACAGGAAGTTTCGGGCGTAGCCGTCGGCCACGTTCACTTCCTTGCCTATGATTCCCAGGGTTTCTATGTTTTCGGTAAGAATGACCTTCATTGGTGGAGCCTCCCATTTTGCGCACCGGCGTTTTTTGCATCGCGCCGAAGCGGGGATGTTTCAAGCCTTTTTAAACTCGTTTCAGGGGCCATAAGCCCAAGCCTGACCGAGTTTTTCAATCCGTCTGAACAGGCCGCGCATCAAGCCTTGTCATCAGACCGCCTCAACAAGCCGGGCACCGAGCCTGATCAAAAACGATGAAGTGCAAGGCGTGCGAGCGAGCGGCGAGGGAGCGTACTCTTTTCGTACGTGACCGAGCCGGGACGCGATGCACAACGCAGCAATTCGCGTTTTTGGACAGGCGCAATGTCGCTACTCCGGGGCGGTGCCGACATAGGGCATCAGGGCTATGGACCGCGCCCTCATGATGGCCGTGGTGAGGGTCCGCTGATGCTTGGCGCAGGTACCTGAAATGCGCCTGGGGATTATCTTGCCGCGCTCGGTTACGAAGTGCTTGAGGGAGCGGGGGTCCTTGTAGCTGATGGCAAGGGTCTTGTCCGCGCAGAAGCGGCAGACCTTCCTGCGATGAAAAACCCTCTTGCGCTTTTTTACCGTGCGTCCGCCGCGTGATGGTGCTGGCATGGATGATGTCTCCTTTATATGAGCGGGCTTGGCCCGCCTTTCGAAACAGGAAAATTTCAGGGGCCGGTTTGAAAGAGCCGTCCGGTCCCCGGCAGGTTGACCCCGGAGTTATTCGGCTTCTTCCTGGGAATCGCCAAGGTCTCCCTCGTCGGAATCGCCGGAATCCCCGGACCGGAAAGAGTCGGCTTCGCGCCTGGCCCTCTCCTGCTGGATGGCCTGGGCCTTCTTTTCCTTTTCGGCGGCTTCGTCGGCCAGCTGTTGCTTCAAGGATTCCACGCTGATGTCGTCGGCCAGCTGCACCGTGAGGTAGCGGAGAATGCGGTCGTCGATGCGCATGACGCGTTCGAGTTCATGCACGAGGTTGCCCTTGGCGCAGTAATCCATCAGGATGTAATATCCGCGCTTTTTGCGATTGACCTCGTAGGCCAGCTTCTTTGCGCCCCAGTCCTCCACCGCTACGATGTAGGCTTCCTGGGTCTCCATGATTCCCGTGAATTTCGCGACGAGGCTCTTGCGCTCCTCCTCGGAAACATCGGGATCCGCGATGAAAATGGTTTCGTAACGTCTCATTACCCCTCCTTGTGGATATAGCCCCGCCCGAAGTTACAGGCGGAGCAAGGACGGCGCCGGGACTGTCCCGGCTTTGCCCGTGTGCGCCGTTAAGGCGCGTGTCGGAAAGAGGCGCCCGCCCCTTTCCGGGCGTACCGCAAAAATTACGGACGCCAAACCCGAATCAATTAGTCTGTCGTAAAGTTTGTGTCAAGCGGTTTTGACGGACGTTTCGACAGCCGTTTTAACAAAAAGCGCCGGGGACCGAACAATCCCCGGCGTTTCAGGCGGAAAAATTTTTTATTGGAGGGCGCTTACTTGGCCTTGGTGAAGAGGCTCCGGCTCCATGAGCGGTATCCGAAAAACACCCCAAGCCAGAACAGGACGCCCAGGCACCAGAGGATGACGCCTTCCGGGATGCTGGTCCATATCTGCCTGTACGAAAAAACCGTGTTGACCAGGGTGAAAAAGAGCAGAAACGGGAGAGGCTGCCACAGAAGGGCGGGTTTTTCCTGGGTGGTCACCTGTCGGGTGCGTGAGAGGATGTCCGCAAGGCCCGATTTTTCCTTTGAGTAGAAGCAGGCGAATAGGGCGAGACCGAAGGTGAGAATCTGGAGTGTATGGCCGATGAAGCGCATGAACCAGATGTCCAGGCCCTGGGCCTCCTGGCCGTCTTCAGTCACCACCCGGACGCCCGCGAGCTTCTGGCCCAGGGTCTGGCCTCCGGGCTTTTCGGATAAAACCTCTATGTAGATGGCGCAAAGGGCGGCGGCCACCAGTAGAAGCCCCCGTGCCGCCGGAACGCCCGGCAGGTTTTCGCGGAAGGTGGTGATGATGCCGCTGCCGCTGTGGGCCAGCATGTAAAGGTCTACGGGTATCCACATGCACAGGAAAAGGGAGGACGTGATAAAAAGGGTGTGGCTGGACGCCAGGATTCTTCTGCACAGGGGCGCAGCGGGCGCGCGGGCCGTTATCATCTCAAGGGACGGCCCCCGCCAGTGGTCCTTCACCTTGTCGGTTTCGGGCTTAAAAAGGCTTTGGGGGGCGGGCTTGGGCTTTTCGGCCAGAACCCTTTCCCAGGCTGCGGCAGTCTTGGATTCCTTTTCCGGCACGGGCAGGCGCTCGATCTTGGCCAGGGCCTCCGGGGTTTCCAGGGCCTTTCCAAGGCTGGTGGCGAGAGCTATGGGCTCCGGCTTTAAAAGGAGCGGGGCCGCACCCTTGAGGAAATCGTAGGTGGGCTTGTCCAGCATGACCTGTGGAGCCTGGTGAAGAAGGTGGTGCAGGAATTTCCTCAACGAGGAAAAAAGCATCTGGCATTTCACGTCCGGAAACTCGTTGAAGGCGATCTTGCTGGCGTCCACCAGAAAGGGCCTTCGCTGGCCCGCCAGAAAGAAGAAGACGAAATGCTGCTTGTCCTCGCCTGCGGCCTTGCTGAAAACGGTGGCGAGCCTTATGTCGGCGAAGTCCAGGTTGGGGTTGTCCATGCGGTTGGTGTCGAAACCCTGGTCCCATGCGCCTATGCGCGGCACCGTGGAGGGGGCGAAAAGAGGGTCGGCGGGAATCATGTTGAGGGGCAGAACCGCGATGGTTTTGACCGCCGGGGTCTTGGGCGTGAAGGGGGCTGCGTGGGCCGCCCTGCCTTCGGCCACCTGCATGGTGCACACGGCCCCCGCCTCCTCGAAGAGCTTCACGAAGGAGAGGGCGGTTTCAAGGTCCGTGCTCTGCCGGATCACCGCGCCCTTGGTTGCGAAAAGTTCGTCAACCTGAGGCGGTTCCAGGGAAAGGAGCTTTCCGAGGTTCCGCTTCACGTTTTCGCGGTTTTTCCCCGGATAGATGACCCCTGAAAAAATCACGTTGTACCGGCTTGCGCCCATTAGGATGCTCCGAGGGAGGCGGAAGAACAATTTTGATAATTATACCAGATACAACGGGATAGTCAACAGCGCCGATTTCAGTCAGCGGTTTCCGGCGCATCCTTTATTTTGACAGCCCCGGCGCGTCTTTCGCGGAAAAAATCCCGGATCAGGCCCTTGCATGGCTCTTCCATGACCCCGGCTGTCACCAGGGGATGATGGTTAAGGCGCAGGTCCTGGTGGAGGCTCGCGATTGACCCGGCCCCGCCCCAGCGGGGGTCGAAGGCCCCGAAAACCACCCGGTCCACCCGTGAGTGAATTATAGCGCTCATGCACATTATGCAGGGTTCGATGGTAGAGTAAAGTGCGCTTTTCACTAGTCGGTAGTTGCCGATTTCACAGGCCGCTGCCCTGATGGCCAGAATTTCCGCGTGGGCGGTGGGGTCGGAGAGCCCTATAACGGAGTTTCCGGCGGAAAAAAACCTGCCGTCGTCGAGGACCAGGACCGCGCCCACCGGGACCTCGCCCCGGTCCCCCGCCTTTTCCGCCTCCCTTAGCGCAAGGGCCATGAATTGAAGGTCGCGCTGAAGGGTTTCGGGCCGGTGGATGGG
The DNA here is from genome assembly GCA_016235345.1 of Deltaproteobacteria bacterium. Taxonomy (NCBI): domain Bacteria; kingdom Pseudomonadati; phylum Myxococcota; class Myxococcia; species Deltaproteobacteria bacterium. The sequence continues at coordinate 369,356 of JACRLG010000002.1, read as the reverse complement.
GTCCATCAGGGGCTTTCGGTTTTGGCGAAGCGTCAGGCCGGGGGATTTTCCAGGACGCCCGGCAGCTTTTCCACGAAGGCGCGGATTTCGTCCCTCACCCTTCTATAATGGGCCAGGGCCTCCTCCTCGGTTTTCGCGTCCTTGGCCAGGGCGGGCGGATCGTCGAAGCCGACGTGGCGCATCTTTATGGGCGGCGGCATCACCGGGCAGGCGGCCCTGGCGGAATCGCAGAGGGTTACGGCGTAATCGAAGGACTCGTCGTCGAACTCCGCCACGTGCTTGCTCCTGGCATTGGAGATGTCGATTCCGGCCTCGGCCATGACCTTCACTGCCAGGGGATTCAATCCGTGGGTCTCCACTCCGGCGGACCTTGCCTCGATGGAATCCCCTTTCAGCCGGTTGGTGAAGGCCTCGGCCATCTGGCTCCGGCAGGAATTTCCCGTGCAAAGAAATATGATGCGGAGTTTTTTTTCCATTTTGTCCTCAAGGTATTCTTCGGAGAGTGGGCCTCATGTCTTCCGGGCATTGCTGGAGAAAGTACTGGTCGGTCATGCCCGCGATGAAGTCGCGCACCATTTCCTCCGGCCTGTGGCCCGTAAGGTAGTCCTCGCTCTTTTCCTTCAGAAAGCCCGAAAAGATCACGCTTTCGCGCCTGTCGCGCACGATGTCTTCCAGGTAGCGCTCAAAAAGCAGGCCGAAGAGCTTTTTCAGGTCGAGATAGTGGAGCTTCACCTCCGGGTGCCTGTAGATGCGCTCCAGATTGAAAATCTTGAGCCTTGAAAGGGCCTCGCTCACCTCGTCGGAAAAGCCCACCCATATTTCGTTTTCGCTGGCGGTGATGACGTCGGTCACAAGGTTATGGACTATGGTTCCGTTGGAGTCGCCCAGAACCTTGACGCATCCGGCGGGTATGTCCGATCGATTTATGATGGAAAGCCGTATGGCGTCCTCGATGTCGCGCCCGATGTAGGCTATTGTGTCGGCAAGGCGCACCACGCAGCCTTCGGGGGTCATGGGAACCAGGAAGGCGGGCTCGCCCTTTACGGTCTTTTCCATCAGCCGGTCAAGCTCGGCGAATGTCCTTAAGGGGTCGCAGACAAGGCGCTTGTTGTGGACCTCGCCGTCGTGGCAGAGGATGCCGTCAAGGGTCTGGAGGCAGAGGTTCCAGCCCGCGCCCTGGCGCTCAACCCGGTCCAGGAACTGCACGCTCTGGATGTTGTGGAAAAACTTCCCTATGCCGTGTTCCTTGCACAGGGCCGAGAGGAAGCTCTCGCCGTCGTGGCCGAAGGGGGTGTGGCCGATGTCGTGCCCAAGGGCGATGGCTTCGATCAAATCCTCGTTCAGCCTCAAAAACCTGCCTATGGTCCTTGCGATCTTGCTTACGAGCTGAACGTGGAGGACCCGGTGGGTTATGTGGTCGTTGACGATCAGATAAAAGACCTGGGTCTTGTCTATGTAGCGGGCGTAGGCGCGGGAGTGGAGTATGCGGTCGGAGTCCAGTGAAAACTCCTGGCGGTAGCCCGACTCCACCACCTCCTCGGCCTTGCGCCTAAGGGCCTGCCCGTTCCGGGTGGCCCTTTTGGCAAGAAAGCCGTCCTGGTTTTCATCCAGGATGCGGCGGATTTCCGTCAAACGGCTCATCGGTGAATCATTCCTTCTATGTTGCTGTAGCGGGGGACCGCGAGTCCCGTTGTTCACCACTATCGTTATTGGGTATGGCTGTCATTGCCTGTCAGTGCGAAGAAAATTGCCATCCCCTGATTTCCTCTCCAAATTCATCCCACTTTTCTTGGGCTTGCTCCAAATCTTCTTTATCGCCCCATTTTTTATCAAGATTTTCCAGCAAATTATACTGAGGAACAGGCAGCCCGCCAATTGCTTCAGATAAAATATTATATGATATGAAACGAGCTACTTGATATATTATTATGTGGTAGCTTTTTAGTTGTGCTAAAGTTACCGATTTTTCTTCAGCGCTTAAAAGTTTTATTGTTTCTGGCGCTGCGGCATGGGCAATAAATTTATCAACAATGGTTTTAACGTTCTCGCATTTATCAATTTCTTTTTTGAACTTATATAGTATATCAACTTTGATAAACTCACCTCGACTTCTCATGCCAGGCTCTGTTGCGGCCAATAAATCAAAATTTTTATGACGTTCATTATGTAATAATTTATTCAAATCATCGCTCTCTGGCGTTAATTCGTAAGGAAGTCCGTTATAACATATATAATTTTCTCTAGTAATTAAGTCGATATGGTTTGAGATATCTTGAATAATTTTAGGCAATGAAATTACAGCGCGCTTTTCGTTTTCTTTGTTCTTTTTTTCATTAAGGCTTGATTTGTCAATAATTCGCCTGATACCAACAGTTTGCATTGTAACAAAACTCCTATCAAAAAAGTCTATTATATCGCTATTAAAACCGATACCTGATTTAGGATTATCTTCAGCAAGTCTTCGTAATTCATTGACAACTAAAAAAATGCCATAATCCCAAACCAATGAAACTATTTGATTTTCTATTGAATTTAAATCATTATATAACCATTTAAACCAATGTACCCTCTTTTTCCTAAATTTTCTTAGCGACTCCTTGTCGATAACATCACAGTCATTTATTTTACAATACTTGATTTTTCTATTTACAGGTTTTTTTGGTTTTCGTTTTTCCGGCATATTGTTCACCATTAATTCTTCCTCATCAGCTTGGCCACCGCCTGGTCGAGGCCGTCCAGGGTCAGCTCGAACATGGGGAAAACGTCACGGACAAGGGCTATTGTGCGGGTGTAGTGCCACATGCGGGAGGGCACGGGGTTCAGCCACACGTTGTGGGGGAAGGTCTCGGCCAGAAAGCGGAGCTGCTCCAACGATGGAATTCCGCTGCGCTCGTCGATGTACATGGAGCCGTCACGGGCCAGAAGCTCGTAGGGGGCCATGCTTGCGTCGCCAAGTATTATGAGCCGGGTGTCCGGGTCGCGGCGGGCGAGGTCGGTTATGCGCACGGCCTTTTTACGCCGGGTGGGGTCTTCCCAAACCGAGCCGTAGATGGTGTTGTGGAAAAAGTAGGTTTTGATGTCCTTGAATTGTGCGCGGGCGTAGTCGAAAAGGGTCTGGACCACCGGGATGTAGGGGTCCATGGACCAGCCGCCGTTGTCGATGGCGAGAATGATTTTCAAGCGGTCCTTCATGGAGCGCTCGAAGATGATCTCGATTTCGCCGCCGTTTTTGGTGGTGCGGTAGATGGTTTCATCCACGTTCACCCGGTCCTTGGGGCCAACCGGGATCATGTGCCGCAAGCGTTTGAGGGCCTCCGCGATGGTGGCTTCCTTCAAAAGCCCTTCCTGGGAGTAGTCCTTGTACCGGCGCTCAAGGGCCAGCTTCACGGCGCTCTTGTTGCGACTCTCGCCCCCCACCCTCATTCCGCCGGGGTGGTGGCCGGAGTGTCCCACCGGGCTTCTGCCGCCCGTGCCGATCCAGCGGTTGCCGCCCTCGTGGCGTCCGTCCTGGTCCTTTAAGCGGTCCATGAAATATTTGATCAGCTCATCGGGTGTGAACTTGGAAAGCTCCTCCTCCGTCATGCCCAGGGCCTGGGCAAGCTCCGCCGGGTCTTTCAGCCACTCGTCCAGAAGCGCCCGCACCGCCTCCGTGAGATCGACGCCCTCAAGGTCGCCAAGCTCCGCCCCCTCGAAATGATGGGCGAATAGCCGGTCGAACATGTCGAACCAGCGCTCGCTCTTGACCAGTATGGCCCGGCTTGCGGTGTAGAAGTCGTCCAGGTTTTCCACCAGCCCCTTTGAAAGGGCCTTCTGGAGGGTTAGAAAGGCCGTGGGGGACACCGGAACCCCGGCGTCGCGCAGCTCGTAAAAAAATGGGATGAACATGGCTCAGCAACCAATAAAGGGTAGTGTTATTCCTCTAAAACTCAATAACTTAAAGTTTTTTGGAAGGGGAGGGAGGGGGTGCGGGGGAGGTGAGGGGAGAACCTTTTTTTCAAAAAAGGTTTCCCCTCCCTCCCCCGCGAATCCTTTCCTCTTTTCCTAAAACCTGCTTCTTTTTCGCGTTGCCGCCTGGGCCTTGGCGAAGTCCGGGCTTTTTTTGAACAGGACTCCCAGGAAGGGCACGTCGCCGCCTTCCAGGGCCTTGGGGGAAAAGTCCGGGTCGGCGGACAGGGCCCGAATCCAGTTGATGAGTTCGCGGGTGGCGGGTTTTTTCTCCACGCCGTCCATCTCGCGGAGGGAGTAGAAGACCGATACCGCGCTTTCCATGAGGCGCTCGGCGATGTCCGGGAAGTGCACCTTGACTATTTTGCGCATCATCTTGGGGTCGGGAAAGGCTATGTGGTGGAAGTTGCACCGGCCAAGAAAGGGGTCGGAGAGGTCCTTTTTGGCGTTACTGGTGATGATGATGACCGGGCGGTGGCGGGCGCAGACGGTCCTGTCGGTTTCGATTATGTCGAACTCCATCTGGTCCAGGACATCCAGCATGTCGTCCTGGAAATCGGTGTCGGCCTTGTCGATCTCGTCTATCAGAAGCACGGTGCGGTGGTCGGCGGTGAAGGCCTGGCCGATTTTCCCCATGCGGAGGTACTCCTCTATGTCGGCCACGTTCCTGCCGGAGTCCCCGAAGCGGCTGTCGTTCAGGCGCGTTAGGGTGTCGTACTGGTAGAGGCAGTCCACGAGCTTCATGGAGCTTTTGACGTTCAGGATAAGAAGCGGCATCTGAAGGGCGTTTGCGATGGCGTGGGCCAGCATGGTCTTGCCGGTTCCGGGCTCGCCCTTCAAAAGGAGCGGCATTTCAAGGCTCATGGAAATGTTGACGATTTTCGCCAGTTCGTCGTCCAGGACGTAGCGGTTGTCACCGGAAAAGCGGGCAGCTTGAGTCATTGTTGATGCTCCGTTAAGCGATATTGTTTTCGCGCCGGATTCTCTCCGACAAAGATTTTGTCAATCCAAGAACCTTCATGGCGCTCTCGTAATCCAGCGACCCCAGGCCGCAGGCAGGGGTTATGAGCGAGTTTTCCAATATGAGCGACCGTTCGAGGCCAAGCTCCGCGATTTTTTGGAGGCAGCTTTCCCAGTGGCTGTAAAGGGAATCCACAGTGGCGTTTCTGATGTCGTTTTTATCAGCCGTGGGAACTATTCCCCAAGCGATGATTCCGCCTTTTTTCATGAATGTGCGGATGGAGTCGCCATAGGCCGCGAAGGGCTCGAAAAAGTTGAAAGCGTCGAAGTTCACTATGTCGATTCCGCTTTCCAACACAAGGGACCAGTCGGTGTTGCCGCAGACGTGGATGCCGCAGTACTCGCCGATCTCGTGCACGGCGGCTATGGGCTCGGCAAGGCAGGAGAGGGCGGCCTGTCTGGATATGGAGATGAGCGCCGATGAGCCGAAACCGGAGAGCCCCGGCTCGTCCAGAAAGATTATGACGGGAAGCCCGAAAGCGGCCAGCTTTTCGACCTGCCACCTCGTCTGAAGCGCGATGAGCTTTGCCGCGCAGTCGCCAAGGCGCTCATCGTAGAAAATGGCGCGGCCATCCTGGTCCGTAACCGAAACCGCCAGGGTGAAGGGGCCGGTGACCTGGCCCTTTACGGCGATTGGGGCAAGGTCGCCGGATTCCAGGCGTTTTTCGAACTCGAAAAAACCGGGTGCTATTTCGGGAGCCAGGGCGAAGCGGGAGGCGTCCGGCACGGATTCCAGCCCCGCAACTTCCAGGTATTCCTGGTAAAAGGCCAGGAGGGCGTCCTCGAAACCGGGGGATTTCGCGTCAACGTAAACCTTTTCCGGCGTAATCACGATGCCCGGAAGGCCGTGGGAAAACTGGGGAATCATGTACTCGCCGAGAGCCGGAAGCTGAACCCAGGAGGGTATGGCCGGCGCGGTTGCGGCCACGTTGTCCAGGGCCTTTGCGTGGTCCGTGATGGGCTGGGTTCCTATGAGGCAGACCCGGCAGGCGGGCGAAAAATCAATATCATTCATGGCTTTCTCCGAAGAATGTTATTCCTTTTTCGGAAATTATCATGAAGCGCCCGGAAGGGCAAGCCGTCCTTCGGCTTCCTTTGAAAGAAGGAAGCGCAAAATTTCATCGGCGGCTATTTTGTGGCCAAGCTCGTTCGGGTGATGGTCCGTGGGGTGCACCCAGAGGTCTTCGGCCCGGCAGGCTCTAAAGGCCGGAAGGAGATCGATGAGCAATATTCCCTTTTCCCGGCAGAACATTTCGATTTTTTTGTGGATTTCCGAGAATGGATAATTTTGGAAATCGTAGAGGAGCGGAAAAAGCGCCACCGCGAGCCTGCCGCCCTGAACCGAGACGGTGGAGTCGATGGCTGAAAGGGCGGCAAAGCCCACCTCTGCCCGCTGGCCTGTGAAGGATTCCAGGTAGGCTTTTGTGGTGACTTGGGAGAGCCTCTTGCGGTCGATGCGGTTCATCAGAAAATCGTAAAGGGCGAAGTGGGCCCGCAACGGGCTGTAGCTGAAGCCCCCGTTGTTCTGGTCTATGAAATCGGGGCCGACTATGGGGAAGCGATTTTTGTCCAGCCCGAAGTCGTTTAAAACGAATCCGTAGATGACCAGGGGAAAGGGGCCGTCCTTCAATGAATAATCAAGAATTTGAAGGACATCAGAAATATTCGCCCCCACCTTGCCACGGTTTGACACAGCCGCTTTCGGGTGGCTTTTCCTTAAGCCCTTTTCCAGCAGAAAGGGGTAGGAGTCCTCGTAGCGCACGCCCCTGCCGAAGGTGAAGCTGTCCCCCAGAACCAGCACGTTGGGGGGGTATTCGGGCAGATTTTTAACGTCCGGCCGGTCCCGGTCCGGGAGCCGGAAGCCTTCCGGGGTGCCGTAGTAGGGCAGGCCGTAAACCGGGTCGTTTCCGGCCCGGCCAAGAAGCACATGGTAGCCCCTGGGGTTTGAGAAATAGATGTCGCTCCGGTTGGAGAATTTTTCGTGGCGGGTGTTGAGAAGAGTCCGGGCCGCGATTTCCAGCACTGTAAGAACCGCCGCAAGGGAGAGCGCCACGGCGAGAATTTTGAAGGCTGCTGGCTTGAGTTTTCCGTTTTTCATGCCGGGCTCCCGTTTTTCGCGGAGACGGCGCTTTCGTGGGCGGGCCCCTGGGATTCCAGCTCCTTCAGGCGCCTGCGGGGGGGAAGGTAGCCCGGAGCCCATCGGACGGCCTCGCGGTAATGCTGTACGGCTTCGTCCTTTTGGCCTTGGGACTCCAGCGCCTCTCCAAGCCGGAAAAGGGCGACGCTGTTTTTGGGGTTGGATTTGAGCGCTTTCCGCAGATGCTCCATCGCCTGCGCACTTTTTCCCATGTCAAACAGCAGGCAGCCCTTATTCAGATTCACGGTGTCGTCATCGGGGTTTATGGACAGGGCCTTTTCAAAGGCCTTGAGCGCTTCTTCCTGCTTTTTCCGCATGGCCAGTATCATGCCCAAATCGTTCCACCTCACATGGTTCTCCGGAGCCTTCACCGTTCCCTGGCGGGCGAAGTCCTCGGCCTCCGCAAGCCTTCCGCTCCTTACATAGGTGTTGAACACTATGCTCCAGAACTCGTTGCGTTCGGGGGCGAGCCTCACCGCCTCCTTGAGGTGGACAAGCGCCTCGTCATACAGGCAAAGCCGGGCGTACTCAACGCCCAGATAGCGGCGCACCAGGGCGTTATTGGGGCTTTGGGACACGCAGTAGCTGTGCAGCGTGAGGGCGTCGGACCATACCGGAAGGTGGACTGCGGCCCTTGCGGACAGGGCGGCGGCCCAAAGAACGAACAAGGCCCCCGCCCACCGGCGGGCCGCAGGCTTTTCGGCCTCATGGGCCATTACCGAGGCGAAAAGGCCGAATCCCACAAGGGGCAGGTACAGAAACCTGTCCGCCCGGAAGATGTGGTGGGGGATGATCTGGGCCGAGGGAAGAAGGCTTATGAGGAACCAGGCAAGGCCGAAAAGGGCCAGGGGCTTTTTGCGGGCCATGCGGAAGGCGAAGGCGGCCAGCGCCAGGGCAAGGAAGCCGATGAGCATCCGGGGGGTGAAAAAGGAGCCCGGATAGACGTTTTCGTACATCACCGGAAGCCTTGCGGGAAAAAGCACCTGAAACAGGTTGGACCCGAAAAGGCTTACCACCAGCCGCGCGCGCTCTATGGCATCCAGGGTGGCGGCCTGTTCGGCGAATCCCCTGCCGATCAGGTGTCCCGCGTTTTTTATCGCCGAAGGCACGTAGGGAAAGAGAATCGCCTGGGTGGACTGGTCGTAAATCCCAAGGGACACCAGCTTTATGAAAAAGGCGGCAAGGGCCACGAGCCACAGGTGCCAGGTCTCGGTCAGAAGCCTTGCGGTCCGCCTCTGGCCGAAAACCAGGAATGACATGGAAAGCGCCAGGGGGGCCACCGCCACGCCCAGGATGTTGGAAAGGCACGAAAATGCGGCCAGGTATGCGGTGAGTACGAAAAGCAGGAACCGGGCCGGTCCCCTGGCCCTTAGGGCGTAAATGTGGACGTGGAGGGCACAGAGGAGAAAAAGGAGCATCAGAAGCTCCTCGCGGCCCGAAATCCAGGCCACGGAATCCACCACCGAGGGGTGAAGCCCGAAAAGTGCGGCGGCCCAGAAGGCGGCCCTTCGCCCTCCTGCATCGAGGGGGCCGCCCGATTTTTTCAGCCGGATGAAAAGGGCGTAGGCGAGAAGGGTGCTTAAAAGGTGAATGAAGACGTTGGTGGCGTGATAGCCTCTTGGATCGAGCCCCCAGAATTTATAATCGATGGCTACTGAAAGGAGCCTTACCGGATAGAAGCTCTTGAGGGAAAAGAAGGTGAAGATGCGTTTCAAGCCGCCCGGTCCCAGGTCCCCTATGAAGGGGTTGGAGCTTACGGTGTCCAGGTCGTCGTAATTGGCGAAATCGTAGAAAAAGGCGGGCCAGAAAAGGGCCAGCACCAGAAGGGCGAGGCAGGCGGGGCGCAGAATGGAGTCAAGCCCTGCCGGAAGCATCCAGGTTCCGGCGCCCCGTGTTTCCGGCTTTTCGTGAAGGGCTGGCGCGGCTTTTTCCATCGATGGCCTAATCCGCCCGGTAAAGGAGCCGGGGCGGCTCCCGCTCGTCGGTGGAAAGCCCGGTAAGAAAGGAGAGCTCGTCCATGGCCCGCTCGGTGTTTCTTATAGTGGCCGCCGCCGCGTCTATCTCGTTGGAAAAAAGCTGCGGCCCCTGGCGGCCCACGCCGAGTTCGGCCAGCCCCGCGATCTTGCCGTGAAGGCGCTCCAGCTCGATCACTATGAACTCGTGGTTGTCGCGGGCCTTCCGGTGGTTGGCAAGGCGAAGCCCGGCGGTGGCCCTGGTGTCTTCAAGGCTCTTGCGGTAGGATGCCTCCTTTTCGTCGTCCTCGGATTCCGGCCCCAGGGCGGCCAGCCGCTCGGTGGCGCGGGTGACGGAATTTTCTATCTCGACCGGGTCCACGGTCTTGAAATAGCGTTCAAGGGCGGTCTTGGAAAAGAGGAGTTTGAGGTATATCCACAAGAGGCGGTTCACGCCGTCGGTCTGGAACTTCGCCACGTCCTCGGGCCTGTCCTCCCTGGCCCCTATGCGGTCAAGCTCCAGGCACAGGCTCCTGAGTTCCTCGAAGTCCCGCCGGTCCTTCTGTGAAAGGGCGGAGATGAGCCTTGTGGCCTCGGCCTCGTCGGCGATTTCATCCTGGTCCTGGCCTTTCAGCCCCTCTGCGTCAACGGCGTCCTGGAACCTGGGCCTTGTGGCGAGCCCGGCAAGAAAGACGATTTCCGCAGCCGCCACCAGTGGAAGGGCCACGTCGGGCCTTCCGGACAGAAGCCCGTAAACCACGCCCGCGCCCAAGGCCAGGAGGTTCCAGTGAAAGAGGAATGCCTTTTTGACGTAGCGGAGGATTCCGCCCGTCGTGATTTTCGAATTATTCAGTTCCACGTCAAACTTTCGCCGGTAATTGAATCAATGGCCGCCTAATATTACTCTTGTGCTGTCGCACCACGTCAGCGAAAAAGCCAGGGCCACCCGATAATCGCCGCCTGCAAGGAAAGCTGGATTTATCTTTCTTTCCTCCACCCAAGCCCCTGGCGGTTTGAAAGCGATGAAATGCAAGGAACGCGAGGGGCGTGGGAGGGAGCGTACGCTTTTGTACGTGACCGATCCACAACCCGATGCGTGACACAGCAGTTCGCGCTTTCAGGCCGCCAGGTTAAAAATTTGCCGAGAGTTCACGATAGGTCTTGGCGATTTCTGAGGCCGAGCTCTCGAACAGCCTCGCGTTGGTCTTGTTGGAAATCTGGGCCAGGACGTCCTTGCGCACCTCGTCGCCGTAGGCGATGGTGTAGACCTTGGGAACGTCGAAGTCCTCGCCCTTGGGGAAGACGTCCATCAGGTCTTCAAATGACATCCGGCTTTTGGTGTCGTCGCCGTCGGTCAGGACCACCAGGGCGTAGCGGCGTTTTTCGCCGGAGCGTTTACGGGCCGCCATTTCCCTGTAGTAGGTTGCGATGGAATCGTAAAGGGCGGTTCCGCCCTCGGCGAAGACCGTGGAGATTTTCTGGCCCATGGATTCGCCGCACGAGGCTATTTCGCACATGTCCGAAAGAGGGGTCACCTGGTCGGAAAACACCACCACCTGCACCCGGTCGCGGGGTTTCATGGCCCTTATGAAGCTGATTGCGCCGAGCCTGGCGTTTTCCATGGCCTCGCCCTGCATGGAGCCGGAGCGGTCCAGGATGAGGACTACCGTGGCCGGGACCTTTACCGATTCCCAGGTGTCGTGCAGGCGCTTTAAAACGTCCTCGCCGGGCACCTCGAAGGACTTGACGCCGGAGACATCTGCCATTACGCCGTGTTCCGCGTCAAAGGGGGCGGCAAGGGGCATCTGTGCTATGGGGCGGACTCCCAGTTCCATGGCCGCCTTCTGGGCCTCGGCTGAAAGCAGGAACTTCACGAAGGCGTTGGCGGCTTCCTCGCGTTCCGGGGTCATCCATTCGCCCTTGATGACGGCCACCGGGTGCCGGGCGAAGAAGCAGCCTTCGGAGGGATAGATGGCCACCAGTTTGAAGGGCTTGTTTCCGTACTTGGCGTTGCCCTCGATAATGGTGTTTTCGTACTGGACCGTGGCCGAAAGATAGCCGGGGCCCTTTTTGCGCATGAGATCGTCTATCCAGGAGTTGGAGAGGCCGTAGTGCTCCACCGCGCCCTCAAAGCCCGTGAGGAATTGCAGAACCACGGGGTTGGCCAGGTCCTGGGCGGTCATGCCGCTTGTTTTGCCCAGTATGGCGTAAACCTCGCTGGCGACGGTGAGAAAGCCGGAGTTGGCGTCCGGGTGGGCGTGGCCCCAGCGGAAGGCCCCCCACTGGGGGTTGCCCGCCGATTTCCAGCCCTCCGGGTTCATGGCCACCCTGGCCACGTCCTTCCAGGCAATGGGCTTGGGATAGCCAAGGGCCTGGGCCATCGGCTCCCACATGGCGATGACCAGGGGGACGTTGACCAGGGGCTTGTAACCGTCCATGACCTTCACGCTCTTGACGTCGCGGAACCATGCGTCGGCAAGGGCCAGCCAGGATTCGTCGCCGGGGCTCCACAGGTCGGGCCTGGTCCTTCCGATTTTGAGATCGTCAAGCTGTTCGCCGGAATTGCCGTGAAAGGCTTTCACCACCACGGTCTTTTTGCCCACCTTGACCCCGCTTGCGTTGAACCGGGCGGTCATGGCCTCGATCCAGGTTTTCTTGGCGGAGGACGAGTAAAAGTAAAGTTCCAAGAGGTCCCCCGAAGGAAGGGAGGCCGTGGCCGACCGGCCGGTGGGGGAGGATGCGCCCTGCCTGAATTTGTCCACCACGCCCGCCCTCATGAGCCCGTAATAGGTGAGGCCGGCCGCAACGAGCAGGACTATGAACCAGAATGCAGGTTTCGGTTTTCCCGCCATGTTTTTTGTCCCCCGGAGTTATAGAAACGATTAATGCACAGGCCTGGATTTCTGGATCATCTGTAGTAAGAGGGCCGACTCCTGCCCCGGCTTCCGCTGCCGGGCCAGGACCGGTAGCGGGTGTCGCTGGGAGGCGGGCGGAACTCGGTGAACATCTCCACTATCTTCCACTTGCCGTCATAGGCCTTGCCGATCAGGAGGGAAAAGCGCCCGGTGAACTGCTCCGAAGGCTCGTAGCGCCACGCGTCCACCTTCACCTTGTCGGTGACGCGGGCGAATTTGACGTCGGTATATTTGCACGCCCCGTATTTTTTGGAAAGGCCCCTGTCCTGCAGGAAAGGGAAAAGCGCGGTTATGCTTTCCTTCAACTGCCTGCCCCCGATTTCCGGCATGGGGCTTCCCACGTTGTTCTGGTCCACCTTAACCGATTTTATCACGGCGTCGTCGTCGAACAGGTCCTTGAACCGCTCGTCGTAGGCCTTTTCGTAAGCCACGTACTGATCGAACAGTTTCTTCGCCTGAACCACGGCGGGGTCTTCCGCATAAGCCCGCGCTGTGGAAAGGCATAGAAGGACGGCCAGCAAGGCGGCGCATTTTAATGAAATGCGGTGCATGGAGAAGGCTCCTGGGTGAATGGTCGATAACAGCCTGTCTAAAAACGTGAATTTAAGTGTCGTGCATCAAAGCCAATTCCGCCACGTAAGAACATCCTGATTTATCCCAAGAACTCTGTGATTTCTTGGGCGGGTACGCTTGGCTCTTGGCTTTTCGCACTCCTTGCACTTCATCGCGTTTATACGGATTGATATCAAGGCTTTTTCAAATAGATTGCGTTTTTTCCATGAGGGCGGCAAGCTCGCCGCCCTCCATCTTTTCCTTTTCAAGCAGAAGAACGGCGGCCTTGTCCAGCACTTCCCTCCGGCCTTCAAGGATTTCCCTGGCCACAAGATACTGGGCGTCGAGAATTCCCTTGATCTCGGAGTCGATAAGGACGGCGGTTTCCGCGCCGTATTCCGGGGCGGCGTCCATGCCGACGCTCAAAAACTGCTGGCGGCGCTCGTTTTCAAGGTAAACTGTGCCGATTTTTTCGCTCATGCCGTATTGCTTCACCATGCCGCGCGCTATGTCCGTGGCCCGTGCAAGGTCGTTGTGCGCACCCGTGGAAATGTCTCCGAAAACGATCTCTTCGGCTGCCCGGCCTCCCAGAAGGACGGCTATCCTGTTCAGAAGCTCGGTCTTTTTCATGATGAACCGGTCTTCCGTGGGCAATTGCAGGGTGTAGCCCAGGGCCGCAATGCCTCGCGGGATTATGGATATCTTCTGCACCGGGTCCGCGCCCGGAAGGGAAAGGGCCACGATGGCGTGGCCAAGCTCGTGAAAGGCCACGATTTTCTTTTCTTCGTGGTTGATGAGGCGGTTGCGTTTTTCCAGGCCCGTCACCACGCGCTCCACGGCCTCCTCGAACTCCGCCATGCTCACGGAGTCCCTGCCCCGGCGCACGGCGAGAAGGGCGGCCTCGTTCACGAGGTTGGCCAGGTCCGCGCCCACCATTCCGGGGGTCATGGAGGATATTTTCTCGACGTCGAGCCCCTCCTCGGTCGTGACGCCCTTCAAGTGCACCTTAAGTATCGCCTCGCGCCCCTGCTTGTCGGGCCGGTCCACCAGTATCTGGCGGTCGAAGCGCCCAGGGCGCATGAGCGCGGGATCGAGGATTTCCGGCCTGTTGGTGGCGGCGAGAAGTATCACCCCCACGGTGGGATCGAAGCCGTCCATTTCCGACAGGAGCTGGTTCAGGGTCTGCTCGCGCTCGTCGTGGCCCCCGAAGGAGCCTATTCCGCGAGCCTTTCCAAGGGCGTCCAACTCGTCGATGAAGATGATGCAGGGGGCCTTTTCCTTGGCCTGGTTGAAGAGGTCGCGCACGCGGGCCGCGCCCATGCCCACGAAAAGCTCCACGAATTCCGAGCCCGAAAGGCTGAAAAATGGGACCTTCGATTCCCCCGCCACCGCCTTGGCCAGAAGGGTCTTGCCTGTTCCCGGAGGCCCCACCAGGAGCACCCCTCGCGGCATCTTGCCCCCAAGCCGGGTGAAGCGCCCGGGGTCGCGCAGAAACTCCACCACTTCCACCAGTTCGGCCTTGCTCTCGTCAACCCCGGCCACATCGTCGAAGGTTACCGAAAGTTCATCCTGCATGTAAATCCGGGCCTTTTTGCCCAGCATCATGAAGCCCTGCTGGCCGCCCGCCATCTTTTTCATCATGAAGGCCCACACCCCCACGAAAAGCAGCACGGGCAGCACCCAGGACAGAAGGTCGTGAAGCCAGCGGGATTCGATCTCGCCCTTGAAGGTGACCTTGTACTCGGACAGGAGCTTGGAAAGCTCCGGGTCAACGCGAACGGCGCGGAATACCAGGGTCTTGCCCTCCGGGCCTCCGCCGTCTACGGTCTTCCCCTGTATCTGGTTTTCGGTGATGGCGACTTCGGCGATTTTTTTCGACTTCAAAAGGTCCAGAAACTCGGAATAGGGAATGCTCCTTATGGCCATGGCCGAAGACATCATGTTGTGGATGAAAAACACAACCCAAATGCCGAACAGGACGTACCAGAAAGAGAATTTGTGATGTTTTTCCATAAGCCTTGCCATTGAGGGGGACGGAGTTTCTGTGAATTATAATACCTCGCGGCGCAAAAGGCAAGGCGCGCGCTCCTGCGGGTTTTCATCAACCCGCTTGCGGCATCCTGTTTTATAGGCGTCCGGCCCCGGATGTTTGGCTTGACAGCGCGAGCATGAAAAAATAGACTGAAAAAGGCGCAAGGTGCTTTTTCAAGCACAAAAAGGGAATCCCGTGAAAATCGGGAGCGGTCCCGCCGCTGTATACGGGGACGGCGTTCGCAAGAAACCACTGCCGGGGCTGACTTCGGCGGGAAGGGGCGAGCGCCCGGATGATCCGTAAGCCAGAAGACCTGCCTTGCCGCCGAGCCTTTTGCGCACACGGGAGATGCAGCGCATGGGCCAAATTTAAAAGGGCCAAGAAGCAGGGTGCAGCCCTTCAGACATATATGTCTGAAGGGCTGTTTTAATTTTGGAGACAGGCCGTCGAAAAACGCGATCCGCTGTGTTGTGCATCAAAGCCAATTCCGCCACGTACCTTCAGTACGCTTGCTCATTGGCTTTTCGCACGCCTTGCGGCTCATCGTTTTTCATCGGTCTGTCCGGATTGGGGTGTCAACTGGCGGGGAAAGGAAAGTTCATGCACTTATACTGGCGAATTCAGCAGGATTTAAGCTGCCTGGGGGAGATATTAATGTTTCACGACCCCGGCCTCATCCGCTCCATAAGGGAATGGGCCAGGAAGAACCGCGCCGCCCTGGTCATGGCCGAGGGCTTTTACGAGGAGGAATCCCTGCGCCCGAACCTCAACTGATCCGTCTTCCGCCGGGTTTTTTCAAAAGGCCGCCATTCATCAGGCGGTGCTGCATAGACCATAAAATAATAATAATTCCTATTGACAATAAGGTTTCCGATTTTATATTATTCTTCAAGGAAAAGGTTCCGAACCGGCTCGAAGCCTTTTCCCGCATAAAAGGACCGCCCTTAAGCCCCCATCTTAAAGGTTGCGGTCCCGATTCCGAAAGCGGCCTCCGGGTTTTCCTCCTCCCTCCCGGAGGCCTTCTTTTCTCCGTTCGGGAAACCGCCAAAAAATCGAATTTTACCGGAATTTCGCAAAAACCTTGCGCTCAATCCGAAAATCCGTTCAATCAACGCAGAGACCTACAGCGAGCCGTCCAGGTCGTCGGCGACGTTTCGCTTGCAGTTGCGGCAACGCTGGGCTCCCCGGAAGAGCGGGTAGCCGCAGTCCGGGCAGTGGTAGCGTTCGCATTCGGAACGCGCCCATTCCACGCTTCCGGCCTCGTCGCCAAGCTCCGCGACCTTTTCCCGCCAGCTTTTTATGGCCCGGTCCATGACCCTCCGGCCAGTCGCCAGGGGAAAATTCTTGAAGTGGTCGCAGGGCCAGTTTTCGCACTGGTGGCAGGAGTAGAAGCCCCGGCCCCTAACGCAGTCGCGTATGGCGCAGGACCGGCAGAAAGAGTAAAGCTCGCGGGGCGGATCGGGCTGCATACAGCCCAGGCACCTGGTCTCCTCAGGCTTGGTTCCGTACAGGTTTCCCATCACCTGCCGGAACTTTTCGTTTCCGTCGCGGTTTGAGATGTAAACCCCGCAGGTCCCGCAGTACAGCCCGCACGGGGCCATAAGCTCCCTGTTCGCAAATTCCTCTTCGGTCCAGCCTTGCATGTTTTTCCTCCAGGGCAAAAGGATCGAATTTTCACATACCGCATTTCTATGGTTCAACCAGGAAATCGTCGGGATAAGGCCCCACTACCGGCCGTGCGCTTTTATGGCGGTACCATGTCACGGGCTTATAATCTTCCGCTCCGGCGCCTTGATCGCGCTCTTTTTCATGGCTGAACAGATAGCGTCGATATATGACCGGATGGTCACGGTCATAAAGAACCGAATGCCAGTTGCCATTTTCGTATCGGTACCATACTCCCAAAAGATATTTTCCAAATCCACGATCTGGTTCGGTTCCTCCCCGCCATTGGGTGGCCAGCATGAGCGCCCCCGGCTCGCCATTGGAGCGGGTGGGAAAACCCATCCGGCCATAATCTTCGACCAAAAGCCCGTCTGATACGCCGTCCTCGGATAAGGCCCACACGGTCCAATACGCGATACATATGCCCGAAGTCATCATCCTCATCACGCCCAACAAAATGACTTCATGCCCGTTCCCGGCAAAATCAACTGCATCAAGACGATACTGGAAACCGGATATCTGATTGATATCGAACTTCCATTCCTTTACAGCGCCATTTTTGGCTCTATAAAGGATATTGGCAACGTCGCAAAATGAATCATCCGTCCCCGATTCTACGCAAACCGAAAGCTGGCCTCCGTTGGGCAGTGAGGCCTCGTAGGCATGTTTGCAGTCTGTCTTTTCAACTGATTGCATTTCCGGAAGCCTGCGCCCGCAAGGCACCTCGTTCCGCCAGTTTTCGGCGTTTCCGCCCAAGGCCGGGCGGAGGAAAAAAATAATGAAAAAAATTGCCAAGCATGAGCTTTTACCCGCTTGCGGCTTTTTCATCACGGTGCCCCCTTCAATGATTATGACACCGTACATTATCCCAAAACACGAACGGGATTGCAACGCAATCCCGTTTGTGAACAAAAGAGGGTCCGGGGGAGAGCCATCTTGATGCCGCGCTCCCCCGGACGCCGGAGGCAATCTTTTACTTTTGCTTCTACAGCCCCATGAAACCCGCCGCGATGCGCTTCATGATCTCGTTGGTGCCTGCAAAGATGGGCATTACGCGGACGTCCCGGAAGCCGCGCGCAAGGCCGAAGGCTTCCAGGTATCCCGGTTCGCCAACGAGATCCATGGCCCTGTCGCAGGTGCGCTTGGCAAGGTCGGTGGTCCAGAACTTGGCCATGGATACCTCGACAACCACGTTTTTTTTCTCCATGTGGTCGGCGATCAACTTATCGATGAAGATGCGGCCTATCTTGGCCTCGGTGGCCATCTCCACCAGGGCGAACTGGGTCGCCTGGTTCTTGGAGATGGGTTTGCCGCTGCGCTCCTTGGTGTTTTTGCAGTACTCCGTTACTTTCTCCACCACTTTTTCCGCCGCGCAAACCGCGCCTATTGCACACACCAGGCGCTCCTGCTGGAGCTTCTGCATCAGAATTATGAAGCCGGAGCCTTTTTGGCCTAGCATGTTTTCCTTGGGAATCCGGCACTTGGAGAAGAAAAGCTCGGCGGTGTCCTGGCTGTGCCAGCCCATTTTCTCAAGGTGCTTGCCCCGCCCGAAACCGGGAGTGCCGTCTTCCACCAGAAACATGGAAATGGCCTGGTAGGGGTTGTCGGCGTGGGGGTCCCTGGCCGCAACCACGCAGATTCCGCAGTTGATGCCGTTTGATATGAAGGTCTTGGTGCCGTTTATTACGTAGCTGTCCCCGTCCTCCTCGAAGATGGTGGTCATGGAGGCAAGGTCGCTTCCCACGTCCGGTTCGGTCATGGCCACAGCCGAGATGTACTCGCCGGAGGCGCAGAGCGGGATGTACTTTTTCTTCTGCTCCTCGGTGCCGAAGCTCTCGATGTAGGGCACCACGATGTCCGAATGGAGCGAGGCCGTTAGCCCGGTGAAGCCCGTGTGGGAGCATTCCTCGCAGACGATCACCGTGTAGAGGAAGTCCAGCCCGTGGCCGCCGTATTCCTTGGGCTGGGCGGTGCACAAAAAGCCCGCCTCGCCCATCTTGCGCCACACGCTTTTCGGGACGATGTGCTCCTTTTCCCATTTATCCACGTTGGGGACCACCTCGCGGGCCAGAAACTCCCTAAGTTCCTTGCGGAACTTTTCGTGATCTGCGGTGTAGGTTAAAATATCCATGTGACCCCTTTCGCGGTTTTATGACCGCGTTTGATCATTATTTACCGGAAAACGGAGGGCGTTTCCCGCTCCATCGGTAAAAACGGCGCTTGTAAACCTTGCGAAAACGTCCGAATCAAGGGACGAATACATGGAGGCCAGCTCGCCGGGCTTTACCACCACGCCCCCCGGAGGGTAAACGTTGGTGATCCTCTTGGACTCGGCCCCGTTTTCCAGAACGAACGAACCGGAAATCGCCACTGGCGCGTCTCCGGTGTTGGTGATCCGAATTTCCAGGTTCTGGTCGAAAAGGTTGCAGCATTTCCAGGCCAGGACCTCCTCCACATCGGAGTTAATGATTAGCTTGATCTCGATCATGCTAATTTTCTCCGACGTAAAAGTTCTACAAGGCAATAAGCTACATTAAAGCCACGGCCAGAAGTCCTGAAAACGATGAAATGCAAGGAAGGCGAGCGGGCGGCGGCGGAGCGTGCTTTTGCACGTGAGCACGCCGCCCGCGAAGCCTGACACAGCAGTTCGCGCTTTCAGGACTTCTGGCGCTTAGTATTTGCCGATGATCGATATGGCACATACGTTTTGGAACGGGAAGCCTCCCAGGTTGTGCGTAAGGCCGAAGCGCGGATTGTTCAGCTGCCGCTCTCCGGCCCTGCCGTTAAGCTGGAGGTACATCTCGTAGAGCATCCGAAGGCCGGAAGCGCCTATTGGATGCCCGAAGCACTTCAAGCCCCCGTCTATCTGGCAGGGGACCTGGCCGGACGCGTCGTAGAAGCCGTCCAGGATGTCCTTGATGGCTCCGCCGCGCGGGCTGATGTGAAGGTCCTCGTAGGTGACAAGCTCGGTGATGGAGAAGCAGTCATGCACTTCCATCATGGAGATTTCCTTGCGCGGGTCGGTGATTCCGGCTTCGGCGTAGGCCCTCTTTGAGGCTGCGGTTGTGGTTGCGAAATGATCGCCGTCCCACTCGTCAAAACCGGACTCCTCGCCGGATGAAAGGGCGAGCTGAAGGGCCTTGACCGATACGAAATCCTTCTTGCCGAGCTTCTTGGCGAATTCCACCGAGCATACGATGGCGCAGGCGGAGCCGTCCGACACGCCGCAGCAGTCGAAAAGGCCAAGGGGATGGGCGATGATGGGCGAGCCCTTGATGGCGTCCTTGGATACCGCCTTGCGAAGATGAGCCTTGGGGTTCTTGGTGCCGTTCTGGTGGCTTTTCCATGAAATGTGGGTCATGGCCTCTTTGATCTCTTCATCGCTCTTCCTGTACTTTGCGCCGTAGGCCGAGGCCAGCTGTGCAAAGGAGCCGGGAGCGGAGAGATTCGGCCACCACTGCCACGGAAGGGTTCCGCCGTTGGAGCCGGGGTTGGGAAGGCCGCCGTAACCGGTGTCCTTCAGTTTTTCCACGCCCTGGGCCAGACACACGTCGTAAGCGCCTGAGGCCACTGCGTACACGGCGCCGCGAAAGGCTTCAGTTCCCGTTGCGCAGTAGTTTTCAACGCGGGTCACAGGGATGTAAGGAAGCCTTAAGGTGGTGGAAAGGGGCAGAGCGCTCTTGCCCACGTTGATTTCTTCAAGGCAGGTGCCGAACCAGGCCGCCTGGATGTCCTTTTTTTCGAGGCCGGAGTCCGCGAGGCATTCCTCGAAGGCTTCCACCATGAGCTCTTCAGCGCCCATGTCCCAGCGTTCGCCGAAACGGCAACAGCCCATTCCAATGATGGCGACTTTATCCTTGATTCCGGTTGCCATTCTAATTACCTCCCAGTCGTTGAGGCCCGAAAACCTTACTGGTTGAAGGGCCGACTATGAACGTTTTTTGAAGTGCGGCGGACGGGCGTTTGACTTTTCCGCGTCCGCCGCCGCGCACTCATCAAGCTTTTGAGCGACTCTTATAACTTAAAGAGCTTTTCAATGAGCTGCGACTTCATGATGTCGCCTTCAATGATGAGCTTCTTGGACGTGTAGGCCTTCATCGGGTTCAGCTGCCCGGTGAACATGGCCACGCAGTCATCCGCCGCCAATTTTAAGGTGGTGGTGGGTTTCTCGTGCTTGCCCTTGGTGATGGAAAGCGCGCCATCCGCAACCGCCACTATCCAGTCGCCGCCGCCCGCGCCCGTTACGATGTACTGGAAGATCACGTTGACGCCAGCGGCCTTATCCGCCATGAAATGCGAGGGCATTTCGGCGAAAATCGCCTCAACCGTGACACCGCTTCCGCCTGCCGCCGGGGCTTCCGCCGCCGCAGCCGCGGGGGCCGCCGCGCTCTTCTTGGGCCTGGGGGTGACCAGTTCCATGAGGGCACCGGTTGCGTCGGAGATTTCCTTGCCGCCCTCTATGGAGTTGATCTCCTCCCACTTGTCGGCGATGTCTTCGACAGTGGGCGGCTTGGTCACATCGCCGATCTGGACGCTTCCGCCGGTGACCATTGCTGCCCGGTTGTAGTAGCCCATTCCGGCGTTATAGATGTAGCCCGATTCCTTGCAGACGTGGCTTGCGAGATACATCACCATGGGTGACACGAACTCGGGCTTCATGCGGGCGAAAATATCGGGCGGCATGATGTCTTCGGTGAGACGCGAGGCCGCAAGCGGGGCCACGGTGTTCACCTTTATGTTGTACTTGCCGCCTTCGAGCTTCAAGGTATTCATGAGGCCCACCAAGGCCATCTTGGCCGCCGAGTAGTTGGTCTGGCCGAAGTTGCCGTAAAGGCCCGCAGCGCTCGTGGTCATGATGACGCGGCCATAGCCCTTTTCCCTCATTATGGCGAAGGCCGGCTTGGTGACGTTGTACGCGCCGTTGAGATGTACGGCCAGCACCGCGTTCCAGTTTTCCGGCTCCATTTTGAGGAAGCTCTTGTCCCGGAGGATTCCGGCGTTATTGATGACGATGTCCACCGTGCCGAAGGCGTCCACGGCCTGCTTGATCAGGTTCTCGCCTCCAGCCGCTGTGGCCACGTTGTCGTAGTTGGCAACCGCGTCGCCGCCAAGGGCCTTGATCTCGTCAACCACAGCCTGGGCCGGAGTGGCGGAGCCGCCGCCGGAGCCGTCGCGCGCGCCTCCAAGGTCGTTTACAACGATCTTCGCGCCGCGCTTGGCAAGCTCCAAGGCGTACACCTTGCCGAGGCCCCCGCCAGCGCCGGTGATGACAGCAACCTTGCCGTCAAAGCGGACCTTAGAAAGCTCCGCAAGGTAGGCGGGCATGGCGTCGCGGTCCGGGGTGGCTTTCCAGAAGTAGTTGGTGAAGCCCCGGCCCTTGTCCACGTAGCGCCTGCGGAACATCATCTTCATGGGAAGGCCGACCTTAAGTTCATCCTGGTCGCAGTCGGTAAAATCCGCCATGTAGCGCCCGCCGCCCTCAAACTGGATCATGCCGTACTTGTTGGGCGGGTCCACCGACACCGAGAGCATGTCGCCGGTGAAGGTCTTGATTTTTGCGGTAAGATTGGCGAACTCGTAATCGTCCTGGGTACGATGAGCGTTGCAGGCCGGGTTTACGCAGATGTCCATCTTGGGGAACTGGGCCGTGCCGCACTCCCGGCACTTGCCGCCCACGAGACCCAGAATCATCTTGCGCTTGCGCCACAGGGTGGTCATGGCGGTCTGGGTGGGGGCCTCGGCCCGGATACCCATCTCGTTTTCCACAAGGTTGCGCCAGACCAGGAATTTCGCGTAGTTGTCCACGATCTTCTTGTTGGCTATGCACTTTGCGACACCCTGCCGGGGGGCGAGTTTGGTAATGTTTTCAGTCACCTTGAAGGCCAGCGCGTCCGCGCCCTGGCCGAAGCCCGCCATGATGATGATGTCGCCGGGCTTGGCGGTTTCAAGGGCCGACACCAGCATCACCATGCAGTGGGCCACGCCGGTTTCGCCGCAGACCTCGTGCATGTTGTCCACGACCTTCTTTTCCGCGCCCAGGGCTTTGGCTATGCCCTTGTGCTCGGCCTTGAAGAAGCAGGGGAAGGCGAGCTTCGCAACCTCGTCCATTGTGATGCCGAGCTTGGCCAGAAGGCCCTTGATGGCCTCCGGGTAAATCTTGCTGTAGCCTTCATCACGCGCCCAGCGCTCTTCCCACACGTAGTCGAACTTGTTGGATCCGCCGCGATAATGATCGACGAAATCGTAGGACACGCTGTGGGAGCCCAGAAATTCCGCTATCACGTTTTCGGTTCCCACGCAGACCGAAGCCGCGCCGTCGCCGTACCACATCTCGTAAAAATACGCGCCCTTGGTCTCGCGGCGGTCGGCTGCCGCAACCAATACGTTCTTGCGCTCTCCCGATTTTACTGCGTTCAGGCCCGCGATGAGGGCCGATGAGCCCGCCTTGATTGAGCCGGTGAAGTCGCTTGTGGTGAGTCCCGACGAAAGATTGAGGGCCGTGGCAAGGATTCCGGCGTTCTGCCTGTCCGCAAAGGGGAAGGTTGTGGATGCGAAATACGCGCCGTCAATCTTTTCCTTGTCTATGCCCTTTATGCAGTCCATGCCAGCCGAAACCGCCATGGTGAGGGAGTCTTCGTCCCAATAGCACATGGACCTTTCGCCCTGCGCCACCATCATGATGGCCGGGGCGAACCAGCCCATGGCCTGAAAGATCGCCTGACGATCCAGTCGAAGCCGGGGGATGTAGGCTCCGTAAGCAGTTATTCCTACCATAACGCATTCTCCTTTTTCGCCGGGATGCCGTTTTACGCCCCGGCGCGAAGTGAAATGGTTTTTTATGTAAGCGTTTACAACGCGCTAAAAGTCCTTACGGAGCTACTCTTTGAAAAGCTTTTCGATCAACTGGCTCTTCATGATATCGCCTTCGATCTTGAGCTTGCCGGAGGTATAGGCCTTCATGGGGCTGATGGTTTTATTCATCATGGCCATGAAATCGGCTGACTCCATTATGATGGTGGTGGTGGGCTTTTCGTGCTTGCCGGTGGAGACCGTGCAGGTTCCGTCGGCTATCACGGCGTTCCACTCACCGCCGCCCTCGCCGCTTATGTTGTACTGGAAGACCACGTTCACGCCAGCAGCAGCGGATGCCACGAATTTTGAGGGCATGAGGTCAAAGGCTTCCTTCACCGACTTGGGGGCCGCGCTTGGAGCGGCAGCCGCCGCAGCAGCAGCCGGGGCTGCTTTCGCGGGCTTGGTGAAGGCCATGAGCACGTCGCCCACCTGATCGTTCAACTGGTAGTATTCGGCGGCTTCCGCCATGCTGTTGACGGCGGCCATGTTCTTCTGCACGTCTTCCAGGGTGACGGTTTCGTCTTTCACGAGAACCGCGCCGGGGCCGGTCATCATGGCCACCCGGTTGAAGAAGCCCATTCCGGCGTTATAAATGCGTCCTGAAACGTCGCACTTGTCGGAGCAAAGGAAGAGCACCATGGGGGCCACAAATTCGGGCTTGGATTTCTCGAAGACCTCCGGCGGGAAAACGTCCTCGGTAAGGCGCGAGGCCGCCAGCGGGGCCACGGTGTTGATCTTGACGTTGTACTTGCCGCCTTCGAGCTTTAACGTATTCATAAAGCCGATAAGGCCCATCTTGGCAGCCGCGTAGTTGGCCTGTCCGAAATTGCCGTAAACGCCTGCGGCGCTCGTGGTCATGACAATTCGTCCGAAGCCCTTTTCCTTCATGATGGGATAGGCGGCGCGGGTCACGTTGTACGCGCCGTTAAGATGCACGTCCAGAACCGCCTGCCAGTTTTCCGGCTCCATTTTAAGGAAGCTCTTGTCGCGGAGGATGCCCGCGTTGTTGATGAGAATGTCCACCGTGCCGAAGGCGTCCACCGCCGTCTTCACGATGTTCGCGCCGCCCTCTGCGGTTGCCACGTTGTCGTAGTTGGGTACGGCCTCGCCGCCTGCGGCCTTGATCTCGTCAACAACAAGCTGCGCCGCAGTCTGGCTTCCGCCCACGCCGTCGCGGCTTCCGCCCAGGTCGTTCACCACCACCTTGGCTCCGCGCCGGGCAAGCTCGACGGCGTAGGCTTTGCCAAGCCCGCCGCCTGCGCCGGTGATGATGGCGACTTTGCCGTCGTAGCGGATTTCGTCCTTGGCAAGGGCGCCCCACTCGAAGATGCCGCCGTCAATGCAGACTTCATTGGTCTTGGTGTTCACCACCCGCCACATGGCCTGATCGTCGGCAACCTTCCAAATCTGGGTCTTGATGGGGTCTCCGGGGTAGAGGGGCTTACTGAACCGGCACTTCAAGCGGCGCACGGTGTCGGGAGCGCCGGGGCAGAGCTTGCCGATAAGGGCGCGGCACGCGAAACCGTAAGTGCACAGGCCGTGCATGATGGGCTTTTCAAAGCCGCTCATCCTGGCGAATTCGGGGTCAACGTGGATCATGAACACGTCGCCGGAAAGCCTGTAAACAAGGGGCTGGCTCTCTGAAGGGGCCGCCTCCACCTCAAAATCAGGGGCGCGGTCGGGAATTGCGGCCTTGTCGTCCGGGGGGGCCTCGCCTCCGAAGCCGCCGTCAAGGCGACCGAAGAGCGTCATAATATTGGTGAAGAGCTTCTTGCCGTCGGCGTCGCGGGTTATGCCCTCGCCAACGATGAGCGCGCCTTTTTTGCCCTTGGCGGCCAGATCGTAATAGGCTTTTACCGCGCCTTCGGTTACGAACTTGCCATCCTTGGGGATCGGGTTGTGGAAGATGAGTTCCTGCTCGCCGTGAACCAGGCCCGCAAGGTTCACGTTGCTCTCGGCCCCGATGTGGCTTAAGAAATCGAAAATGGCCGCAATGGAGAAGGTGGGGACCACCTTCAGGTCCTTTTCATAGACGTATTCGAGCTCGTCAAAGCCCGCACCCACGCCCAGGGCGTAAAGGACCACATCCTTCCAGGTGTAGTCCTTGGTGATGGGACCGATTTTTTTTCCCACCGCATTGAGATTTAGAGCCATCCTGATTGCCCTCCTTCTTTTGGCGCTCGACCGTTCGGTCAATTGATGCCGAAGGTTTTACGCCTGTTTGGGATTATGTGATGCGTTTTGCTACGGAAACCTTGAGTGAAATGGATGGGGGTTATTGCTTTGAAGCCGACAAAAAAACGCCTTTGAGCCTGTGCTTCATTTGGGCCTTGGGGCCGAAGCGGGTTTTTCCGCCCTGGCGAAGGCCGGGATAAGAATAAATTTGAGGGTCTCCTTGACCCCCTTCACATAGGCTTCGTGCTCGCTGCCCAGAAGCGCCAGAAAAAAATTTTCGCCCGAAACAAAATTATGAATGGCGTTCATCACCGCCAGCATCTTCATCTTGGCGTCCACCGGAAGCTGGGCCTTGTCGGGAACCAGCCCCATTGAATAGGCGATGCTTCCCATGAATTCGGGTACCCGGAAATCAAGGGGTGAAGCGTGCCTTGTTTTGGCGAAATAGCGAAAAAGAATAAGGTTGGATATTTCAGGCTGCTCGAAAAGATAATCGGTCATTTCATCAATTGCTATGTCAAGGCGCTCGGCCAGGGGTTTTCCTTTTATGTGGCCCTCAACCTCTATCAATTTTTCCCGCAGGTCTTCGTATATGTCCAGCACCACGGCCTCGTAAAGGTCGCCCTTCTCGCCCCAGTGATAGTAAAGGGTGGAGATGTCTATTCCCACCGTCTGGGCTATCATCCGCGTGGTGGTGCCGTGGAACCCGTACTCGCCGAATATGCGGCGGGCCACTTCCAGGATGCGCCCCTTCATGGACGCCGGGTCCTTGCGGGCTTTTTGCAGGGCTTTTAACGTAGGCCGGTACTCCCTTGGGGTGTTCCAATGGAACGCTTCCATCATTTGATGGAAACAAAATATGCAAGCGATCGCTTAACTTGTCAAGCAATTTTTGACGCGCGGAAAAAGAGCGTCAAAAGCGAAGCAAAGTCGGCGGCGGGCAGGGGGCGGAAAAGCACAGAAAGCGGACTGCCGAAGGTTTTATGGTATGCGCCCGCAACGCCGGGGGCATATCTTATTCCAACTGCGTGCGCTTCCAGTCGGTTTTTGCCCTCAATGCCCGGCCCTGCGGCCTCGCTCCAGACGGGCGAAATCAAAAGGGCTTTGCCTGAGAGTGCAAAAATCCTCGGTGTCGGCCCTTGTTTGCCGCCCGCCGCCGACCGCCATTGTGAACAAGCCTGTTTTTAATCTTGACAAAATCTTCGGGCTAAAATATAAATAAAAAATTCACTGCGGGGTGGAGCAGTCTGGTAGCTCGTCGGGCTCATAACCCGAAGGTCGATGGTTCGAATCCGTCCCCCGCTACCACAAAAAAATCAAGGGCTTGCGGTTAATTCCGCAAGCCCTTTTTTTATGCGCCCAAATAGTCGTTTTTAGGTTGAAAAGCCCAATTTTTCACATCCGCCTGCCCGCCGCCCGCCGTCGACTTTTCGGTCCGCATTATAGATTTTTCTGACGGTTGCCATGCATAACCATTCATGATATCTATTGACCCTCCGGTCAGATGATTCAGCGGCCAGGCTTGGCATGGCCGCCCGTAACGCCATCCTACACTGAAGGAGGCCTTTCATGCCAGAACCGACCCTAATGGACAAAACCTTCAACATCATAATGGAGCGCATGGTGGAAACCGGCCAGGCTCCCCATTACGCGGAAATAGCCGCCAAATTGGGCGTGGCTCCGGAGGAGGGCCGGAAAGCGCTGCATAAGCTCTTTTCCACTCCGGGTTTCGCAGGCTGGCTTTATCCCAAGACCGACAACATCGTGTCTTGTGCGCCTTTCAACAACCTGCCCACGCACTACCGCTTAACCATCGACGGTGAGCGGAAATGGTTCGGCCAGTGAGCGTTTGAATCGCTGGCGGTCAGCTGGCTATATCCCGGAAAGACGGTAGAGATCGACTCGGTGTGCCTGGATTGCGGCGAACCTGTCCGCGTCGTGGTGAAGGACGGGAAAATACTGTCCAGGGACCCGGAGGGCCTCATCGGCCACGTCTCGGTTCCCATCGGAAGGTGGGTTTTCAACATCCCATACTCGTGAAGCACCATGAACTTCTTCCGGTCGGAAGAACATCTTCGCAACTGGAAAGGCTTCTCGGATGGAAAAATCGGCGGGATGATCTCCCTTGACTCGCTGATGAGGCTTTTTTCCGGCCCCTACTTTCAAAGGCGCATGGATTTGGACTACATGTCGCACTACGGCGAGTACATGGAGGGCATGATGACCGCGCTTGACGGCCTTGAGGACGCCGGGGCCTACTGGCGGCTGGGGCCTCTGGAAAAGATGGGGTTTTCGCTGGGGAGGAAAATGGGGATCATATAAAAGCGGCCCTGCCTTACGCCTTGAGGGTTAAGGGCCGAATAGTGGCCCCGGCGGCGAGCCGCACCAGAAGGGCCGAAAGCCCCCAGGCCAGGGGAAGGGAGACGGGCATTCCGATTCCCTCCAGAAACGGGCGGGTGTAATGCCAGACCCCCCATCGTACGCACAGGTATTCGCCGGAAAAGCCTATTGCTGCAGCCATCACGAAAAGTATTAAATGAAAGGGCCTGTGGGCGAAAACAAGGGCGAAGGAAAGAAAGAGGAACAGGATGAGGCTCACCGGGCCGCCGGCCAGCGCAAGGGCAGCCCCGGTGAGAAAAAGCGCCACGGGAAGAAGGACGGCGATTCCCGCGAGGCGTGCGCGCGGATAAACCTCGCCCGCCTCATCCAGATATTCGGCCATTTCCAGAAAAGACATCATCAGAATCGGCCACACGAAGCCAAGCCAGACGGGAAGCCCCCCGATTTGCGGATGGGCGTAAACCCACATCCCCGCCTTCACGCAGGACCATTCCCCGAAGATTCCCAGAAGCACCGCCCAAAAGGCGACAGCCGCCTTCAATGGTCGGAACCTGTAATACAGGCTCGCCAGAAAAATCGCCAGGAGGACGAAAAAGAGCAAAGAGTTGCGGTGAAACAGGAGCCTTATGAAAAGGAGGGTGGCCACGGCGGGCAAAAAGGGGACGAAAAGACGGAAAAAGGCCCCGGATCGGGCCTTTCCGGCCTCGGCGGGGGTCATGGGGCACCGGCCTTTTTCGATAAGGCCGCCGATTCCGGCAAGGCTCTCCCGGACGATGGCCTTGCGGCAGGGCCGGGCGCGGCCTCCGGCGGCAGCTTTTCACAGGCCACGCGGAATCCTATGTCGTTCGACCGCACCGCCGGAAAATGCGCGGCCCTGGCCGCCGAGCGCGTTGATTCCGGTATTCCCGCCCACGAGCCCCCCCGAAAAACACGGAAAACCCCGCGTTCGGGGCCTTTCGTGCCTTTTTCCGGGTTTTTGGAGTACCAGGACGGATCGAACCAGTCCGCGCACCATTCGGCGGCGTTGCCGTGCATGTCGTAAAGGCCCGCTGGGTTGGGCGAAAAGCTCATCACCGGCGCTGTGCGGACAAATCCGTCCTCGAACTCAAAAATTTCGCCGAACAGGGGAAAGGTCTTCCGGGCCGTGATGTCCGGGCCGTTGATGAAGCCCCTGCCGCCTTCGGGTGCATCGCCCCAGTGCCAGGAAGAGCTGGTCCCGGCCCTGGCCGCGCACTCCCACTGGGCCTCGGTGGGAAGCGAGAACTCCACGCCGGTTTTTTCGGAGAGCCACAGGCAGAAGGCAGTTGCGTCGAAATGGGTGACGAAGACCACCGGATGGTCGGGCTCCTGGCGGAAACCGGGGTCCTGCCAAGAGTGCCCGCCCGGATCCTCTATCAAAAGCCCCTGGGGCCCCACGGCCAGGCTCCGCACCGCTCCGTGCTTTGCAGGCCCGTAGCCGCTCTGTTTCACGAAAACGGCAAATTGGGCCACCGTGACCTCGGTTGCGCCCAGCCAGAAGGGGGAGACCGAGACCTCGTGCAGGGGCCTCTCGTCCGCCTCCGCCCCCGGCTCCTTGTCGCCAGCCCCCATGAAAAACCGGCCGCCGCCGACACGGGCCAGGGTTAAGCCAACCCCGTCCCCAAGGGTTAGGACCGAGGTCGTGACCCTTGGGACGGCGGACTCGCCCGTTTTCCCGGACGTGCCCAAGACCTGCCGGAAAACCATCACGCCCGCAATGGCCGCAGCCACGGCCAGCAGGAGCACGGCCAGCTTTTTTTTCGCGCTTGCGGTCATTTACAGCTTTCAGGCGCAACGGCGCCGAAGGGGAAAGCCCTGATAAGTTCTAAGATTCCTTGTTTTTTTTGTCCACGATCATTTCACCGAGATACTGGGGAAGCTCCACGCCCGCCATTGAAGCCACGTCGTGCAGGGGCGGAAGGCTCTTGATGAGGCCGGAAAGGAAATTGGCCGTGGCGGTCTTTTCGCCGCTTGAAGCCGAGTCCCAGACCGTGATCTTGTCGATCTTCACGCCCTTGATTGCCTCCACCTGGGCCTGGACTATTTCCACGATCTTTTCCGTCATCAAAAGGGTGGCAGCCGCCTTGGCGTCGCCGTTGCAGCTCTGGATGAGTGACTGGTAACCTGCCGCCTTGCTGTCCAGGACCTGGCGTATGCCCTTGGCCTCGGCCTCGTATTGGAGAAGGATGGCATCAGCCTCGCCCTGGGCTTCCAGGCGGGCCTTTTCGGCGGTTGCGCCTGCCGCGATCTCGATCTTTTTCCGCTCCACTTCCTCGGCGGCCACCACCTCGGCCATGAGCCGTGTCTGTTCCACAGCGTACTGGGATTTCTGGATTTCGGCCATTGCCACGCGCTTGGCCACTTCGCCGACCCTTAAGGCTTCGGCCTGTTTCACGGCCAGGGCCGCGTTGGAGTCGGCCATGAGCACCTTGGCGTCGTTTTCGCCGGTGACGGCCTCGGCCTCCTGCTGGGCGAGGTAGATGCGTTTGTCGGCTTCGGCCTTTTTGCGGCCCTTGTCGCTGCCCGCCTCGTTTTCGGCGACCTTGATTTCCATCACCCGAAGGGCGTCGGCCTCGCCCACCTTGGCCCTGGTTTCCTGGGCCTGTACGTAAACGCGCTTGTCGGCCTCGGCCTGCTTCTTGCCTTTTTCCGCTGCTGCCAGGTTTTCGGCCACCCTTATTTCCTGCTCGCGCACCGCGTCGGACTGGCCTATGGCACCCGACTTGTCCTGAACCGCCACGTCGATCTTGGCCTGGTTCACGGCCTCGGACGCAGCCTTCTTGCCGATGCTCTCGATGTACTCGCTCTCATCCGTTATGTCCGTTATGTTGACGTTGATGAGGTAGAGGCCGATCTTGTTCAATTCGGGCGAAACGTTGGTGCGGATGGCGTCCAGGAAGCGCTCGCGGTCCTGGTTGATCTCCTCGATGGAAAGGGATGCCACCGTTAGCCGAAGCTGGCCGAAGATGATTTCCCTGGCCATTTCCTCGATTTCGCCCTGCTTGAGATTCAAGAGGCGCTCCGCCGCGTTGTTCATCACCTCCGGGTCGATGGAGATGCCCACGGTGAAGGTGGATGGCACGTTGACCCTGATGTTCTGGCGGGAAAGGGCCTTGGTGAGCGGGATGCTCATGGTGATGGGGGTGAGGCTCATGTAGGCGTAATCCTGGATGAGGGGCCACACCAGGGTTCCGCCGCCGTGGAGGCACTTGGCGGACTGGCCCTTGCCCACCTTGCCGAAGACCACAAGGATCATGTCCGACGAGCACCTGCGGTAGCGCGACGCCAGAAAGAGCGCGGTCACCACGAAAAGCACCACCACCGCAACGATGGGGTAAATCCACAATTCCAGGCCCATGGCCTCAAGATCAACGTTCATGGAGCGTCCTTTCCTTGCCGTTTTCTCACATGGAATAATCACTAAAAATTGGATGGTTCAACCACCAGCACGTTTCCTTCAACCCTTATAACGTTCACCCGTGTTCCGGTTTTGATGGCCTCGCCGGATTGGGAGATTGCGTCATACTCTCTCAATCGGCCCGAAACGCTTGCGGTCACGCGGCCCACGCCTTTTTCGGGGATTGAGAGATAAACGTCACCCTTGCAGCCCGCGCAGTCGGTTATTGAAAGGTTGCCAGAAGACTGGAGCCTGGAAAAGGCCATGAACATGCGGCCCACCAGCCACACCGAGGCAAAGCCCGCGCCAAGGGAGGCCACCAGGGAAAGCGAAAGGCCAAGGCTGGGCATGGTTGCGAGCCCAACCAGCCCGAACATCAGGAAAAAGGACATGAGCCCGTGAACGGAAAGGGCGGAAAAGCCCGAATCGCCCAGGGGGTCTCCGTGGTCGCCGAAATCCCCGGTCAGATCGCCGTGGTGGTCCATTCCCAGAAGCATCATGGCAAGGCGCACCACCAAAAGCGCTGCGCCCACGATGGAGCAGATGAGATAGATCGCGTTCATCGGGTTATCCCTGAATGGAGGAATGGCGGCCTGAAAAGCCGCAATTCGGCGGACAATAACACAATATATTGAATATAGGAAGCCCTATACTACGCCATGAGGTCATTTAATCAATTTTTCAAAACAGGAGGCTTGATCGACAGGGAGCCTATCCGCGTACTGCTTAAAATGCAGGCATCCACCAAAGGCTTTACAGGCAGGCCGATCACAAGCGATGATATGCAAGGAAGACGAGCGGCGCGGGGAGGAATAGTACTTTTCCGTACATGACGACCCGCGCCGCGATGTCTGACGCAGCAGATCGCGCTTGTGGACGGCCTGCCGCTAGGGGCGGCGTTTGGTTGAGAAGGCCTTTAGGCGCACATCCAGGGCCGCCCGGCGGGCCTCGTAGCTTTTGGTGGCATCCTCCAGGGTCCGGTTCTTGTACCTGTACTGCCTGCCCATGCGGGGGTTGCGTTTTCTCTTTTCCAGGCTTTCGGTTTCTTCTTTCAGCGCGGTGAGTTCGATGAGCTCCTTTTTGAGGGCCGCATCCTCGGCCTCAAGCCTGGCCTTTTCGGCGTCATAGGCCTTGCGGGCCTTTTCCACGCCCTCCTGCTGGGCAGCCTGTTTTTTTTCCTCCAAAAGGCGCTTGTAGCTCTCGTTGGTCTTTTTACGCTGGGCGTCCCGCCTTTCTGCGGCTGCTTTCTTTTTTTCCTCAGCCGCTTTTGCCTTTTCAGCGGCTGTGGGCGGGGTGATGTCCGCCGGGAGCGCGGGAGCAGTGCTGACGGCAACGCCGCTTTTTTTGTCGTGGGGAATGAGCCTTGGATCATCCGTGTAGACTGCTGCTCCGCCCTCGCCCTTGTAGCGGTAGACCTCGCCGTCGGCCAGGGCCGGAAGGGGGCACAGGGCCAGGACGAGAAACACCAGGGCCATTGCCCGGCTTTTCCGGGCGGGCGGGGACTTAGTCCCGGCCCGTGAAGGAAGGCCGGGGGATTCTGACGGATGATGGGGCGTCATGGCCGGGTCCCGGTCATTTGAGTTTGGCCCGGCTGGCCTCCAGGGCTTCCCTGTCTTTTTCGTAGTCCTGGCGCTTTTTTTCGTAGGCGGTGATGCGCCCGTTAATGTCCTGGATCTGCTGGTTCAAGGTGCGGGTGGCCTGGGGCCTTTTTGCGGATTTTTTCTGTTCCTCCAGTTTTACGGCCTCTTCCTGGAGTTTTTTGTATTCCTCGTCCAGGGCTTCCCGGCGTTTGTCCAGGTCGGCCAGGGCGTCGAGATAGGCTGCGGTGTCAACCGGCGCCTTCAAATCGGAGGACGAGTCCTCGGTCTTTTTTTCGGCGGATTTTTTCCCCGTGGCCTTCTTTTTGGGCTCCCCGGCCTTTTTCTTTTCCTCGGCCTGTTTGGCCTTCTGGTCAGGGGTGAGGGAATCGGATTCTTCCTTGTACTTGGTGGCGGTGGGGCGCTGTTTTTCGGGAACCACGGAGAGGTTGTCCGTGTAACGGACCACGCCCTTGGAGTCGGTGTAGCGGTAGTACTCGGCAACAGCGGGCACGGTAAAGAGGAAACCCGAAAGCGCCGCGACGACAATCAGCTTGATGCCCTTCATTTCACGATCCTTGATTCATGGGTTGCCGCGCCCGATGCAGGCGGCCCGGCCGATCAGTGTCTATCCTGTGAAAAACACGCTTGAAAAGGCCCGCTCCGGGCCGGGTGACGCCTTTCGCCCCTGCTGCCTTTTCAACGTCAACCTCCATCATATCCGAGTCTAAAACAGGATGCAAGCATCCCATCGTTTGAAAAAAGTATGCAGTGGGCGGTGGGCAGAGGGTGGCATTTCCGGCCCTGCCTTATTGCACCTCTTGTGCTGCGCACCCCGGCAACGAGAAAGCCTGCGCCACCCACACCATGCCGATTTTTTAGCCAATTGCTTAATGAATTTAAAATGTTGGGTGAACCTGCACTTCGTGCAGAACCACCCAACCTACAAAAAATTCGCCGTTTCGCGCCGCCTCTTTTTTCTTTCTTGTTCCCCCTTCCCTACCAACGGGGCCAGGGGGGCTGAGAGAGATGAGATGCAAGGCGCGCGAGCGAGCGGGGAGTGAGCGTACGCTTTTGTACGTGACCGAGCCGCGAGGCGATGCCTGACGCAGCAGTTCGCGCCCTCAGCCCCCCTGGCGGCCGTAGTCGTCGGAGAGTCGGATGATATCATCTTCGCCGAGGTAGGGTCCGGTCTGAACCTCAATTATTTCCAAGGGTATGCTCCCCGGATTTTCCAGTCGGTGGACGGTTCCCAGGGGGATGTAGACGGATTCGTCCTCTTTGAGGATCAGGGATTCGTCTCCCCGCGTGACCACGCCGGTTCCCTTCACCACCACCCAGTGTTCGGCGCGGTGGAAGTGTTTCTGGAGTGAGAGGCGCGCGCCGGGGTTGACGGTGATGATTTTGACCTGGAAGCGGAGCCCCTCCTCCATGCTTTCGTAGGAGCCCCAGGGCCGGTAGACCTTGCGGTGGCTGGCGGCCTCCCGGCGGCTTTTGGAGCGGAGCGAGGTGACTATGTGGCGCACGTCCTGGACCCTGTGGCGGGGGGCGATGAGGACCGCGTCAGCGGTTTCTACGGCCACCAGGTCGGTTACGCCCACTGCGGCCAGCATCCGGTCTTCGGCGTAGAGGAAGGAGTCTTTTACGTCGTGGATGAAGATGTCTCCGCTTGTGACGTTGCCGTTTGAGTCCTTGGGGCCGATGCGCCACATGGCCTCCCAGGAGCCAAGGTCGCTCCAGCCCATGTCAACGGGAACCAGCGCGCCTTTTTCGGCCTTTTCCATGACCGCGTAGTCGATGCTGATGGACGGGCTCTGGCAGAATGAGGCGGGGTCCAGGCGGAAGAAATCGAGGTCCTTCGTGCCATTTTCGATGGAGGACTCGCAGGCGGCGAGGATTTCCGGGGCGTTTTTTTCGATTTCGGCAAGGACCGTTTTCGCCCTGAACATGAAGATTCCGGCGTTCCAGAAAAAGTCGCCGGAATCGATGAATCTGCGGGCGGTTTCAAGGTCCGGCTTTTCCACGAAGGAGAGAAGCTCAAAGCATTCTTCCGGGCCGTCTTTTATGGCGGGGCCTTTTTTCAGGTAGCCGTAGCCGGTTTCGGGCGAATCGGGGATGATGCCGAAGGTCACCATGCGGCTTGAAGACGCCAGGGCCACGGCTTTTTGGAGGGCCGCGTGGAAGGCTTTAACGTCCCCCACGTGGTGGTCTGCGGGAAGGACCAGGAGGACGGGGTCGTCGTCGGGGTTGCGCCTTTTTGCCCAGAGCGCTCCCACGGCGACAGCGCCTGCGGTGTTGCGGCCTTCGGGCTCAAGTATTATGGCTGCGGGGCTTTTGCCCATCACCCTGAACTGTTCGGCCACGAAGAAGCGGTGGCTCTCATTGGCCACCACTATAGGGGCCTCCATGCCCGGATAGTCCGCGAGGCGTGCGACGGTGGCCTGGAGCATGGTGTTGTCCCCGAAAAGGGAGAGCACCTGCTTGGGGTAGAGGTCGCGGGAGATGGGCCACAGGCGCGTTCCCGAACCGCCTGCCAGGATTATGGGTATTATGGTCACGGCCTGATCCTGTTTTGGGTATCGGTTTTTCCCGGAAAAGCCGGGCTGATTAAGCCGCAGGGCGATGGCTGCTGCAGCGCCCGCCGGGCCTGGCCGGGGTTTTTCAAGGGTCTCGTCGAACGTGTTTCCTTACAACAAGCCCGTCAAAAACGCCACGAAAGAAATTTCAGGGGCGGGTTTGAAATTCATTACGAAAAAAAATCGAGCCAAATATTCCGATATGTAAAAAAATCGGCAATGACGACTTGTTTTATGTTATTTTTTAGCTGATTGTAAAATTGGATTCATTTTTGCGGGCAACCCATTTTCAAGGAGGGGGCATGAAGATGTCGAGTGCTGCATCAAAAATCATTACGGCGCTTTTTGTATTGATGGCGTTTTGCGGCGGGATGGCGCTGGGCGCTGAGCAGCGCCAGGCTGCGGTGGTTTTCAAGTTCGCCACCCAGGCCCCAAAGGGGATGGGATACGCCAACGCGTTCAAGGACATTTTCATGCCCGCCATGGACCAGGCCACGGAAAAGACGGTTTTCTGGAAGGTCTACTGGGGCGGTATAA
Source organism: Deltaproteobacteria bacterium (assembly GCA_016235345.1). Taxonomy (NCBI): domain Bacteria; kingdom Pseudomonadati; phylum Myxococcota; class Myxococcia; species Deltaproteobacteria bacterium. Next base: position 333,666 of record JACRLG010000002.1, on the reverse strand, counting down.
TGGGCAACGACGACGACTACGTGCGCAAGATGGCCATAGGCCAGCTCCAGGGCGGCGGGCTGACGCTGGTGGGCACCAACATGATAAGCCCGGAATATTCGGTTCTGGCCCTTCCCTTCCTGTTCAACGATTATGAGGAGGTGGATTTCGTAAGGGACAGGATGCACGACACCTTCGACTCCTTTTTCATGAAAAAGGGCTTCAAGCTCCTGATGTGGATAGACCAGGATTTCGACCTCATCTACTCCACCAAGTGGAAGTTCGACAGCCTGGAGGATTATCGCAGGGCCAAGCTCCTTACCTGGTCCGGCCCCATAGAGGAGGCCTGGATGAAGGCCCTTGGCGCTAGCCCCATAGTGCTTGGAATCGTCGAATCCCCCTCGGCCATAAGGAGCGGGATCGCGGATTCCAACATCACCACCGGCATCTGGCAGGTGGGCACCCAGGTCTTCACAACGTCCAAGTACGTCAGCACCATGAAGATCAGGTACACCCCCGCATCAATGGTTCTCACCAAAAAGGCCTGGGAATCGATACCGGAGCATTATCGGGACAGGATCACCGCAACCCGCGCCCGCACCCTGGACCGCTTCAACACGGCGAGCCGCAAGGAGGCCAAGGCTTACTACGACAGCATGATCAAATACGGCGTGACGCCGGTGACGCCCAGCTCCGAAGTGAGGGCCGAAATACGCCGCCGCTGCATAAGCGTCTGGCCCAGGTTCACGGGCAAGCTCTTTCCCAAGTCTCTTTTGGACGAGATCATGGACAACCTGGAATCCTACCGCAAGGGAGGCAAGGGCCGGGTGAAGAAGGAGGTCGTGGAGGCCCCGCCCGTGAAGCCTGTGGAGACTGCTGCGGTTGAGAAGAAGGCGGCGCCTGCTGAAAAGCCTGTTGCGGCGGCGCCCATAAAGGCCCAGCCGAGCCCGGCAAGTCCAAAGCCCGAAGCAAAGGCCCAGCCGAGCCCCTTCACTCCCAAGCCGGAGGCCGCCTTCACGGTGACGAAGGAAACCATAAGGGCGGTGCAGGAGAAGCTGGCCGCCATGGGGCTTTACACCAAGAAGATCGACGGTATTTCCGGGCCCGGAACCCGCAAGGCCGTGAGGGCCTACCAGGGCAGGAAGAGGATGCCCAGAACCGGGGCCATTGACGCGGAACTGTTGAAGAGCCTTGGCGTGAAGTAGTCTCGCGCTTTCCGCCCAGGCCGCTCGGCCTGGGCGGAATCATCCGGCGCATTGAATGAAAAAGCCGCCCCCTACCCGACGGGAAGGGGGCGGCTTTTTTAACAGCCTGCCTAAAAACGCGAACTGCTGCGTCAGGCTTCACGGCTCGGTCCGCCACGTACGAAAAGTACGCTTGCTCCCGCGCCGTTCGCCTTCCTTGCATTTCATCGTTTTTATTCAGGCTTCACATCGGGCCTATTTTAACAGGCTGTTAACGAAACCCGCCTTATGGCGGGTTTTCATCAATAGTCGTCGTAATCCTCATCAGACGCTGCTGCGTCCTTCTTTTTCTTTTCGGGGGCGTCGGTGATCATGGCCTCGGTGGTGAGCATGAGGCCCGCCACGGAAACCGCGTTCTGGAGAGCCGAGCGCACCACCTTGGCGGGATCGATGATGCCCGCTTCCACGAGGTTTTCAAACTCGCAGGTGTCTGCGTTGAAACCGAAGTCATCCTTACCCTCAAGCACCCTGTTCAAAATCACCGAGCCGTCCAGCCCGGCGTTCTCGCATATGCGCTTGATGGGGGCCGTCATGGCAAGTTTCAACACGTTGACTCCATCGGCTTCCTCGCCTTCGAGCTTCAACTTCGAAAGAGCCGCAAGGCAGCGCACCAGGGCAACTCCGCCGCCGGGGACCACGCCTTCCTCCACTGCGGCCTTGGTGGCGTTAAGGGCGTCTTCGACGCGGGCCTTCTTTTCCTTCATCTCCACTTCGGTGGCGGCTCCCATGCGGATGACGGCCACGCCGCCAGCCAGCTTGGCAAGGCGCTCCTGGAGCTTTTCCCGGTCGTAGTCCGAGGTGGTTTCGGCTATCTGGGTGCGGAGCTGGCGGATGCGGGACTCAAGGTCGGCCTTTTTCCCCGCGCCGTCCACTATGGTGGTCTTGTCCTTGTCAATGCGTACGCTCTTGGCCCGGCCCATGTCGTCAAGGGTGATGGTTTCGAGCTTCACGCCCAAATCCTGGCTTATCAGCTGGCCGCCGGTGAGAACGGCCAAATCTTCCAGCATGGCCTTGCGGCGGTCGCCGAAACCGGGGGCCTTCACAGCGGCGGCCTTCAAGGTTCCGCGCAGCTTGTTCACTACCAGGGCTGCCAAGGCCTCGCCGTCAACGTCCTCGGCGATTATGAGAAGCGGACGGGCGGCCTTTGCCACGGCTTCCAGAACCGGCAGGAACTCTCTGAGAGAGCTTACCTTCTTGTCGTAAAGAAGGATGTAGGGATCTTCCAGCACTGTTTCCATCTTCACGGTGTCGGTGACGAAATAGGGCGAGATGAAGCCTCGATCAAACTGCATGCCTTCAACGAAATCAAGCACCGTGTCCATGCTCTTGGCTTCTTCCACGGTGATGACGCCTTCCTTGCCCACCTTGTCCATGGCTTCGGAGATGATCTCGCCGATCAGCTTGTCGTTGTTGGCCGAAACCATTGCGACCTGGGCGATCTCCTTCTTGCCGGAAACGGGCTTGGCTATGCCTTTAAGGGCCGCCACCGCAGCCGCACAGGCCTTGTCCATGCCGCGCTTTAAAGGCATGGGGGCCACGCCGGACGCCACGCGCTTCAAGCCCTCGCGGTAGATGGCGCGGGCCAGGACCGTGGCTGTGGTGGTGCCGTCGCCCGCGATGTCGCTGGTCTTGGAGGCGACCTCGCGCACCATGCGCGCGCCCATGTTCTGGAGCTTGTTTTCGAGGTCGATTTCCTTGGCCACGGAAACGCCGTCCTTGGTGACAGTGGGCGCGCCGTAGCTCTTTTCCATGATGACGTTGCGGCCCTTGGGGCCAAGTGTCACCTCGACGCAGTCCGCCAGGGCGTTGACGCCCTTTAAAATCTGCTGGCGGGCCGCCATTCCGTAGGCAATGCTTTTGGCTGACATGTTATTTCTCCTGATCGTTATATTTTTGACGGGCAGGTTTTAAGCTGCGTCCGGCATGATGCTTTTCGTATTACAGCGCCTTCACCAGAATGTCGCTCTCTTTGAGGATCACGTGCTCCTCGCCTTCCACCTTGATCTCGGTTCCGGCGTAGCGGGAGTAGATTACAGTGTCTCCGGGAGCCACTTCCATGGGAAGCCTTACGCCCTTGTCGCCAAGGCGTCCGGGGCCTACGGCGACAACAACGCCCTTACGGGGCTTTTCCTTGGCAGAGTCGGGTATGAAAAGCCCGCCTGCGGTCTTGGTTTCGGCTTCTTCCCTCTTGATGAGAACCTGGTCGTTCAACGGCTTGAAATTCATGGCGAAGTCCTTTTTTACCGCAGAAAATTGCGGTGTTGAAATGTTGACAGGCGATTGCTGCGAAAAAAAATCGAAAAACCGCCAGAGCGGTTTCAAGTGCGCATTAAGCGGCTTATCCTCAGTGACTAAAAATTGACATGGTTTTTCATTTGTCAATGCCCGGAGCCGGGGAAGCCCGAACCTTTTTTAAACCTTTTTGAAATAGAGCCGGTTGACGGCTTTCACATTCCTGCCCTGGGGCATGGGGCCTTCCATATTCCAATAGCCGTGGTTTTGTGTTATCGTTCGATTGTTGGAGGACCGCCTCCTTCGGACGGAAGCGGCAAAACCGGTCAAACAGCGAGGAACCGTGGAACATCAGTATCTGATAGACGAGTTTTCCATCAAGGAGTCCTGGCGGCTTTTCCGCATAATGGGCGAGTTCGTGGACGGGGTGGAGGCCATGCACCAGGTGGGGCCTGCGGTGTCCATTTTCGGCTCGGCCCGCATGAGCCCGGACGATCCCAACTACGCCCTGGCGGAGGAAATAGCCCGTCTGTGCGTGAAAGAGGGCTTCGCGGTAATCACGGGCGGCGGCGGGGGCGTGATGGAGGCGGCCAACAAGGGCGCGGCCCAGGCCGGTGGAAAGTCCGTGGGGCTAAACATCAAGCTGCCTTTCGAGCAGAAGCCCAACCCCTACGCCAACGTGCAGCTTGAGTTCAAATACTTCTTCATCCGCAAGGTGATGTTCGTGAAATACGCCCTGGCCTACATAGTCCTGCCGGGCGGTTTCGGCACCCTGGATGAGCTTTTCGAGGCGGTGACCTTAATACAGACCAAGAGGATCAGGCCCTTTCCGGTAATCCTGGTGGGATCGGAGCACTGGAACGGGCTCGTCAACTGGATAAGGAAGAACCTTCTGGGCAGCGGCAGGATATCTCCCAAGGATATGGACATCATTCACGTGATGGACGAGCCTGAAAAGATAGTCCAACTGCTTACCCAAAGGATAATTCTGTGATTTGCCGCCGTGGCGGACGGCATGGCCGTTCGGGCGAAGGCGAGGCCGGGCGCTTTTTGTGACAAAAGAATCAAAGGAAATCTTCATTGGGTAACGACGTAATACTGGACGACGCGGCAGAGGCCCTGTTCCGTGAACTGGGCGGCACCGACTCGTCAAAAACCGGTTCAGGCTACCAGGCCACGGGCCTTTCCGAGGTCTTGAACGCCCACGACCGCCGCCTGGACCCGTATCGGGCTCTTCTGGTGACCTTTGCCCAGCTTCTTGCCGAATTTTTCTCGGCCTGGAAGACCGGAGATGTCCGCCGGGTGGAGGAGGCCAGGGAAGAGCTTCATCTTGTATGCGAGAAACTCAACAAGATGCCCGGCCACGACGGGCGCATACTCATAAGGCACCAGGGCCGGGGCATAGCCGGAGAGGGCCGGGCATCGGCGGAATACGACACAGTCATCCTTTTTGCCGGGCTTACGCTGGATCTTTTCCAGGTCAGGGCCGCATCCAGGCGCATAGGGGTAACGGCCTCCGATTTTCCGGGAATTTTCGTCTCGGCCATGAATTCCCTGGCAAGCCTTGGAATAATAAACATCTATTTCAGGCTGGATTTTTCCGATCCCGCCTACTGGGACAGAGTGACGGCGTCCCTCACGGCCATTGGCGCTCACCTGAAACTCGTGGCCGTAACCGAGGCAAGCGCGGCCCGCAACGTCAAACGCAGCACGGATCCGAACTTCATACTTGACGAAAACGGCGCGCCCGACCCCAACCTGGAAGCGCTGGCCATAGTGAACAAGCAGAAAAAGGAGGCTGTGGCCGGTCTGATTCCAAAGATTGCTGCGGTTTTGGACAAACCCGGAGAAACCGGGCAGATCGCCGAGTGCACGGATTCGTATGAGGCGGTATTCGCCTTCAAAAAGCTCAGGGAGGCCCTGGTGCGGCCCCCTGTGGAGATAAACGTCGTAAAATGGTTCATCTGCGCCCATGATTCCGAGATGGCCCTTGCGGAGGAGGTCAGAACGGCCCGGGCCGCAAGCCGGCTTTTCGGCAAATCCTCTCCCAAAACCGCCAGGGTTCTGGACGCGCTTTACGCCCCGGATTTCCGTTACCAGAACCCGTTTCTGATCATGGACCGCATGGCGATGGTGTCCGAGCTTCTTTTGTACATGGAAAACAGCGAGTTGTTTGCGGATTTGTGCGGACACGTTCTGGACATAATGGAACTCCGGCTGGACATGGCGGCAGATTCCGTGCTCTCCCAGGTCTGCCTTTCGGACGGCCGGATTGAAACCCGCATCGACGACGGGGACGTGAGCATACCCATCCATACCGCTTTGGCCGGAATCCTGAGCTTTTTCTGCAACCGGGTTTCCGTAAAGGCCAAGGTCAAGGCCATGATCAAGGATCCCGTGGTTTTCGGCCCCGACGACTATAAGGTCATCGCCGAGGATTTCGCCATCACATCAGTCGCTGCGGAAGAACTCATCGGCCTTCTGCGCGGCTGCTTCGACCCGGGCGGACATTTTTTGAGAGGGGCCTTTGAAAAGCGCATCCCGCTTTTTTCCGAGCACAAGGAAAAGGTTTTCGAGTTTCTGTGGCATTTTTTGAAGGAGCACATGCACAGGCAGGAGCGCATAGGCTTCCTGAACTCCCTGAAAGTCCTCATAGACAGCATGCAGGGGCCGGGGCTCGCCCTCTACACCCTTCTCACGGATTTCGTCCACGACCCGGAAACCATCACCTTCTCCGACCGCAACGCCCTGATGCTGGCCAACGTGCTTCTGCGCAAGTTCAACAAGGAGCTTCACCAGGACATCGAAATGACCCCGGAGGAGGTCCTGAACGTGGTGACCGGCCTTGACCGGGACGCCGTGGAGTTTGCCCAGGACCTGATCGACAAGGACCGGGAGCGCTTCTTCCTCAAGTTCCGCCACATTCACGCCACCTTGCGGGAGGCCCTGGACGACAACCCCAGGATCACCGTGCCGCTTCGCTATCTCCTCACCCTGGAGCGCGAGGTTTACATGCTTTTCGCCCTGGTGGGCGGCGTAACCGGGCAGGCCGTACTGCGAAGCGGCCTTTCCGAGTATGGCGACCCGGAATTCGGCATCTACGAGATGGTTCACAGCGCCCAGGAGATGCCCTGGCTGCTGCAAATTTTGAACGTGATCGTTCGGGCCCTGGGAAGGGTGGGGGACGCCTCGGACGGGGTCCTGCTGCACGAAATACGGCCCCGCATGACCAGGCTCATCAACATGAGCCAGGAACAGCGCCACAGGGACCAGGTAAGAAGGCTCATGAAATGGGTGGATGAAAGCGGCATAAAGATTAAAAAGCGCGGGGGATGATGGCCAATTCACCGGAAATGCGAAACGGGCGCGAAGCGCGGCTCACGTGGCGAGAGGCCGTAATGGGGCTCTGCCTGGTTTTCTGCGTGCTGGCCCTTTACCGGCCGGTGCTCGATAACGGCTTCATCAGCTTCGACGATCCGCTCTACGTAACGGAAAACCCGCATACAACGGGCCTCAATGGGGAAAACATCAGGGCCGCCTTTGACCAGTTCCGGGCGGGTTACTGGATACCCGTAACCTGGCTTTGCTACATGGCCGATTTTTCGCTGTGGGGCGACGGCCCGCGCGGATTCCACTTCACCAACGTAATGCTCCACGCGGCGAACACCCTTCTCTTGTTTCTGGTGTTCTTCCGGCTCACGGCCAGCGTCTGGCGCTCCTTTCTGGTTGCCGCGCTTTTTGCCGCGCATCCCTTAAACGTCGAATCCGTGGCATGGGTTTCCGAGCGCAAGGGTCTTTTGTGCGCGTTTTTTTCCTTCGCCTCCTTTCTGGCCTACGATTCCTACGTCCGGAAACCGGGCGTCCTCCGATATGCCCTGGTTTTTCTCGCCTCAATCCTTGCCATGATGTCGAAGCCCGTGGCGGTGGTGCTTCCGGTGCTTTTTCTGATCCTCGACTTCTGGCCCCTTGGACGCTTTTCCAGGCAGGATGGCAGGGCCGGGCGGCTGGTGCTTGAAAAAGCCCCGGTTTTCGCGCTCTCCCTTGTAATCGGCGTTATCACGGTCATCGCCCATGCGGCCTTCGGGGCCCTGAAAAGCGATCTTTCCCTCTCGATCCGGGTCCAGAACGCCTTCATAAGCTACGCCCTTTATCTCAAAAAATTCGTCTGGCCGGTGGACCTTGCGGTTTTCTACCCGCATCCTGCGGGCGGAATATCGATGATAACTGCGGCCTCCTGCGCCCTTCTTCTTCTCGCGGCCACCCTCGTCTTTTTTCAGGTTTCAGCAAAAAGGCCCCAGGTTCTGGCTGGCTGGCTGTGGTTTCTTATCGCCCTTTTTCCGGCCATCGGCCTTGCCCAGGCGGGCGGGCAGGCAATGGCGGACCGCTTCGCCTACATCCCTCTGATCGGGGTGTTTTTCGCCGTCTCGTTTTCGCTTCCCGACGCCTCACGGGGCCTAAAACGCCTTGTTCCGGTGATCTGCGCCTCGGCCCTTGTTTTCTTCGCCGCCGCCACGGTGAGGCAGGTTTCCTACTGGGAAAGCCCAACGGCCCTTTTCGGGCGCGCGGCGGAGGTCACCACCGACAACTACTACGCGGAAAACCGCCTGGGCCTGGCTCTTTCTGAAAAGGGCGAAACCGGCGAGGCCACGGCGCACTTTCAGAAGGCTGCGGCCTTGAAGCCCGGATACGCGGCGGCCCGCAACAACCTTGCCGGAACCTACATGGCAAACGGCGAGTTCGACCGGGCTGCGGACGAATTAAAGGCCCTCCTGAAAATAAACCCCGAAGGCGCGACTCCCGAAATTTACAACAACCTTGGGGCCGCGCTGGCCCAGGCCGCAGACTACGACGAGGCCGCCGTCTGGTTCGGCAAGGCCGCGAAGCTCGCCCCGAAGGACGTCCGCATCCGCTACAACCTGGCCAACACGCTCTTCCTGGCAAGCCGGATCCCCGAAGCCGAGAGCGAACTGAAAGCCGTGCTGGCCCTCGACCCCGCCCACAAAATGGCCAGGGAAAGATTGCAGCAGATAACAGATGGGAAGCAGAGATGATGATGCGGTTTGTTTGATGGCCATATTACACGACTATGCCGCTCAATATGAAATTAGCGATATGTCGAAAATCCAAAAGATTGTTCGTATATGCAGAGAGAATAAAACATGGCAAAAAAACTTTTTTTAATTACAGTATTAATTTTTAGCATTTTTGTAATTGGATGTAAGGAAAAACAATATTCAAAATTGTATTTTATTGATTTTAATTTATATGTTTGGAGCTATATGAAATGTTCATTAAATAATAATTATTATAATTATATTGACACAGAACTACGAGGCGATTTTATTATTAAATTTGAAAATGGAATGATAATATCATCTAAAGATAAGAAAGTATTTTTTTGTGGAAATAGAATTGCGGTAGAGAAAGACTATAGGAATATTGCAATCGATGATGAAGGTGTTCATTATTATGCATTTATACGAATATTTAAATAATTAATTGCCAAATAACTTTGGATGGGAGACAGAAAATGATATGATATAAAAATTTACTGTAATTAATATTAATGAAAAAAAATGAAAAATGTATTATATCGTGGATATATGTTTTGACTATACAAAGAATAGGCCAACTGTGAATAATAAAATTAAAAGATTGATAATTTTTATTTTTTAATTATAATTGGTACGAATGGAGATACGTATTTGAATATAAATAATGATTATTCAATGTTATATTTCAATCGCTATAATTTAACGATTAGTACTTATATGAAATGTTCAATAAATAACAGTGCATTAAACTATTATAAAAATGATTTACAATGTAACGTTATAATAGTGTTCGATAATGGAATGATTTTAACATGTAGGGATAATAATTTAATCTTTTATAATTATAAAAGCAAAATTAAAGTTAATAAAAACGAACTGAATATATATATTGATGATGAAGGTATGCATTATCACTCATCTGTAAAATGGGAAGGATAATCTGTATCCGATAGCTTGGTCTTGTGAGCTTTCCGCTTGCCAAATATTCAAATGAGTACGCATGTGCAAATTGTATCCATCCCCATTGACACCGGCCCTTTTCCCGCCTATTTTCTGATTCATGAATGTGAACGGCTGAAACTTTCGGAGAATATTGATGAATCCCTATAATGCCCAGGGGCAGAGGCCTCAGAATCAATCATCCTTCAAGGAACTGGACGCAACCAGCCTTTACTGCCCGCGCTGCCGCCAGGCCGGGCCGGTGCGCAAAAGGCTCCTCCTGGTGCTTCCCCAGGGCGAGGAGTACGAATACCTCTGCGCCCGCTGCGGAACCTCGGTGGGAATGAAAATCGACAACTCCGCCCAAAACGACCGCCTGATTTATTGACGAAAGCCCCTCTGTTTGATAACTGTTTGCGGATAGCTTTTTTTCGACGCCTGACCGGCCTTCCTCGACTTCCGTACAGACCGGAAATTTTTTTGGCGCTTGAAGTTCAAATAGAACCCGGATGGAACAATGCCCGGAAAAACCATATTCGCAAAAATTCTCGCCGCGCACGGGGTGGAGACCCTCCCCGAACCCGGCCAGCCCTTAGCGATTCCAATAGACCAGACCTTGACCCAGGACGCCACCGGCACCATGGCCTTCGCCCAGTTCGAGGCCCTGGGAACCCCAAGGGTAAAGACCGCGCTTTCGGTATCCTACGTTGACCACAACACCCTGCAGACCGGCTTCGCCAACGCCGACGACCACCGCTTTCTGCGCACGGCGGCGGCGAAATTCGGGGCCGTGTTCTCCGCCCCCGGAAACGGAATCTGCCACCAGGTGCACCTTGAGGAATTCGCAAAGCCGGGCCTCACCCTTCTGGGCTCGGACAGCCACACCGCAACTGCGGGCGGCATGGGGATGCTGGCCATAGGCGCAGGCGGCCTTGACGTGGCCCTTGCCATGGCCGGGGAGCCCTTCACCGCGCCCATGCCCAAAATAGTGGCGGTTCGCCTTACGGGCAGGCTCTCCCCCTGGGTGGCGGCCAAGGACGTGATCCTTGAAATTCTGCGCCGCCTTTCCGTAAAAGGCGGGGTGGGCAGGGTCTTCGAGTATTGCGGCCCCGGAGTGGAAACCCTTTCGGTTCCCGAACGGGCCACCATCACCAACATGGGGGCCGAGCTTGGGGCCACGTCGTCCATTTTTCCGAGCGATGAAAACACGCTGGCCTTCCTGGAAAGCCAGGGGCGGGGCGCTGATTTTTCGCCCCTTTCCGCAGACCCGGACGCGGTTTACGACGAGGAGATGACGCTCGCCCTGGATGAGGTCGTCCCCCTGGCCGCCCGGCCCCATTCCCCGGACAACGTGGCCCCGGTCTCGGAGCTTTCGGGGATGAAGGTGGATCAGGTGATGCTAGGCTCCTGCACCAACTCCTCCTACAAGGACCTGGCAACGGCGGCCCTGATGCTTGCGGGCAAAAGGGTCCATCCCGATCTCAGCCTCGTGGTGGCCCCCGGCTCCCGAAGGGTGCTCCTGGCCCTTGTTCAAAGCGGTCTTCTGGCCCATTTCATTACAGCCGGGGCGAGGATTCTGGAATGCGCCTGCGGCCCCTGCATAGGAACCGGCCAAGCCCCGCCAAGCAGGGGAATCTCCCTTCGCACCATAAACCGCAATTTTTCCGGCAGAAGCGGAACCGCGGACGCGGGCGTTTATCTGGTGAGCCCGGAAACCGCTGCGGCCTCGGCCATAACGGGGGTTTTCACCGACCCGCGCACTCTGGGTGAGGCCCCGAAAGTGGCCATGCCGGAAAGATTCGCCTCAGACGACGCGCTTCTTCTTTCCCCGCCGGGCGAGTGCGACGGGGTCGAGATTCTGCGCGGGCCGAACATAAAGCCGCTGCCCCTGGGACGCGCGGTGGAAGACGGCCTGGCGGGCGAGGTTCTCATGATCTGCGGGGACAACATAAGCACGGACGACATAATGCCAGCCGGAACCCGCATCCTCCAGTTCCGCTCCAACATTCCGGCCATTTCGGAATACGTTTTTTCCAGGCTGGACCAAGGCTTCGCCAAAAGGGCGAAGGAGGCGGGCGGGGGCTTTATAGTGGCGGGCGAAAACTACGGCCAGGGCTCCAGCAGGGAGCACGCGGCCCTGGCTCCGCTGTATCTCGGCATTCGGGCGGTAATCGCCATGTCCTTCGCCCGAATACACAGGGCCAACCTCATAAATTTCGGCATTCTGCCCCTGGTTTTCGAAGACCCCTCCGAAAAGGAAAAAATCGGCCAGGGCGACCGCCTTGTCATACCGGAGGCCCGCGCCGGCCTCCTTTCAAAAAATTTTCTTCTCGTATATAATGAGACGCGCGACCGGAATTTCACGGTACTCCTCGATCTCAACGAAAACGAACGCCAGGCCGCCGCAGCAGGCGGCCGCCTCAACTGGTACAGGCAGAGGGCGGAAGGGCTGTCCTGCCCAGCGCCCGAAACGATATTGGCATGATTTCTCAATAACATTTTTACACGGGCGGGTTTCCCGCAACGGAAAGGGATCGGCGACATGCTTAGCTTCATGCGCAAGCACGCCACATCGTGGGCCATCAAGATAATTCTGGGTTCCATCGTTCTGGTTTTCGTTTTCTGGGGCATGGGCAATTTCGCGCAGGACGATAAGGATTTTGTCGCCACGGTGAACGGCGAGAGAATCACCACGGCCCAGTTTGAACAGGGCCTGAAAAACCTGCGCAACTATTACCAGAACCAGTTCAAGGACAAGTTCAACGAGCTGGAAAAGCAGCTCGATCTTGAGACCAAGACCGTGGACCAGCTCGTGGAAGCCAGGCTCTGGACCCAGGCGGCCACAAGGCTCGGCTTTTCGGTTACGGACGACGAGCTGAGGAAGGAAATAAGCGGGCTTCCCTGGTTCTCGGCCACGGGCGGGTTTTCCGAGGAGCGCTACAAGGAAATTCTGCGCAACATGGGCTACGGACGGGGCCAGTTCGAGGAAAACATAAGGGAGACCCTTTTGCGGCAGAAGCTCCAGGATTTCGCATCCTCGGCGGCCACCGTGAGCGAAAGCGAGATACTGGCCCGCTATAATTCGGACGGACGCCGGATAGCGGTGGACTGGGTGGCCTTCGAGCCCTCCCATTACACCCCCGCCGCATCCTCCGAAAAGGAGGCCAGGAAGTATTTCGAGGACCACGAGGACGATTACCGCACCGAGCCCGTCATGAAGGCCGCCGTGCTGGCCTTTCAGCCCGGAGCCTTTGCGGGCAGGGTGGACGTGCCCGCAGACGACATAGCAGCCTATTACGAGGAAAAGGCATCCGAGTTCGACGCCCCCAAGCAGGTGTCGGCAAGGCACATCCTCATCAAGACCGATCCCAACGCCGCAAAGGAGGTTGACGAGGCCGCGCGCCTGAAGGCCCTGGAACTTGAAAAGCGCGTTCGGTCAGGCGAGGATTTCGCGGAGCTGGCCAAGGCCAATTCGGACTGCCCGTCCAAGGAAAGGGGCGGCGATCTCGGCTTCTTCGATCAGAAGACCATGACCAAGGCCTTTGCGGACAAGGCCTTTTCCATGAAGCCCGGCGAGATCAGCGGGCCGGTGAAGACCGAGTTCGGCTGGCACATCATAAAGCTGGAACAGGTCAAAGAGGGCCACAAGATGAGCCTTGAGGAGGCCTCCGGCCAGATAAGGGCGAGGCTTGCCATGGAAGACGCCGACGAGCTGGCCTTCCAGGAGGCCCAGAAGGCCGAGAGCGCCACCCTTGGCGTTGACAGCCTGGAGGAGGCCGCCAAAAAACTCGGCATGACCGTCATCACCACCGATTATTTCACGAAACAGGGGCCTGCCGGGATGCCCAACGGCGCGGCCTTCGCGGACGCCGCCTTTGAACTGGAAAAGGGCGATTTTTCAGAGACCATCCAGGTTCCGGGCGCATATTACGTGATCCAGGTCCTTGACAAGAAAAAAAGCGCCATACCGGCTTTCGAGGCCGTCAAGGATCGCGTAATGGCCGATCTGGCCAAAAAAAAGGCAGGGGATATGGCCCGGCAGGCGGCTGTGAAGTTCATAGCGGCGACGGCTTCCGGCAAGAGCTTCGCGGAGCTTGCGCCCCTTTACGGCCTTGGCGTGAAGTCTTCGGAGCCTTTCTCGCGCGGTCAGTCCATTCCGGGCATGGCGCCGGACGAGGGCGTCACACGCGAGGTCTTCATGCTTTCAAAGGCCGCGCCCTTTTCTTCAAAACCGGTTCCGGGCAAGGTCGGCTTCATGGTCTTCGCGCTCAAGAAAGAGGAACTGCCGGATCCAAAAGGGCTTGCCGCGAAAAGGGACGAGCTTGTCACCACCCTTATCAGGCAGAAGCAGGCGCGGATACTGGAAGCCTACACCAAGGGCTTAAAGGCCAAGGCGGTGGTGGAGTACGCGCCCGAATTCGAACCCAAGCCGGATGCGCCCGCCCCGGAGGCCTGACGGGGTTTCCGGGAAGAGAGGCCAGGGGCGGTTAAGACAGGAAAAGACACAGAGCGGGAGACCCTTTAAAGGTCACCCTTCAAGGAGGCGGCCATGAAAAAAGACCCAACCCAGGAACACACCAGGATCAAGGTGGTTCCCATAATGACCAAGCGTTGCCCGTTCTGCTCCACCGTCCTGGCCCTTTCGGAGAAGCAGTGCCACTCCTGCAAGCGCAAGGTGGGCGATCCCAACAAGGACGGAGTGGCCAAGGTTCCGGGAGTGTGGAAGACCTACGCCAGCTTCGTTGTCGCCTTTATCATCATGGTTACTTACTTCATGTACGCTCAGGATATCATTAAGGCCGTAAAGGCCATTTTCGGATGATCTGGGGATTTCGCCGGGGCTTGAGACCCCGGCCGGATCCGGCCCGCCCGTGGCGGGAAAGGGCCCTGGCCTTTGTTTTGGGGCTCCTTCTTGCCTTTTGGGCGACCGCCGCCTTTAGCCAGCCGGGTTTCGGGGGCGAAGACCTTCCGGCCCGGAAGGCCGGGCCGGAAAAAAAGGCCCCCACGGTAAGGCTGCCCGCCGTGGCGGGTTCCTATTATCCTCAGGATCCCGAAAAGCTCAAAGAGGCCATAGAGAACTTTCTGGGCAGTGCCGTGCGAAGGAAGGTTCCGGGCCGGATACGCGCCCTGGTGGCTCCCCACGCGGGCCACGTCTATTCCGGGCCCGTGGCCGGGTCGGCCTATGCCGCGCTTTCGGAAAAATACCCGCAGGTGATGATCCTTGCGGCCAGCCATTACGCACGCTACTACGGGGTTTCCATAAGCGACCGGGACGCCCTTCGCACCCCTTTGGGCGACATCCCGGTTTCGCCAGTCGCAAGGGCCTTGAAGGCCCTGCCCGGCTTCATCACCAACCAGGAGGCCGAAAGGCCGGAACATTCCCTGGAGGTCCAGCTTCCCTTTCTCCAGACGGTGCTGGGTGGGGATTTTTCCGTCATACCCCTCATCCTGGGCGAGGTGGACCCAAAGGTGCTGGCAAGGGCGCTTCTTCCCTTTGTCACGGAAGACACCCTTCTGGTGGCGTCCACCGACCTTTCCCATTACCTGCCATACGACCGGGCAAAAGGACTCGACGCCGCCTGCGCCGCCTCCATTGAAGGCCTCGACCCGGACGGAGTGGGCGAGTTTTCGGCCTGCGGAAGGCTGGCCGTGCTCACGGTCATGGAAATCGCCCGCATCAGGGGCTGGAAGGGCAGGCTCATTGATCTCAGGAATTCCGGCGACACCACCGGAAGAATGGACCGGGTGGTGGGCTACGCCGCCATAGCGTTTTATACGGATGGAACGGAGGAGAGAGAAGGCATGGAATCCAGCGTTTCCCAAGAAGACCGTTCGGCCCTCCTGGCCCTGGCCCGCACCGCAATCACCTCGCACCTGATAAGGGACGGGCGGGTCAAGCGCCCGGAAAATCCGTCCGCCGTGCTGAAACAGAAACGCGGCTGCTTCGTTACCCTCCATAAGGGTGGCCAGCTAAGGGGCTGCATAGGAACCATCGAGCCCGTTGTGGCCCTTTCCGACTGCGTGGAGCAAAACGCAATAAACGCGGCCTTTCATGACCCGCGCTTCCCGTCCCTCACTGCGGCGGAGCTCTCCGAGATAAGCATAGAGGTCTCGGTGCTTTCGGTTCCCAAGCCCCTCGAATTCTCCTCGCCCGAAGACCTTCTGAAAAAGCTCAAGCCGGGCGTCCACGGCGTGATCCTCACATCCGGGCACAGAAGGGCCACCTTCCTTCCCCAGGTGTGGGACCAGATAGTGAACGCGGAATCCTTCCTGATCCATCTGTGCGTAAAGGCGGGCTGCACCCCCAATTGCTGGAAATCCCCGGACATCAAAATAGAGACCTACGAAGCCGAATATTTTTCCGAGTGAAAAAACCGTAAGAACGGGGAGCCTTTAATCATGACACATGTTTACGTTCATCATCCCTTAAACGTTGAGGTCCGAAGCGTGTCTGGCGGCTACGTGCTGGACAGGGAGGAGATCGTCAGCGTTGCGGGAAGACAGGCCCTCTGCGTGGCCGGGGTGGGCGTGGTGGACACGGCCTGCTGCGGCATGGGCGGAAGCCGCTACGTGATGGTTCCGGGCTGGGTGGTGGAATGGCGCACCTGCACCGATGGCGAGGGGAACCCCGTGTCCCTTGTGGAGCGCGTAAGCGGCGAAGACGACCGGAAGGCAGTGGCCGGGGCGGCCCAGGCCCTTTTCGGCAACCTCACCGCGCCTGTCCAGTTTCTCTGATTCAGCCCCGGAGCCCGCCCGGTTCCGGGCGGCTTCCGTTCTCACCCGCCGTTCCCTTTCCGACAAAATCGTCCCGGCATTGATTTTCGGCTTCTGATGGAATAAACTGATAAAAATTGCAAAAAGTATTGTCTGATCCGGCTCGGATTCCTTTCCACTGCATCGAAGAAGGGATGGGATCATGGATGACAACGAAGCCCTGGCAATCATGCGCCGGAAGGTGAATGAACTGGCGGAAGTCCTTGGCGAAGTACTGTTTCCGGGCCCTGACGCCCTTTTCAGCCACCTTTTGGACTCCCTCCAGATGGGCATCTGCATCTACGGCGCGGACCACCGGTTTGTCTACGCCAACAAAACCCTCGCCGACCTGGGCGGCTACGGGCGGGAAGAACTGCTGGGGCGGGAGATAACGGATTTCATTCCGCCCGAGGAACTTCCGGTTTTGGCGGCGCACCTTGAAAAAAGAAAAAGCGGGGATTTAAGCTCCTACGAAATTTCGCTGATAAAGAAAGGCGGCGAAAAAATTAAGGTCATAGCGGCAGGCCATCCCCTTGTGGATGAAACGGGCCGCTTCATGGGCGGATTTGTCGTTTTTTCGGATATCTCCGAACGCCTTGCCCTGGAGGGCCTGTTGCGGGAAAAGGAGGAGCGCCTGGCCCAGCTGGTGCAGAACGCACCCGCCGGAATCGTGGAAATGGACCTTCGCTCCAACAGGTTCATTTCGGTGAACGACGTGGTATGCCGGCTCACGGGCTTTTCCCGCGAAGAAATCCTCACCATGCCGGCGTCGGAGCTTTTCGCCGGGGAAGACCGGGAGGTTCACCGCAAAAGGGTGGCGGACATTCTGGCGGGAAAACCGGTGGCCGTCAACTGGGAGTACCGCATCAACAAGAAGGGCGGCGGCCTGATCTGGGTGCTCATCAACATGAGCATCGGCTACGAGGACGGAATCCCTGTGTATTCGCGGGTTGTGGCCACCAACATCACCGAACAGAAGCTGGTCCAGGAACTGACCGCCATGCAGCGGGACCTGGCCATTGCCCTTGGGAAGGCCCACGACGCAAGCGAGGTTTTCCGCCTCCTTTTGAACACACTTTTGACGATAGAGGGCGTGGATTTCGGCGCTGTCTACATTTTTAACCCGGATTCCGGCGCCCTGGAATTGGCGGAGCAACTGGGGCTTTCGGATGAATTCGTGGCCGGCGCTTCAAGCTTTCCGGCGGATTCGGTTTACGCCAAGGCAGTGATGCGCGGCAAGGCGATTTACCATAATTACGAGATGATTCAAAGCTCCGAGGGAGGCACGCGCAGGGCCGAGGGAATGCGCTCCTTCTTGATGATGCCGCTAAACGACGAGGACCGGGTCATCGGCTGCCTGAACACCGGCTCCCGCACACGGGCCGAACTGCCCAGGATGGTGAGGGATTTTTTGGTCTCCATGTCCGCCCACCTGGGAAGCCTTATCGCAAGGCTCAAGGCCGAGAAGCGGCGCAGCGACACCGAGCAGAAATACAGGACACTGGTGGAAAACGCCACGGACGCCATCTGCATCGTGCAGGACGGAATAATAAAGTTCGCCAATCCAGTGGCTCTTTCGATGACGGGATACCCGGAAGCCGAAATGACGGGCATTAGCTTTCTGCAGCTTCTGCACCCGGAAGACCATGCCACCGCAACGCAACGGCACAGGAAGAGGCTTTCCGGGAAGCTCTCCGGAAAGGCCCACAACTACAGGTTCATCACGAAAGCCGGTGAAACCGCCCTGGCCCAGTTGAGCGGCGGACCCATCATGTGGGAGGGGCGTCCGGCGGTTCTCATGGTGGCGCGGGACATCACGGACGAAAAGCGCATAGAGGAGCAGCTGGCCCACGCCGAACGAATGGAGGCGGTGGGAACCCTTGCGGGAGGCGTGGCCCACGATTTCAACAACCTTCTCATGGCGATTCAGGGCAATATTTCCCTCATGCTGCTGTCCCTGCCGGAAGACAGCCCCCTTGTGGAGAGGCTCAAAAGCATAGAAGGTTGTGTCCAGAGCGGAACCCGGCTCACCGGGCAGCTTCTTGGTTATGCAAGGGGCGGAAAATACGCAGTGGCGACCATCGACTTGAACCTTTTGGTTCAGGAGTCCGCTCAGCTTTTCGGAAGGGCCAGGAAGGAGATATGCCTCAATCTCGATCTTGCTCCCGACCTGTGGCGGGTGGAGGTTGACCGCATCCAGCTGGAGCAGGTTCTTCTCAATCTTTTCGTTAACGCCTGGCACGCGCTGCCGGGCGGAGGCGACATCATCGCAAGCACGAGAAACGTTGTTCTTTCCGAGGAAGACTGCGCCGGCTTCGGACTTCCCGCCGGTTTTTACGTGCGGCTTTCCATTGCCGACAACGGCGTGGGCATGGATGAGGCGGTCAAAAAGCGCATTTTCGAGCCCTTTTTCACCACCCGGCAGAAGGGCGCTGGCGCTGGCCTGGGCCTTGCGTCATCCTACGCCATAATCAAGAACCACCGGGGCATGATTCACGTTTTGAGCGAACCGAAAAAGGGCGCGACCTTTTCCATTTTCCTGCCGGCCACGGATAAGGACCCTGAAGTCACCACTGCGGCGGGCTTCTCCCTTTTCAGGGGCGAAGGCCTGGTGATGCTGGTTGACGACGACCCCATGATCCTGGACGTAGCCGCTTCCATGCTCGCAGAAATGGGATTTCGGGTGATAAGCGCAAACGGCGGAAAAAAGGCTGTGGAGCTTTTCAGGGCCAGGGCCTCGGAAATCACCCTGGTCATTCTCGATCTCGTGATGCCCGACATGAACGGAGGCGAAACCTTCAAAAAGCTTCGGGAAGAGCGGGCGGACATCCCCGTGATCCTGGCCTCCGGCTATGGCGAAACAAGCCAGATACGGGAAATCATGGCAGGGGGCGGGGTGGAGTTTCTGCAGAAACCCTTCGACATGACCGATCTTTCCGCGAAACTTCGCAAGATTTTGTCAAAATGAGGGGCTGTCCGCACCGGTCAGGAACGTTTTCCCCAAAAACCCGCCCGGCCATTACCGGTCTTTCTTGACGCAGTGGCCGGGCTTTTCTATACTGCGTCAAAATCCGCCCTTTTCGCCGCCTTTTCCGGCTCCCTGCAACAAGGCCGGAAAAAAAGCGTCCCTGCGGAATTGAGGCGGCACCGCAGGCCGGACAGCCCGGCCTGTATGAATATCAAGGAGAAGATGCGCATGGCATGGGATTGGGACAAACTGAAGGATCAGCAAAAAGACCGCAGGCCGGTGATGCCGCCCATACCGCCCAAAGTGGAGGAGGTTTTCCGGCGCTTTTCAGGTCCGGGCAGGGACAGGTTCGCATGGCTGTGGGCTATACCGGTTTTGTTGCTTTTAATGACGCTTTACAGCATGTTTTACACGGTTCAGGCCAACGAGCAGGCTGTGATGCAGCGCTTCGGCAGGTACACCGTCACCCAGGGGCCCGGCATCCACATGAAGCTGCCGTACCCCATCGAGACCGCCACCAAGGTGAACGTGCTGGAATACCGCACTGAAACCTTCGGAGACGAGGTGGGTGTACAGGGCGAGGCCGGGCATGACCTGGATACCGACAACGTGGCGCTCATGCTCACGGGCGACCTGAACGTGGCCGTGGTCCCCTGGATAGTCCAGTACAGGGTCAGCGAGGCCAAGGATTTTCTGTTCAACGTCAGAAACGCCCAGAAAACGCTCCGGGACCTTGCCGAAGCCGCCATGCGCCAGGTGGTGGGGGACCACAGCATCGACGAGATCATCAGCAAGCGCTCGGAGATAAACACCAAGGTGAGAAAGCTCCTGCAAAAGGAGCTGGATATAGTGAAAATGGGGATAACAGTTAAGGACGTGGCTTTGAAGACGGCCACGGTTCCGCCCCCGGTCCTGGCCTCGTTCAACGAGGTCAACCAGGCCCGGCAGGAGAGGGAGCAGCTTATTTATCAGGCCAAGGAGGAGTACAACAAGGCCATTCCGGCGGCCATAGGCGACGCCCAGAAAACCATAAAGTACGCCGACGGCTACGCCGTTGACCGCACCAACAGGGCCAAGGGCGACGCGGCCCTTTTTTCCAGCGTCTGGGCCGAGTACGAGAAGGCCCCTGAGGTCACAAGGCGGCGTCTTTACCTGGAGGCCATGAAGGATATCCTGCCCAACCTGGGCAAGGTGTTCATCATTGATTCCAGGCAGAGAAACCTGGTTCCCCTTCTTGACGTGGGGAAAACAGGCGTAGCCGGAACCCTGACCGAAGGAGGCGCGCCCAAATGAACGCAAACGTCAAACGAGCCATAGGGGTTGGAGTTGCAACCCTGGCTGTCATCGTCTTTCTTGCTTCGGCCTATATAGTGGACGCGCGCGAACAGGTGGTGGTGACCCAGTTCGGCAGGGTAATCGGCAAGGCCGTCACCGAGCCCGGCCTTCATTTCCGGGTTCCCTTCGTCCAGAACGCCAACTACCTGCCCAAAAACATCCTTGAATGGGACGGCGAGTCGGGTGAGCTTCCCACCGAGGAAAAGACCCTCATCTGGGTGGACACCTTCGCAAGGTGGAGGATTTCCGATCCCCTTTTGTTTTACCGGGCCACCAGGACCGAGCGCAACGCGCTTCTGCGCCTCACCGACCTCATTGACGCCGCCGTTCGGGACGCAGTGGCGGCGGCGCCGCTTATCGACACCGTCCGTGAAAGCAACCGCACCATGGAGATTCTGGACCAGGACATGCGGGAAGTGAACGCGGCCCGGGCCAAGGCGGTGGTGAAGCTGGGAAGGCCCTACCTCACCGAAATGGTGCGCAAGGCGGCTGGCGAGAGGCTGGCCCCCTTCGGCATCGTTCTGGTGGACGTCAAGATCAAGCGCCTGAACTACCGCAAGGAGGTGCGCGACTCGGTCTATAACCGCATGGTGGCCGAAAGGAAGCAGATCGCCGAGAAGTACCGCTCGGAAGGCAAGGGCGAGGCCCGCAAGATTCAGGGCGACATGGAGCGGGAAATGAAGCGCATCACCTCCGAGGCCTACCGCAAGGCCCAGGAGATAAAGGGCAGGGCCGACGGCCTGGCCACCGCCATTTACGCTTCGGCCTACAACCGCGACCCGGCCTTTTACAGCTTTTTAAGGAGCCTGGACGTTTACCGGGAGTCGCTGGGAAAGGATGACTCGCTGCTTTTGTCCACCGACACCGAGCTATTCAAGTACCTGGAGGGCCGGGGGGTTGGGAAGTAAGGGCTTTGCTTGAACGAATAAAGTATGGTAGCTCACGACTGGCGGCCAAATGGCCGCCTTTTGTGTTTCGGGCCTGGGGCTCCCCCCCGTAGGGGCGACCGGCGGTCGCCCGCCTCTTTATTTTTGACGAGGGTCGAAGTCATCAATGCTATTAAAGGGCGACCGGCGGTCGCCCCTACGAGGGTGAGGATACCCTGTAGTTTGTTGCCGCTTTGATCGCAACTTGGCATACTCGTCTGATTGAAACTTGGTATAAATTCATCTCCACAACAATTGGGGATTCGGGGGAGGGCGAAATTCCTTCCCGACCCCTGTCAGGGAAGAAGCTGCTTTCGTTCAAGCTGGAAACTGCCGCAGGAAAATTTTTACTGCCGACTGCCGACTGCCGACTGCCGTCGATAAAAAAAAAGGGTCTGCCCCCCCGTATCGGGGGGCAGACCCTTTTTCAATCAGGGCGGTGTCCGGCCTAAAGCCGGGTTACCGGTTTATCCCACCCAGCCCACGAATCCGGCGACCCACTCGGCGGCCAGCTTGAACAGGTTTTCCGCGTAGATGCGGGCCAGAATCTTGGTGTTGGGGGCAAGCACCGTGGAAAGGTTGTCCGTGGGCAGGACCCGGCGGAACTTGTCCACCTTGAAAACCGCAGGGGCCATGCCGTTTCCGGCTGTGGAGGGCGCGTAGGTGTCCACGCCGCCGTCGATGTTTTCCAGGTAGAAGTAGCGGGCGTCATCCGGGCATTCCCACCAGTCCGGGTTGTTGCCGATGCCGTAGCCTATCCAGTTCCAGCCCACCTTGTCGATGACGTATGCGTCGTTCACGAACCAGCCGCCGTCGTCATAGCGAAGCCCGCCGCCCGTGCCGTAGGGGAACATGCGCTTCAGTTCGCTGTCGGGCTGCCTGTTGCCTTCCCTCTTAACCAGGCTTCCGCCGTAGAAGGTGGTGAGGTAATAGGTGCGCCACGCCACGTTCCTTATGAAGTTGCCGGAGTTGTCGGCTGTCATGGCAGGGTGGGGCAGGCCGGTCTGGGCCGCAAGGCCGCTGTTGGAGGGCTTGCGCACCGCTGCGGGAGCGTAGCTCACGGTGTTGTACCAGTTTTTGCAGAACTCCTCCATGTCGTCGCCGGTGCCGTGAAAGTCTGCGTTGGCGTGTGCCGGGGAGGCCATGTCCTCGATCAGGTGGGCAAAGCGTCCGAGGTGGAAATAACGGTTCCCGGTGGAGAAAATCTTGCCGTAAACCGAGTTCGAGTAATCGTAGGCGTTGTCGAATCCGGGGACGCCGTACCAGGAGACGCCGGTACGGGGATCGTAGCCGTGGCTTTTCCAGGAAAGGAGCGGAACGTTGCTGTCCTGGGAAGAGCCCCACACAGAGGTGTTCCAGTCAGCGGAGACGCCGTAGTCTTCCTTCACCGAGCCTTCGTCGATGAACCGAAGCTGGGGATTGACGGCCAGATTGAAGTTTATGTAGCTGCCAAGATACGAGTAGGCGGTCGGGTTGGTGGAAATGAGGTACGTAACGGCCTTCTTGGTGATTCCGGGATGGGTGATGACGTTGTCCCAGGCAAAAGCCGGGGTGCTCATGATGGCCAGGGCTAAGGCTGCCAGGATCAGCTTTTTGACGATGTTGTTTTTCATGGGTCTAAACCTTTCTCTTAAACCGGGTTCCGCTTGGCGGTAACCTGATGGAGTATTTCGTCAGCCTTTTACCTGGTGGCCTTCATGCGCAGGCGGGCCGCCCTGCGCAGCTTCTGGAAATCCGGCGCGGTCAGGCCGGACATGCTTTCCAGGGCTTTTTTCGCCTCGGCGGTTTTCATTCTTTTCAAAGCGCCCGTTCCCCAGTGGATGTAGCTCGAAGCTCCGAAGTTCCTGGTGAGCTCCTGCTTTATGAAGGCGGCCTTCTGGTCTGCGGGCAGGGCGGCGGCCTTTATCTGGGTTATGGCCAGCATCGCGGCTTCCCGGAAGGTGCGGGCTTCCTGCTTGGCGGTGAAGGGAGTGAGGTCCGCTATGGAGGAGGACGATCCGATCACGCCCAGGGCGCGGATGGAGGCCATGATGACCGCAGGGTCGGCGGAATCGAGGCCGGAGGTCGCAAGGGCCAGACCGGACTTGTTCCCAAGAAGGCCCAGGGAGCCCGCCGCGTAGATTCTCACCAACAGGGTGTTTTTCGCGTTGTTGAGTTCGGCCAGAAGCACGTTTACCGCAGCCTTTTCGCCGCAGAGCCCAAGGCCCATGATGGCGGCCTTCTTGCGGTCGGCGGCCAGGGCGTCCGGGGAGGCGTTTACCATGGCCAGGGTGTCTATAAGGGCCTTGTACGCCTGGTATCCGCCCATGCGGCCTATGGCGCGGGCCGCGTTGGTGATGGCGGAAATGTCGGTGGAGGTTCTCAGTATTTTGGTGAGCACCGGCAGGGCCTGCTGGGCGTTCATGTCGCCAAGGAGCATGATGGCGGTGGCTCTCGCCCTTCCGTTACGGACGGTGGTGGCGTAATCCTGGCCGCTGGTTTCCTGGCCTGCAAGGGTGGTAAGTTCCGGCACCGCGCCCGCGCCCTGGTTCAAAATCTGCTCAAGGATGCCGTCGGCGTCGCCGTGGCGGGTGGTGGGGTCTTTCAGGCGGGATACCGGGGAAGCCGCCGTTGCCAGGGCGGGCAGAAGAACCAGCCCTATGATCAGTGCGGATGCAATGAGGGATTTTCTCGTCATGGGTTTTTGCTCCTTGAGGTGTTGGGTGATGAAAAATGCTTACGACTTTTTTAATGATTGAAGGATACAGAAAAATTGTCGTTAGGAAAATCGGGAGAAAGGGTGTTTTTCGGCTGATTGGGCAGGACGCGACGGGTGATGTTTTTTTTAATTCCCAGGTATGATGTTTTGAAATTATTAGTAGCGTATTTTATGATCAACTACTATATATGGTGGTTTTTGATGGTATGCGCGAATGGAGGAAAAACGGGGTCTGAGAATTTCGAAAAGGTCTTATAAAAAGTATGATCCGGCGAACGGATCGGCAAGGCTTGCCAAGCGTCTTCGGGAAAAGGCTTCAGTAAAAAAGGGGGACTCCCTGTCAAGGAAAGTCCCCCCCTTTTTTCTTCTATGTCGCTTTCAGGCCCTGGGCCGGTCAGCGCTTATCCTATCCATGCCACAAAACCGGCGACCCATTCGGCTGCCAGCTTGAACAGGTTTTCCGCGAAGATGCGGGCGAAAATCTGGGTGTTGGGGGCGAGCACCGTGGAAAGGTTGTCCGTGGGCAGAACCCGGCGGAACTTGCTGACCTTGAATACCGCCGGGGCAACGCCGTTTCCTGCGGTGGAGGGGGCGTAGGTGTCCACTCCGCCGTCGACGTTTTCCAGGTAGAAGTACTTGGCGTCGTTGGGGGCTCCCCACCAGTCCGGGTTGTTGCCTATGCCGTAGCCTATCCAGTTCCAGCCCACCGCGTCGATGACGTAGGCGTCGTTGGTGAACCAGCCGCCGTCGTCATAGCGAAGCCCGCCGCCGGTGCCGTAGGGGAACATGCGCTTCAGTTCGCTGTCGGGCTGGGCATTGCCTTCCACTTCGACCAGGGTTCCGCCGTAGAAGGTGGTCATGTAATAGGTGTTCCACGCCATGTTGCGAATGAAATTGCCTGAATTGTTGGTGGTCAGGGCGGGATTGGGCAGGCCTTTCACGGCTTTCAGGCCGTGGGTGGAGGGCTTGCGCACCGCTGCGGGGGCGTAGCTCACGGTGGAGTACCAGTTTGCGCAGAACTCTTCCATATCGTCGCCGGTGCCGTGAAAGTCTGCGTTGGCGTGGGCCGGGGAGCCCATGTCCTCGATCAGGTGCACAAAGCGGCCTATCTGGAAGTAGCGGTTGGACGCGGACAGGATGTTGTTGTAGACCGTGCCGGAGTAAACGTAGGCGCTCTGAAATTCGGGCATGTCATACCAGGATACGCCGGTCTTGGGATCGTAGCCGTGGCTTTTCCAGGAAAGGCTGGGCACCAGGCTGTCCTGGCTTGATCCCCAAACTGCGGTGTCCCAGTCTGCGGAGACGCCGTAGTCTTCCTTCACCGAGCCTTCGTCCATGAACGTGAGCTGGGGGTTGACCGCGATGTTGAAGTTTATGTAATTGTTCAGATACCCGTAGGCCGTGGGATTGGTGGATACGAGGTATTGAATGGCCTTCTTGGTGATTCCGGGGTGGGTCACCACGTTGTCCCAGGCAAGGGCCGGAGAGGCCATTATGGCAAGGGCTGCCGCCGCCAGAACTATCTTCCTTACGATGTTGTTTCTCATGGATCGAGACCTTTCTTATTGACCGGTTTCGCGCTGTCGGGCAAACCGGAAATGGTTTTGCTTTTTCCTGTTACCGGGCGGCTTTCATGCGAAGCCTTGCTGCGGCGCGAAGCATCTTGAAGTCCGGCGAGGTGATTCCGGCCAGTCCTTCCAGGGCCTTTTTCGCTTCTGCGGATTTCATTCTCTTCAATGCGCCGGTGCCCCAGTGGATGTATTCGCTCGATCCGAAATTTCTCGTGAGTTCCTGCTTTATGAAGGCGGCCTTCTGGGTTTCGGCCAGGGCGGCGGCCTTGATCTGGCTTATCGAAAGCATTGCGGCCATGCGGAAGGTGCGGTTTTCCTGCTTGGCGGTAAAGGGAGTCAGGTCGGCGATGGATGACGACGACCCGATGGCTCCCAGGGCGCGTATGGCCGCCATGATTATGGCCGGCTCATTGGAATCGAGCCCGGAGGTGGCAAGGGCAAGGCCCGCCTTGTTTCCCAGAAGGCCCAGGGAGCCCGCCGCGTAGATGCGGACCAGCATGGCGTTTTTGGTATTGTTGAGCTCGGCCAGAAGGACGTTCACCGCAGCCTTTTCGCCGCAGAGCCCCAGGGCCATTATCACGGCCTTTTTGCGCTCGAAGGCCAGGGCGTCGGGAGCCTGGTTGACGTAGGCCAGAATGCCGGAAAGGGCCGCGTATGCCGCCGCGCCGCCCATGCGTCCCATGGACCGGGCCGCGTTGTTGATGGCCGAGACCTCGCCGGAGGATTTCACTATGGCGGCCAGGGTGGGAATGGCCGAGGCTGCGTTCATGTCGCCAAGAAGGGTGATGGCGGTGACCCGCGCCCTGTGGGAGCGCTGGAATGATTCCACGTCCGAGCCTGAGGAAGCCTGGCCTGCCATGGTGGTGAGTTCGGGAACCGCGCCCGCGCCCTGGTCCAGAATCTGCTCCAGGATGGAGTCGGCGTCGGCGTGGCGGGTGGCCGGGTCCTTGAGGCGCGAAACCGGGGAGGCGGCAGGGGCCAGGGCGGGCAGTATAACCAGCCCGATGGCCAGGATTGATACGATGATGGTTCTTCTTGTCATTTTGTTATGCTCCTTGTTGTGTTGGGGTGGTGAAGATCAACGCTCAACCTTTTACGATGATGAGAGATTATATGAAGTTGGTCTTAAGTTAAATCGGGACAAAGGGTGTTTTTGGACTGATGGGTCTGAAATGGCGGGATGGGGCCTTTTTTAATACCTGAGCATGAGAGTAATTGCTGAATTTGAGTGTTTATTTATAAATAAACCACGACATGTAGTATTTTTGATGCCGGGGGCTTGAAGCGCGGATAGGGACGAATCAGGCGGGTAAAAAATGCGTGATTGTAAAAAGTATTATCCGGCGGAAGGGGTAGTTAATACTTTTTACAAAAAAAGAGGGGGACGCCCTCCACCTGGAAGCCGTCCCCCTCTCTCTTGTCAGTAATATCTATAAAAACCGGCGTCTAAGGATTCATGGTGTAGGCGTCCACCAGGGAATAGACCTCGGAGGCAAGCACCCGCTCGAATTTTTCCGCATCCTGAACCGGGGTTTTCATCATGGCCACGCAGGCCGCCTTCTGGGCCTCTGTGGCCGCGCTCTTGTGCTGGATATCCATGGCGTAGCGCGAGAAATCCCGCACGAACACGTTGAAGATCATGTCCAACAGATCGTCGCTTATTCCCTCGATTTTGGCGCTTTCGATGATCAACTGGCCGTAGGCCACGAGGGTGAAGATTTCGCCCACCGCAAGCAAAAAGTCGAAATCGTTCAGCATCTGGTTTCCCAGCTCCATGCCGCTGGCCATGAGGAAATCCTTGTAGGCCTTGATCTGCTCCTTGAAAACGTTGACGTTGGGAAGGTCAACCGAGTTGTAGGCGATGTTGTAATCGTGGAACTGGATTTTGCCGTAACCCCGCGTCTTGCCCTGCTTGAAAAGGTAGGTGTCGTCCTCCGGGCCGTTCAAGCGCGGAACTTCCGGATATTCCTTGGGGTTGAAGAAGTAGTTGGGCACGAGCTTGGCGATAAGGGCCATGTTGACGTGGCGGGTGCCTTCCAGCTTGGGGAAGCCGCGCAGCTCCACCACGGCCTGGGAGAAGTAGGTGTTCTTCTCGAAGCCCTTGGCGGCGATGATGTCCCAGAGCATCTCGTGGACCTCTTCGCCCTGGAGTGACACCTTCATCTTCATGATGGGGTTGTATAAAAGGTAGCGTTTGTCCTCGGCACTTGCGGCCCGCATGTAGTCGGTTGCCCTAAGCCCGAAGAGCTTCATTGCGGCCAGCCGGCAGTAGGAATCCATGAAAAGCCTGCGCACGTGGGGGAAGTCCGTGACGAACTTGCCGTAGACGTTCCTTTTTGCCGCGTGGTTCAAGGCCTCGTAAAAGGAGTGGGTGACGATTCCGGTGGCCCCGGAGCCGATGTTGAACTTGCAGATGTTGATGGTGTTCAACATGTCGTCCCAGGCCTTGGGGCCACGGGCGGAGATGTCGGCGTCGGTTATGGGGTAGTCATGCAGGTTGAACTCGGAGACGTAGTTCTGGGCCTTGATGACGTTTTGCACGCACTCGAATTTTTCGTGATGGGAATCCACCACGAAAAACACGTAATCGTCGGTTCCGTCGATCTTGCCGAAAACCGTTATGGTGGAGGCCTCGTTGCCGTTGCCGATGTAATACTTGTTGCCGCGCGCAAGGTAGGTCCCGTCCGGCTGGGGGTAGAGCTTCATCTCGCTGGAGTAGATATCCGCTCCGTGTTCTTTTTCGGAAAGCCCGAAGGCGCACAGGGGGTTTTCACGCAGAGTTTTCACCGCCCTGTGCTTCAGCTCCTCGTTGTCGCCAAGATACACCGGGTCGAGGCCCAGGGTGGAGACGTGGTACATGTACCAGTAGGCCGAGCCGTAAAAGCCCGTTATTTCGCTAAATTCGTACATACGGTATGTGGAGTAGTACTGGTCCGGGTCGCCGTAACCCCTGGGAAGGAACAGGGTCTCGAAGATGCGCTCCTTTTTCACGAACTCGGCGAAATCGTTGGTGAAATCGAAGGAGTAGAAATCATCCTTCATCTTTTGAAAGCCCTTGTTCTCGAAAAACTCGATGGTTTTCAGCATTATCTCCTTCGAGCGGGCGTCCGGGTAATTGCGGTCCTGGTACTTCTTGGGATTCAAGAGCAGCATGTCGTCTCCTTTGCGCATGGCGTGGGGGTTTATAAGGTCAATCGAAAAGAGGTAATTGCATTACCTGTCAAACTGTCCGAATTATCGTAAGTTAGGTGGTTCCGAGCCGAAAGGCGAGGGCTCACCCAACATTTCTCAAATGATTCAAAAGTGTTGGGTGAACCTGCCCTTCGGGCAGAACCACCCAACCTACGCAAAAAAATTGCCGTTTTGAGAGGTTGTACAATTACCTCTTTATTCAAAGATTTGCGTACTCCTGTCCCTTCGGGCCACGTGCGCCCTCACCGTTTCCAGGAAGGCCTCGCGGGTGACGCCGTAGCGGACCTTGCCGTCCAGTGTGCGCACCGAAAGCGTGTTGTTCTCCTTTTCCTTGCCTCCCACGGTGAGTATGAGGGGGACCAGGGCGAGCTGGGCGTCGCGCACCTTTTTCTGGATGCTCTCGCTGCGGGCGTCCAGGTCCACCCGCAGGCCCTCGTCCTCAAGGCCCTCCTTCACCGATTTCGCGTAGTCGGCCAGGTCATCGTTCATGGCCAGCACGATTGCCTGGGTGGGGGCCATCCAAAGGGGGAAGCGCCCGGCGAAGTGCTCGGTGAGGATTCCGAAAAAGCGCTCGATGGACCCGTAGATCACCCGGTGGATCATTACCGGGCGGTGCCTTGCGTTGTCCGCGCCTATGTAGGAAAGGTCGAAGCGTTCGGGAAGCGACATGTCCAGCTGCACGGTTCCGCACTGCCAGGTGCGGCCTATGGCGTCCTTTATGTGGATGTCG
This sequence comes from Deltaproteobacteria bacterium, assembly GCA_016235345.1. NCBI lineage: Bacteria > Pseudomonadati > Myxococcota > Myxococcia > Deltaproteobacteria bacterium. The sequence goes on along the minus strand of JACRLG010000002.1, from coordinate 304,045 downwards.
ATCTTGGGGCCGTAGAAGGCCCCGTCGCCTTCGTTGATCTTGTAGGGCATGCCGTAGGCTTCGAGAGCGCCCCTAAGGCCGTTCGTGGCCATTTCCCACTGCTCGTCGCCGCCGATGGATTTTTTGGGCCTTGTGGAAAGCTCGAGATGAAAGCTTAGGCCGAAGGTGGAGTAGACCCGGTCCACAAGGTGCAGAACCCCCAGTATTTCGGCCTCTATCTGATCCGGCATCATGAAGATGTGGGCATCGTCCTGGTGAAAGGCCCGCACCCGGAAAAGGCCGTTCAAGACCCCGCTTAGCTCGTGGCGGTGCACCAGACCGATCTCGCCCGCGCGAACTGGCAGGTCCTTGTATGAATGGTGGCCCATGGAAAAGAGGATCATGCCGCCGGGGCAGTTCATGGGCTTAATGCAATGCTGGGCGTCCTCAATGATGGTTGTGTACATGTTTTCGCGGTAGTTTTCCCAGTGGCCGGATTTTTCCCACAGGCCTTTCAAAAGCATCACCGGGGTCTTGGTCTCGGTGTAACCGGCCTTCCTGTGCTCGACCCGCCAGTAGTCCAGAAGCGCGTTCCACACGTTCATGCCCTTGGCGTGGAAAAAGGGCATTCCCGGAGCCTCGTCGTGGAAGGAGAAAAGGTCCATGGCCTGGCCGATCTTGCGGTGGTCGCGCTTTTTGGCCTCCTCCAGGAAATTGAGGTATGCGGCCAGCTCCTTCTTGTCGAAAAAGGCCGTGCCGTAGATGCGCGTAAGCTGGGCGTTATTGGCGTCCGCCCTCCAGTAGGCCCCGGAGGTCTTCATGAGCTTCACCGCCTTCACGAAGCCCGTGTGGGGAACGTGGGGGCCCCTGCACAGGTCCGTGAAATCGCCCTGGGTATAGAGCGAGATGGTTCCGTCCGGCAGGTCGCCAATGATCTCGGACTTGTAGGGCTCATCCTTATATATGGTAAGGGCCTCGTCCTTTGCCACCACCTTGCGGGAGAAGGGGAGCTTGGCCTCGACGAGCTTTTTGATCTCGGCCTCGATCTTCGGGAAGTCCTCCTCGGAGACGGGCGGCATCTCGAAATCGTAGTAAAAGCCGTTTTCGATCACCGGGCCTATGGTGAGCCGGGCCTTGGGATAGACTTTAAGCACCGCCTGGGCCATTACGTGGGCCGCGCTGTGGCGCATTATATCCAGGGCTTCGGCGTCCCTGGTGGTGATGAGCGTTATGGCGGAATCTTCCGTTATGGGAGTGGAAAGGTCCAAAAGCGCGTCGTTTATTTTTGCCGCCACGCAGCCTTGTGAAAAGCGCTCGGAGATGCGCATTGCAACGTCAAGGCCCGTGGGGGGGGAGTCGAACTGCTCGATTCTGCCATCCGGTAAGGTAATGTTTATCATGGTGGTGCTTTCTTTCTCCTGATTCTTTTTGGGGCTTTTCTCGCTGATTTCCGCGCTGTCCGACGGTACGGACCAATCTAACATGATGGACCATGGGCGTTTGCCCGTCAAGCACATTTAGCAGGCTGTCGAAAAACGCTATCCGGCAGTGTTCTGCATCAAAGCCAATTCCGTCACGTACGAACATATTGATTTAGCCCAAGAATTCTGCGATTTCTTGGGCGGGTACGCTTGACTCCTTGGCTTTTCGCACCGCCTTCACGACTCATCGTTTTTCATCAGCCTGCTCAATTCTATCTTTTCAACAGGCGGTTAAAAGGCATATATGCAAAAATTTTTATGGGTTTGGTGGACGCCGGGGACGAAGCGGGTTTATGGTAAGATTTGGGTCATGACGGAAAACGCGGCGGGCTGGCCGGATATCTGGAACCGTCGGTCCTGCCGCTCCATCGGCTCACTTCACAAAGGATGAGGCTCATGCAAAGCGCAGGGGATCTGATTGAAAGGCTCGGACTTATTCGCCACCCCGAAGGCGGATGGTTCCGGGAGACCTACCGCGCAGCGGAAGAAACGCCCGGCCCGGCGCTCCCCGAAAGGTTCGTCGGTAGCCGCTCTTTTTCAACAGCCATTTATTTTCTGCTGGAAAAGGGCGACATCTCGGCCCTTCACCGAATAAAATCAGATGAGCTCTGGCATTTTTACGCGGGGTCAGCGGTCCTCATCCACGTCATATCACAAGACGGCGGCTATATAGCCCTGCGCCTTGGCCCGGACCCGGCTGCGGGGGACAGCTTTCAGCTCGTCGTACCGGCGGGCTCCTGGTTCGGAGCGGAAGTGATGGGCGGCGCTTTCGCCCTTGTGGGCTGCACCGTGGCCCCCGGATTCGACTTCGCCGATTTCGAAATGGCCGACAGAAGGGCGCTTACGGAGCTTTATCCAGGGCATTCGGAGACCATAAGGCGGCTGACGCGGGGATGAAATTCGTTTTGAAGGTTTGGCGGACTGAATTTTTTTCGCCTTGCACCCAACCTGAGGGCTTTGCAGGGGCGCCGCAGACAAGGAAGACGAAGCGGGGCGGGAAGTCATAGTACTTTGGTACATGACGCCCCGCCCCGCGATGTCTGACGCCGTATCCGGCGATTCCTGCGAAGCCCTGCTATTTGGCGTCTATTATCGCCAGGGCCTCTTCGCGGTACGCATCCATCACGTAGTCAAGACCCGTGACCTTGGCGGCTTCCTCGGTGAGAGCGAAGACGTCGCGGCGGGTGATGAGTTCGGGACGCCATTTGCGAGCGCCCGCCATGAGCTGCTGGAGTCCCACGCGGAGCTTTTCGGAGGCGGAGTAGATACCAACCGCGCCAAGGGGGAACTTCTCGATGTCCTTGCCGAATTTTTCCTTAAGGTCTTCGTAGCACACGAAGATTTCTTCCTTGGTGGTTCCGAATTTGTTGACAGTGGGGGGAAGCCCGCCGTCCTCGCCCTTGAGCCACAGGCCGATGTTCTTTCCAACCATGCCGGGGATCATCAGCGCGCGGCCCATGCACACGGCCTTGCAGTAGGGAGCGCCAAGGGCCAGGGCCTTGAAGATGTGGTCCTCGGAGGAGAAGCCGCCCGCAAAGGCGATGTCCGGCACCCAGCGTCCGGCGGCGGCAAGGCGTGCGCAGAGCTCGTAGGCCATTGAATGGATATACAGGGAGGGAACGCCCCATTCCTGCATCATCCGCCAGGGGCTCATGCCCGTGCCGCCCGAAGCGCCGTCGATGGTGAGAAGGTCGAGGCGGGCGTCCGAGGACCAGCGGATGGCCATGGCCAGTTCCCGCATGGGGTAAGCGCCGGTCTTCAAGGTCACGCGCTTGGCTCCAAGGTTCCTGAGGCGCTGTACTTCGGCCATGAAACCGGCCTGGTCAACGAAACCCAGGCGGCTGTGGCGCTCGAATTCCTTGATGGCTCCTGCCTTGAAAGCGGCCTGGTTGGCGGGAAGGCTGGGATCGGGGGTTACGATGTAGCCGCGTTTCTTGAGCTCAAGGGCGCGCTCAAGCTGGCCCACCTTGATTTCGCCGCCGATGCACTTTGCGCCCTGGCCCCACTTGAGTTCAATGGTCTCGACGCCCAGTTTGTCGATGACGTATTCCGCGACGCCCAGCCGGGTGTCTTCCACGTTCATCTGGACCAGGATGTCGCCGTAGCCCTGGTGAAAGCGGCGGTATTCCTCAACCCGGCGCTTCATGTCCGGCGAGTTTTTCACCTTGCCGTTTTTGTCGAACTCAAGTTTGGGATCAATGCCGCACACGTTTTCGCCGCAGACCAGGGTGATGCCGGAGATGGCCGCGCCGATGGCGAAATGCTCCCAGTTCTTGCGTGCGATTTCGGTGGAGCCGAGAGCCCCGGTGAACATGGGCACCTTCATCTTCACCTTGTCCTTCACGCCGAAGGAGCACTCGGTGGAGACGGCGGGGAAGGTTGCGCTGTCCGGGTCGGGATAAGCGCCTTCAGCGCCCAGGGCGTAACCGGCGATATTCAGGTGGGTGTAGTCCACCGGGTAGTCCTTGTCGCAGCCTGCGGTTATCTCGCCGAAGGGGCCGGGATAGAGAAGCTCGCGGCCACGGAATGTCGCCTTGAACATGTCGCAGTTGCCCTTGCAGCCGTCCATGCAGCGGCTGCAGAGGCCGGACTGGGGAACGACGTCGCGGGAGCGGTTCTTGGTTCCAAGGGTTTCGCTGGAGTTTGCCACGGAAAGGCTCATGAGTCCTCCTAAAAAAAGTAAGGAAAAATTAAGTCCGAACAATCTGCGGACACAAAAAAAGTCCGCATCTTCCGAGAGGAAGGAAAGGCGGACCGGCTACGGGTTATGGGTTCTACGGGCATCAAACGTCAGAATGCTAAATGGTGGTCAAACTGATGTCAAGATGTTTTTATTCAGTCCGAATGACAATTATTCAGTAAAACTAAATAATTAAATTTTACAGACAGTAGAGCTTACTCAAAGGGTTTTTGAGCCGACCGGATCATCCCTTCTTGCGGAATGCCCGGCGAGATCGTACAATGGACCCGGATATCCCCAATCTTCCCCCCTTTATCAAGGAGGCCCCATGAAACATTTCTGGTATTTGCTTCCCCTTCTTGGCATGTTTTTTCTGGGATGCGCGTCAGGCTCCAGCGGGAGCGGCGCTGCGGGCGGACGCCTTGCCGCCTGCCCCAACTCCCCCAACTGCGTTTCGAGCGAGGCCGCCGATGCAAGGCACAAGGTGGAGCCTTTCCGGTTCAACAAGGACGCAAAAGAGGCCCTGGACCGCCTGGCCGAAATAATTTCCGGCATGAAGGGCGGCAAAATCGTTGAGCGCCGGGATGATTACATCCACGCGGTGTTTTCGTCGGGGGTTTTCAAATTCAAGGACGACGTCGAATTTCTGGCCGACCCGGAAAAAGGCATTATCCACGTGAGATCGGCGGCCCGGATGGGATACTCGGATTTCGGGGTGAACCGGAAGAGGGTGGAGAAGATGAGGAATATGTTTGAGGGGCGGTAGGTTTTTCGCATGTCTGTAGCTCAATGGATTAGGTAACGTCCGTCGCCAAGGCGTTGCGCCGGGGGAGGCTCCGTCACCCCGGCGTAGGCCGGGGTCCAGAAATAAGCTGCAAACGGCAAAAAGAACGGCAAAAAGACTGGATTCCGGCCTACGCCGGAATGACGGACGCTTCAGTATTACAGTCAATGCGGGCGGGACGCCCGCGCTCCCGGATTAGAGGATCACCGGCACAGGGCGGTTCAGGCTGATTCTATCCGTCGTGATGCGAACGTCCCAGGCGAGAAGCTCCACGCCGGAAGCAACGGCGGCCCGGACTTCCGCGCCCCAGGCCGGGTCTATGGAGTCCGCCGGTGAGAACGTTTCCGCGTCCTGCCGCTGCACAAGAATGAAGATCACGGCCCGGAAGCCTTTTCCGGCAAGGTCGGCAAGAAGCCGCATGTGCTTTGCCCCGCGCGTGGTGGGTGCATCCGGGAAGAGTGCCTTTCCTCCTTCCACCAGGGTTGAGTTTTTGATCTCCACGTAGCAGCCGGGCTTTCCGGGGCCTTCAAGCAGAAGGTCCAGGCGGGAGCCACCTTCAAGGCGCGGTTCCGGCTTTATCGTATCGTAGCCCGAAAAACCCGGAATCGCGCCGTCCCTAATCCCCCTTGCCACCAGCCTGTTCGGAAGAAGAGTGTTGACGCCCACCGGGCTTTGGGGCATGAGAATGATCTCCCAGGTGTGGGCAAGCCTTCTTCTGGGGTTATCGGAAACCGACAGATACACCGGCCGTCCCGGCTCGCAGCAGGCGGTCATCCTGCCGGAGTTGGGGCAGTGGGCGGTGACTGTGCTTCCGTCGGAAAGCTCAACATCGGCCAGGAAACGCTTGTAACGCCGGACGAGGGTGCCGGGAATCAGCGGCGGCAGGGCGATGGAGCCTTTCAAAGGCGCTTCCGGGCAGGTTTCGGCGGTTTTGTCGGGCATGGGATTTTTTCCGAAGGGATGGTTCAATGACACTATCCGAAGAGCGGAAACGCTTTTTGGCGAATGATTTTTCGCGGGGCTTCATCGCCTTCTGCGGTTTTACGGCCCAAAAGGTGGACGAGGGGGCCTTTTCCTCGCATCTTCTGGTACGCGCAGACCACCGCCAGCAGGACAGCTTCGTGCACGCCGGGGTAATGGCCGCCATGGCCGACCACACGGCGGGCTACGCAGCCTATACCGTGACCGACGAGGATTACCGCGTCTTAACCATCGAGTTCAAGATCAATTTCTTCCGCCCGGCGGCGGGAAGCGAGCTTAGGTGCGAGGCCAAGGTGGTCCGAAGGGGAAGGTTGATCGTGGTAGCGGAGTCCGTTGTGTTCGACCCGGTTTTCGGCCCGGAAAAGCCCGCAGCGAAAGCAACTGTAACCATGATGCCGGTGCCCAACGAAAATTTAATGAAATAACGCCACAATGCCCATGAAAGCCATGATCCTGGCGGCGGGCCTTGGAACCAGGCTCCTGCCCTTAACCGAAACCACGCCCAAGCCGCTTTTCCCGGTGGCAGGAGAGCCCGTGCTGGGCCGCATGATACGGGCCTCTGCAAGGGCGGGCTGCGACGGCGTGGTGGTGAACCTTCATCATCTTCACGAAAAGATCGAGGCCTACCTCGCCGAAAACGACTTCGGGATCAAGGTTCGGGCGGTTTACGAGCCGGTGCTCCTGGACACCGGCGGCGGCATCAAAAACGTGCGGGACTTCTTCGGAAGCGATCCCTTTCTTGTGGTGAACGCCGACATCGTGACGGACATCGATTTGAAGGCGGTGGCGGATTTCCACCGCTCCCACGGGGGGGCCGCAACCCTGGTCCTGCACGATTACCCGAAATTCAACAGCGTGGTGGTTGAAGGTGGCAGGATCACGGGTTTCAAGCGCAAGCCGGTTCCCCCGGATGAAAAACTCCTGGCCTTCACCGGCATCCAGGCCGTCTCCCCGGCCATTTTCGATTTCATCCCCGATGGCATCCCGTATAGTTCCATCACGGCCTACGAGGCCATGATAGAGGCGGGGCTGACGGTTCGGGCCATGACCCTCGACCGGCCCTTCTGGCACGACATGGGGAGTTTTGAGGGCTACGAGCGCGCGGCCCTCGAAACCGGGGCCGTGGCCGCCTTCGGCAAAAGGGGAATAAGCGCCGGGGGCCGGGACCTTTCGGTGACCGCCCTTTGCGGGGACGGTGGCGACAGGCGCTGGTTCCGGGTGGAGGCGCACGGAAAAAGCCTGGTGGCGGCAGCCCACGGCCTCAGGCAGGGGCCTTCCGTCAACGAGGCCGACGCTTTTTTCAGCATAGGGACCCATCTGAAAAAAACCGGCGCTCCGGTTCCCGAAATCGCCTTTTACGAGCCCTTCACCGGCCACGTCTACGTGGAGGATCTGGGCGACCTGAATTTGATGGAAGCGGCCAGGGAGGGCGGGGCGCGGGAGGCCCTTTACCGGAAGGTTGTGGAAAATCTCGCAAAAATGGCCGTGCGGGGGGCTGACGGCTTCGACACGGCCTGGACCTTCCAGACGCCGCGCTACGACGCGGACCTCATCATGGACCGGGAGGCCGGGTATTTTCTGGACGCCTTCGTGAACGGCCTTAGGGGCAAGGGCGTCGATCCTTCGGATTTTCTGCCCGAACTGCGCCCCCTGGCCGAGGAAGCCACGAGCGGCGAGCCCTCCTTTTTTCTCCACAGGGACATGCAAAGCCGCAACATCATGGTGAAAGGCGGCCAGCCCTTTTTCATAGATTTTCAGTCAGGTCGGCTTGGCCCCGCCCAGTACGATCTCGCAAGCCTTCTCATAGACCCCTACGCGAATCTTTCGCCCGGCTTCCAGGCGAGCCTTCTTGACTCCTACCTCGGCCATTTCTCGCACCTCACTCGAGTTGACCCGGAGGACTTCCTTCACCGCTACTGGCTTTGCGCCTTTTTCCGCAACCTCCAGGCCCTTGGGGCCTTCGCGTTCCTGTCGCAGGTGAAGAAAAAACCGGGCTTTTCCGAGCACATTCCCCTGGCCCTGGAATCCCTCAAGAAAAGAAAATCCGTCCTCTCCCGCACCCCCCGGTTCGCGGCGCTGGTGGCCTCCCTTTGACGAAGCCGCCGCGCACGTTTTTTGCCTCAGAAGCTCACCACGATGTCGTCGTAGCCCTTGCGCCACTTGGGGGCGTTTAAGGTTTTTGTTTCGTCGAAATAGCCCACGGCCATGATGAGCGGAATCCAGAAGCGGTCCGGGACCTTGAACTCCTTTTTCACCGCGTCGTGGTCGAAGCCGTCCATGGGGTGGGTGTCAAGGCCGAAGTTCTTGGCCGCGTACATGAGGGCCATTGCGAAAAAAGCCGTGTTCTTGACTCCGAAGGCCAGCGAAAAAAGCTCGCTCGTGCCGTAGAGGGAGTCCACCGCGCCCACGAACCAGTCATATTTCTCCTTGGGAAGCCCGGTTGCAACCATCTCGGAAAAATCCCGCTCGAATGTGGGATGCCCCTTTCTGAATCCGTCCCGGTCGGCCAGAAAGATGAGAACCACAGGCGCGTCGGTGATCTTGGGCTGGTCCCAGGCGATCTTCCGAAGCCTCGCCTTGTCTGCGGAATCGCGCAGAACCATAAGGTTCCAGGGCTGGAGATTGAAGCCTGAGGGGGCCTTGGCCGCCGTTTCCACCACCTTCCGAAGAAGATCGTCGGAGATGGGTTTGGCCGGATCGAAAAAATTCACCGCCCTGCGTTTTTCCGCCACTTCCAGAAAGTCCATGGGCTCCTCCTTAAGTTATGGTGGGTTATTTGAGGTCCAAGAGGGACATCGGTTTTTGACCTTCAATCTCAAGGACATTCAGAAACGCGGCCTTCAAGTCCCCCGCCGGGTCGGAAAGGCCCGCCGCGTCAACCCTTCCGGCCCCTATGCGTCCGTGCCCGCCGCCGCTTCCGCCGATCAGGACGCCTATCTTTTCAGCCGCCTTACCTGCGGTTTCCAGGGTCTTGGCCCTCACCGAGTAAAAAAGCGTCTCCCCGAAAACCCCGCCCGTCACCACCCATTCCAGGTCTTTGAGGCAAAGGAAGAAATCCGCCATCTCCCCCACGTAATCGGGAGTGGAGACCGCGCCCACAAAGACGTGGGCGGCGTTTCCGAAAATCTGCATTCTGGACGCCGCGTGGTGGATGGTTATGAAAAATTCCGCCCCCCTTTCCGGGTGTTCGATTTTCGTCAGTACCCCGTGGTCGCAAAGATCGAACAGGAGCTTGTACGCATTGACGTCGTCGTCGAAGGCGTCCCTTGAGAGCCCCGCCGTGTCGGTCTTTATGCCGTAAAAAAGCCCGGTGGCCACAAGGGGGGGGATGATGATGCCAGCCTCCGCAAGGTAGCCCGTCACCACCGTTGAAACCGCGCCCGCGTTTTTCCTAACATCGTAAAAGTAACCGGCGTTTTCGGGCGGGGTTCCCAGGTGATGATCGAAAACCGCGTGGACTGACGTTTCCGGCGGAAGGGAGATGTTGGCCGCGCCCGGAAGGGCGTCCACCACAACCACCCGGTCGTAAGCGGAAAGGTCGCAGTAGCACAGGGGCTGGAGGAAGATGCCCAGATGCCTCACCATGGCCCGGTTTTCGGCCCTCCCCACGAAGCCCCCGTGGGCTATGGTAACCTCCTTTACCCCTATGGCGTCGGTAAAAAGCAGGGAAAGCCCGAAGGACGCCCCAAGGCAGTCCGGGTCCGGGAAGTCGTGGGTCACGATCAGGACCTTTTCAGCCGGTTCGATATGCTCCGCAAGGGCCTTTAAGCGCTCGGAGTCGGTTTCAAGTTCCGCTGCGTTCACGGTTTTTTGTTCTCCATCATTTTTATGAAGCGGGCCTTATGCCTGTAAGGGGCGTCGGTGCAGGCGTCGGCAAGCCCCGCCTTTATGAGGTGCGCGTTCAGGAAGGTCTTGTTGGCCAGAAAGACGTAGGCGGGGGTCGTACCGTCCCGTTCGGGAACCAGGGGGTCAGTCTTATAGGATATTTTCCCCCGCCCGATCTTTTTAACCAGAAATTCGCGGGCGTCGTTTTCCAAGCCCGGTTTGGGCGCGACCCCCAGAAGGCGCAGAATCCGACCGTCTTTTAGCACCAGCCGGTCGGGGAGGATTTCGGCCACCTTGAAATATTCCTCACGGTCAGGCTCGTCCCCTGAAATTTTGGACCCGAAGGTGGACTTTGGCCGTCCCCGGAGTTTTTTCAGGGGCTTGTGAAGCGGATCGGAAAAAAGATAAGGCTGGTGCTTCATGGCCGCTTGGGGGTCAAAGCCGGATTCCGGGTCCTGTTGGATAACCGTGACGCCTGCCTCGGAAAAAAGGTCGTTGGCGGAGTCCATAATCCTCGTTTCGATCATGGGGATGAAGTCCGGGTTGATCTCGTAAGCCACCGAGTTGCGGCCCAGTTTCGCCGCCGCAGCCGCCGTGGTTCCCGATCCCATGAAGGGGTCCAGCACCGTTTCCCCCGGAAAGGTGAACATGGAAACAAGCCGCCGTGGAAGCTCTTCGGGAAAGGCGGCGAGATGTCCGCGTGATTTTTCACCCGGAAAGGTCCAGTGCCCGGAAAAAAAGAGGTTCCAGTCGGCGGTGGTCATGGCCGCCGCCTTTTTTGCCTCTTCCGACGGCGGCGGGGTGGCCCCCTGCTTCTTGAAGATGAGTATGAACTCGTAGTTGAGCTTTAGAATCCCGTTTCTGGGATAGGGGAAGGAGCCCATGATGGAGGCCCCGCCGGAAGTGTTGGTGGTGGTGACCTTGTGCCAGATGACGGCTCCCATGTAGTCGAGGCCCACGGCCTCGCAGAATCGGATTATCTCCGTGCGTATGGGGATCACCTTGTAGCGCCCGTAATAGGCGGCCCGGGCGAACTGGTCGCCTATGTTCACGCACAGGCGGCAGCCGGGGGCCAGCACCCTTTCGCATTCGGTCCAGACGAGGTTGAGATTATTGATGTAATCCGAATATGTGTCCGCGAAACCGATCTGATCCGGGGAGCCGTAGTCCTTAAGCTGCCAGTACGGGGGCGAGGTCACCACAAGGTGGACCGATTCATCGGCGGTTTCCGGCATGTTCCGGGAGTCGCCCCGGATTATCGCGTGCCGGGTGGAGGTCATTGTCTGCCAGTCCCTTCTTGTATCGTCTCAGGTGATTGTTTTCTCGCCTGTTATGGTCGGCATATAAAGCCGAGTGGCCTGATACGTGGGCAAATCGCGTCGGTGAATTTGATTTTGACTTTTAATTCCTATATCATAAAGGCTGAAAAAATGAAATCGCCGATGCCGCCAAGACTGTGCGGCAGGCCCAACAACAGATACGGGAAAATCGCCATGCGTAAAAATTCCGCCCCCAGCCGGTTCTTCAAGGCGTTTTCGCTCCTGGCCGCAGTTTTGGCGTTTCTCCCGGCTTTCTCCTCCTGCGGCAAGGGCGTGAAATTCGCCCCGGCCCCGGCAGGCGACCAGTGGGGGCATCCATACGTGGCCGGGATGAAGGGGGTGGAAAATCTCGTTTTCGACGGCCAGGGCCTCATGTTCGTCACCGGCCTCGACGGCACACTATACCGGGTGGAGCCCACCAAGGACCCCTTTCAGGGACGCATAACAGACTCCATCAAGCTCGGCTCCATGTGCCTGGGAATAGCCGTTGCCCCGGACGGCTCCCTTTACGTGGCTGCGGAGAACGAAAAGGAGAAGCGCCGCATATTCCGGGTGAGCCGGGATTTTTCCGTGATAAGCCCGGTTTCGCCATTTATTTCGGGACTGAACGGCATGGTGGCCGACAAGGCTGGCAACCTCTATTTCGCGGCGTCCAACGAAAGCCCCTTCGAGCCTTCGGGCCGGATACTGAAGGCGGTGCTGGGGAAGGACGAATCCTTCCAGAACCCGGAGGTCTTTCTCGAAGGCGCGGGGCTGGTGAACGGGCTGGCCTTCAGCCCGGATGAGGGCACCCTATATTTCACCGAGACCTTAAGCGGGGTTTTCGCCCTCAACATGGCCACCCGGAAAAAGGAGCAGATATGGAAGCCCTCCGGCTGGCTTCCGGTTGTGGACGACCTTGCCGTGGCCCTGGACGGAACGGTGTGGGTGTGCTACAACTCCAAGGAGGCCCTCCTGCCCATAAGGGACCGCAAGCCCGCCGAAGTTCTGCACCAGGTGCCGGAAATGGGAGCGCCCTCGTCCTGCCGGTTCGGAAAAGGCCCCGGTTTCCGGCCCGACTGCCTCTACGTCACCGAGTTCGGCCTAAAGGGCCGCAGCTTCACCAAAAACGGCAGGGGCGTGTGGATGTTCCCGGTTTCAGCCCAATGAAGGCAGGCGGCCCGAACGTCCGGGCGTTTTTCCGTGCGCGTCCCGTCCCGCCCTATGAATCAGATTCCCCGCCTGGTCAAAAATTCAGTCAATGATTTTTACTGACCGTAAAACATACCGACAGGCTTTTCCTCAAATTCCCTGAAAATTGACAGGAATACGAGCGGAATTATCTTTTGAAGCAAGGAAAATCAAGGCAGGCGGCAACGGTACGTTTCTTGCGTTGCCATGTTATGTTTCCCCCTCATCATTCAACATCATGGAGGACAGCCATGGACCTGATACCCTGGAAATCCTGGGGCGAGCTTTCCGCCGTCAGGAAAGGCATGGAGGAGCTGTGGAACCGTTTCGCCCAGGAAACCGGGCTTTCGGGTTTCGGCTCCCAGTGGAACCCCAAGGTGGACGTGGTGGAAACCAAGGACAGCTTCATCGTGAAGGCCGAGCTCGCGGGCATGGACGCCAGGGACATAGAGGTCAGCCTCACCGGAAGCGTTCTGGCCATCAAGGGCGAGAAAAAGGAGGAGAAGGAGGAGAAGGACCATCAGCACTATTACTCCGAGCGCCACTACGGCTCCTTCAAGCGGATATTCAGGCTTCCGGGCGTCGTCTCCGACCAGGACGTTGAAGCGGCTTTCGACAAGGGCGTGCTCACGGTTACGGTGCCCAAGTCTGCCTCCACGCCGGAAAAGAAAGTTGACATCAAAATCAGGTAGCACCCCAGAAAAACCGAAAGCCGGGCGAAAGGAGGTTCCGTGAGCGCAGCTCTCGTAAAGGCCATGTCCCAGCCCGGCTTTTATCCCCACGGCCCTGAGCGGGTCAGCGTGTTGCAGACCCATATCTCGTGGGTGTTTTTGGCGGGCGACCTCGTGTACAAGGTCAAGAAACCGGTGAATTTCGGCTTTCTTGATTTTTCCTCTCTGGAAAAAAGGCGCTTTTTCTGCGAGGAGGAGATTACCCTCAACCGCCGCCTTGCTCCTGACACCTATCTGAAGGCCGTGGCCGTCCACAGGGGCAGGGACGGGACCTACAGCCTTGAAGGTCCCGGGGCGGTGGCCGAGTGGGCCGTGGTGATGAAGCGGCTTCCCGACGAGGGCATGGCCGACCGGATGCTTTCCGAAGGCAGGCTTACGGAGAGCGTTCTGGACCTTCTTGCCGGAAGGCTCGCGGCCTTTCACGAGGAAGCGGCTACCGGCGGTGATGTTGACCGGGCCGGTAGCCTTTCGGCCATAGGGAAAAATCACAAGGACAACATGGATGTTCTGGAGCGCTACGTGGGAAGCGTGCTCACGAGGCTCCAGCACCGGTTTCTCTCCGTCTGGGCCGAACGCTTCATAAGCGGAAACGCCGCGCTTTTTGAGGAGAGGATCAAAAAGAAAAGAATACGGGACTGCCACGGAGACCTCCACCTGGAAAACATCTGCGTGGAAAACGGCGTTCCGGTGGTTTTCGACTGCATCGAGTTTTCCCCGGCGCTCCGCCACGGAGACGTGGCCGGTGAAATCGCCTTTCTGTGCATGGACCTCGATTACTCAGGGGCAGGCGACCTCGCCGACCACTTCGCCGCATCCTACGCCAGGTGCGCGACGGACCCCGGCCTTTTCGGCGTTCTGGCCTTCTACAAGTTCTACCGGGCCTGCGTCCGCGCCAAGGTCCTGTGCCTCAGAAGCGACGACCAGTCACTAAGCTCCGCCGAACGCAAGGAGGCCTGGTCCAGGGCCTGCTGTTATCTCGATTTCGCCTTCACCTACGCATCCCGTTTCTCCCGGCCCACCCTCATCATCATATCGGGCCTCATGGGCACCGGAAAAAGCGCCCTTGCCCGGGAACTCGCCGCAACCACCGGAAGCCGCCTGATCAGAAGCGACGTGGTGCGAAAGGAAATCCTGGGCATCAACCCGGCCCGCCACGTCAAGGACCCCTACGGGAAGGGGGCTTACGACCCGGAAACCACCTCAAGAACCTACGAGGTCATGCTCCGGGAGGCGAGGCTTTGCCTGGAAAACGGCCAGAGCGTCGTTCTGGACGCGTCTTTCAAAACCGCAGCACAGAGGAAGATGGCCCAGGACCTTGCATCAGGGGCCGGAGCCGAGTTTTTCGCGGTGGCCTGCCAATGCCCGGAAACCGAGGTGAAAAGGCGTCTGGTCAACCGGAGCAGGATCGGGCAGGACCCCTCGGACGGGCGGGTGGAGATTTTCGGGCTTCAGAGGGACGACTACGAGGAGCCTTCGGAAATCCCGGCCAGAAGGCTCATCCGCATCACCACCACCTTAACCCCCCGGAGGCTCTCCCAGGAGGTCATCACCGGAATCCAGGGCATCTGAACTGTTCCGCCGCGCCTTCGGGCCGGGGCCTGCCTGCTCAAAATACCCGCGTTTTAGGGGTTGTTTCCAAAAAAACTTTTGCAAACGGTAGCGCCTTCATCCCCGCCGACTTTGCCAACGCTCCTTGCGGAATACGTTAAGTATTCCTCAGTCACGCGCCTTGTCGGCGGGGCGAATTCGCTTGCCTCGGTGCCACAAATTTTTTTCGGAAACAGCCCCTAAATTCGGGCTTACCATTTTTTTCCTTTTGGTTTATATGGTATCTACTTTTTAAAAATTCCGCCCCATTACTGCGCCCTCACGCCCATCAACCAAGGGAGTAGAGCCATGTCCACCCTGACGGTATCGAGCCCGTCCTTCAAAGACGGAGGAGCCATCCCCGAAAAGCACGCAGCCTGCGGCGAAAACCTTTCCCCGGCCATTTCCTGGAAGGGGCTTCCCCCCGGAACCAAAAGCCTCGCCATAATCGCGGAAGACCCGGACGCGCCCTGGCCCAGGCTTCCCCTTTTGAAGTGGGTCCACTGGATAGCCTACAACATCCCGGCCTCGGAGGGCGGGCTTGCCGAAGGCGCGGACCGCTCGGAACAGATGGCCAGCGGGGCGCTTTCGGGAAAAAATTCCTTCAAGCGCTTCGGGTACGACGGCCCGGCCCCGGTCCTTGGCCGCCACCGGTATTTTTTCCGTGTCTATGCCCTGGATTCCATGATCGAGCTTCCGGCTGGAAAAGCCAACAAAAAGAGCCTCTTGGAAGCCATGCAGGGGAGGATTCTGGAGCAGGCGGAGTTGATGGGGACTTTTGCCAGATAAAGAAGCCACAGGGGCTATGCGATGTCCCGCCTGAAGGAAAGCGATATGAAAAAGAATCGAGCAAGTATCCTGGCCGCCGCCCTGATCGCAGTCCTTGCGGTTTTTCCGGCCTGCTCCCTAAAGACTGTGAAAACCGAGACCCTGGGAAACCCAGAAGCGATGAAAAGGGTCCTCATCGCCTACGACCACAGCGCCTTCAAGGCCAAGGCGGCCAGCGAGGCCGCAGCCCTCCTGGCCTCGGAGGGCTTTTCCGTCACTCTCACCGACGTTGGGCGGCTTTTGGAACAGGATTCCGAAAAATTCGGCGCGGTGGTGCTCATGGCTCCCCTGGTGGCCTGGCGTATGGACGAAAACGTCCGGGCCTTCATCGCAAAGACGCCCGAAAGGGATAAGATCGTCCTGGTAACAACTGCGGGCGGCCCGGACTGGAAGGCCGACATCGAGGGCGTGGATGCGGTCACCGAGGCCTCGGTAATGGAAAACGCGGACACCCTGGCCCATACCATAGCCGGCAAGGCGAAGGCCCTGATCGATGAAAAATGACCCGGAAAGGCCAGCCATGACCCGCCGCCCAAAGGCATCTTTTTTCATCCTGCCCCTTATCCTGTTTTCGATCCTTTCGCTTTTCCTCCCGGTTCCGGTGGGCGCGGCGGCAGTCAAACCGGATTTCCGCCTGTGCATACTTTATTTCAACGATTTTCACGGCGCGCTGGACGCCGCCGAAAGGCCCGAAAAGGACGGGGCGGCGGGCGGGGCGGCCCGGTTGGTGAAACTTGTAAAGGACATTCAAAAGGCCAACGAAAAGGCAGGGATTCCCACCCTGGTCTTCAATTCGGGCGATTTCGTCCAGGGTCAGCCCCTGTCGAACGCTGGCCAGGGGGCGGTGGAGGCGGCCATGTTCAACATGATGGGCCTATCCGCCTATTGCCTCGGAAACCACGAGCTGGATTTCGGCCCAAGACGGCTCATGGCCCTTATCGGTGAAATCAAGGCCCCCTGCGTTACGGCGAACCTTTCCGTTTCCGGCCAACCGGTGGGAGCGCCGCGTATGTTCACGGTGGGAAACATCAGGGTGGGGGTGGCGGGGCTTGTGGCGGCGGATGATTTTTCCGTCGAAAGCCCAACGGTGGAGCCGTCTTTTTTGAAGGACGTGAAGGTAAGCGGCGAAACCGCCCAGGCCAGGGCGATTGTGGCCGATTTAAGGTCGCGCGGGTCCGATTTTGTGGTGTTTCTGACCCATTTTGGAGACAAAAGGGACAGGCGGCTGGCCGAAAAGGTCTCAGGAATAGACGTGATATGCGGGGCCCACTCCCACACCCTGATTCCGGGAGCGGTAAAAGTGGGCAGGACCCATATAGTCCAGGCCGGAAGCTATGGAAAATACCTTGGGCGCATGGACGTGGAGTTTTTGCGCAAGCGCCCGGCCAGGGTTTCCGCAAGGCTCATACCGGTCACCGCAGGGCTTTCGGAAGACCCGGAAATGGCGCGCCTGATCGCCCAGAAAAAGGAGGCGGTTCCCGACGCGGAAAACGAGGTCCTGGCCCAGAATCGCTGCCTGCTCAAGGTTGACGCCAGGAATATGCGCACCGGGGAAACCCCTGCCGGAAACCTTGTGGCCGACGCCATGAGGTTCGAGCTTCGGGCGGACGCAGCCATGATAAACGGCGGGGCCATAAGGGCGGCGCTTCCGGCGGGCCCGGTCACCCTGGCCCACGTGAAGGCCTTTCTGCCCTTTGCCCAAAGCCCCACCCATCTCGTGTCCATCACCGGGGCCGAGCTTGCCAACGCGCTTCACCACGGGGCCAAACAGGCGGGCAAGGGCGGCTTTCCCCAGGTTTCGGGCTTAAGTTTCACCCTGGTCCCCCTGGTGGGGGCCTTTGACGTCAGGGTGGGCGACGAGCCCCTGGACAACCGTAAGGTCTATACCCTTGCAGTCAACAGCTTCATTGCCACGGGCGGGGACGGCTACACCGTGCTCCGGGACATCCCCGCCGAGCGCCGTTCGGTCCATCCCACGGCGGCCCTTCTTCTTGCCCGCCACCTCAAAACCCGCTACGGGCAGGCGGGCCAGGTGCTTGATTATTGCGAGCCCCAGGACCGAATAAGGCTACCGCTTTCCGCATCCCTGGGCTACAGCGGAATGTTGCCGTGGCGCTTCCTTGGAAGCTCCTTCTTTTTGCCCGAAAGCATGGCGAAGGCTTTGATAAGGTAGCTGCGGGTGGCCGCCGGAGTCACCACGTCCTCCACGTTCATGTTGGAACTTACGTCGTAGATGGGGTTGGCGTAGGTTTCCTTGTATTCGGCCAGTTTCTTGGCGAGGTACTCCTTGTCCCCGAAGCTGGACTGCCCGTAAAGCAGCATCACGCTCTGCTCCGCCCCCAAAATTCCGGTTTCCATTGTGGGCCACAGAAGAACCATGTCGGTTCCGAGCCCCGGAAGCACGCCCATTCCAAGGTTTCCGCCGCCGTATGCCTTGCGCAGAACCAGGCTTATGCGGGGAACGGTTGCCTCGCAAAGGGCGTACAACACCTTGGCCCCGTGGCGGATAATGCCCGCGAACTCCTGGTCCGAGCCCGGCATGTAGGCGGGAGTGTCCACCAGAAGCAGGAGCGGAATGTTGAAGCAGTCGCAGAATCGTATGAAGCGCGCCTGCTTGTCGCTGGAGTTGACCGTTAAAGACCCCGCAAGGCAGTTGGGCTGGTTGGCCACTATGCCCACGGTGCCGCCGTTGAGCCTGCCGAAGCCCGTCACCACCTCCGGCGCGAACTCGGCCTTCACCTCGTAGAAAAAGGCGTCGTCAACGATGACCTCTATGGCCTTCCGCACGTCGTAGGGCGTCGAGGGGCTTGACGGCACTATGTCGTAAAGCTCGTCGCAGCTCCGGTCCGGGTCGTCGTCGCACTGGTAGACTGGCGGATTCTCGTCGCAGTTCTGGGGCAGAAAGCTCATGAGAGCGCGGATGTCCGCAAGAAGCGCGGCCTCGTCCGGGCAGCGGAAGTCGCAGACCCCGGAAACCTGGGCGTGGACCTTCGCGCCGCCCAAATCCTCCATGCTTATGGCCTCGCCCGTCACCATCTGGACCATCAAGGGCCCTGTGATGAACATGTGGCTGGATTTATCCACCATGTAGATGAAATCGTTCAGGGCCGGGCTGTAAACGGAAATTCCGCCGCAGGAGCCCAGGATTGCCGAAATCTGGGGGATGACTCCGCTCGCCAGGGTGTTTGGGTAGAAGACGCTTCCCCCGTGCTTTTCGGAGATGTTGGAGAAAATCGAGCGCTTCAGCTGCCCCAGAAGGTCAAGCTCCTTTGAGTTGGGCACCCTGGCCCCCGGCGAGTCGTGCAGGCCGATCATGGGGGCGCGCATCTCAAGGGCGCGTTCGATGGTGCGGTACATCTTTATTCCGTGCTCTATGCCCACCGAGCCGCCGCGAACCGTGCGGTCCTGGGAATAGACGAAGACCTTCCTGCCGTGGATTTCCCCCGCGCCGCAGATTATGCCGTCGGTGGGCTGGTCGTTGGCGTGGCCCGCGAGCTGGTAAAGCTCCATGAAGCTGCCCTCGTCCAGAAGGGCGTCCAGGCGCTCCCTGGCCGTAAGATGGCCCTTTGCGTGCATCTTGTCGATTTTTTCCTGGCCGCCGCCCAAAAGGGCCTTTTGCCGCACGGCTTCGAGTTCGTTGAGTCTTTTCTCGAAAAAGGGGTCCATTGTTTCCTCCCGAAGGTTTCCTTTGACACCGGCGTTTTAAAACGGTTTGTGCCTCTCAACAATTTTCAGCTTGCCCTTGAAATGAACAGGGAACTTTTCCCCTGGGAGCGCGGGCGTCCAGCCCGCTTTTGCAGCACAATGCGGGCGGGACGCCCGCGCTCCCAGGAAAATCCCCCCGCTGAAAACAGTTAATAGCCACGAAACGGTTTTTCACCGGGCTTGTATGGAGGCTTCCGCCTCCTCAAGCGACTCGTAGCCAAGCTCCCTTATCATCGCCTCGTATATCGCCTGGGCCATGTTTTCGTTTCGATCCAGATACTCCTGCGCGTCGGACATTAGTTCTTGCAAGGTTTGTTCCGAATATGTCTCAAGCTCGCCTTTCAGGTAGCGCTCGAAGGATGTTCCCCGTTCTCCCCCGTCGTCGTCTGAAATCCCCCTGCCGCGCCCCATGACCCCCGGATATTTTTCCGCAAGCTCGCGCTGCCACCCCTTTTGAATCTCAACGATGGCCGGTATCAAAGGGCTTTGGCTCAGGGGCGGGATGAGATCGTCCATGCGGGCGTACTTCAAGGTCATGAGGTTGTCGCCCTCTGATTCCGCCCGTTTGAGGTCTTTAAGGTAGCTTTCGAGGGTCTTTTCGCTCCAGGCCGAAAACTGGGCCGCCCGCATCACCTTGAAGCGCTCCGGGTCCTCCTGGCAGGAGGCCTTTTCGAGGCTTCGGACCGAGAGGAACATGGAAAGCTCGATGGAAAGTATCTGAGCGATGACGCCTTGTTTTCCGGCATGGTCGTAGGGGGTGCTCATGGGGCCTCCGGTTGAAAGATTGGGAGGATTTCTGTAAACTGTATAAGAAGAGTCCAGGCGCAGGGCCGGGCTTTCGGGAAAGGGGACATGGCAATCCATGATGATTGATGAAAAATGCCGTTCCGGGCCTCTCGGCGGAAAGCCAGTCGCCGTCATCCGCGAGGTCGGGCCACGGGACGGGTTTCAGTCCGAATCCAGGTTCATCCCCACAGGCTTTAAGGCCCGGATGATCGGAAATCTGGCTGACGCCGGGTTATCAATAATTCAGGCTGCAAGTTTCGTGCATCCGAAGCTGATGCCCCAGATGGCCGACGCCGAGGAAGTCCTGTCCATGCTGGGTAAAAGGCCGGAAACACGCCTTGTGGGCCTTGTCCTGAACTTTATCGGAGCCGAAAGGGCCAAGCGGGCGGGGATGGCTGAAATCGAGGCCGGGGTTTCCGCCAGCGAGACCCACAGCAGGAAGAACACGGGCTTAGGCAGGGCGGCGGCTTTTTCCGAATGCGAAAAAATCGCGGACCTTTGTAAATCAAGCGGAATGAGGCTCTGGCTCAACGTGCAGTGCGCCTTCGGCTGCGGTTACGAGGGCCGGATTCCGCAGGATGACGTTGCGGAACTTGCGGGAAGGCTGTGGTCGCTCGGCCCCGAATATCTTGTTATCGCCGACACGGTGGGGTCGGGAACGCCGGAGGCGACGTGCTCCCTCCTGGAAAAAATTCTCCGCTTCGCCCCCTCCGACCGCGTGTTCATGCATCTTCACGACACGAAGGGCCTTGCGGTGAAAAACCTTCTGGCGGCGCTGGAGATGGGCGTGACCCGCTTCGACGCGGCCTTCGGCGGCCTTGGCGGCTGCCCCTTCGCGCCGGGCGCTCCGGGAAACCTCGCAACCGAAAGGGCAGTCAACATCCTGGAAAGCAAGGGCTTTTCGACCGGCGTGGACCTTGAAAAAGTTGAGGAAACAACTCGGCTTTTCCATGAGGCGATGTCGGGCAGGACGCTGTAGGCCCGGCATGGCGGGCGTTTCGGGCAGGAATCTTGCATATTCAATATGGTAACCTCCGTCAGTCCGAAAAAAGATCGGATGCAAGCCTGGATATCAATTTTTATAAACGCGATGAAGCGCGAAGGTTGGCGAGCGGCGCGGGGAGGAGTAGTACTTTTCGTACATGACGACCCGCGCCGTGAAGCCTGACACAGCGATTCGCGTTTTTGGACGGGCGCTTACCTTTTCAAGGAGGAACTCATGGATCTGAAATGCCAGAAGTGCGGCTTCAAGAGCGATTACCTGGAATTCAAGTACCTTTGCGCGTCCGGCTGACCGGCTTGCGGAGAGAGCGATCTCCGCGAGTGCCCCCGTTGCGGGGCGCGCGTCCTGTTGAGCCGGGCCGAGGGCCTTGAGGAGGAACACATCGAGATGCAGGGGCTCTGCCAGGAATTGAAGGACTTCGAGAAGACATCCGACATGAAAAAGCTGGAGGAGGCGAGGCGGGTGATCGCCAAGCTCCGGTCCATGAACCAGCGCTGGAACATAAAGGAACTGAACGCCTTCATAAAAGAGCGCCAGAGGGAACTTTTTTTCTGAGGCCCGATTTGGCCGCCCGGTTTCGAACCCAAAGGGGCTGGGCGGTTTTGACCCACTGGGAATAAAAGTCTCATTATGGGTCATTTTTGACACGCATATTAGAAAATATCGTGATTATAGGTACTTAATTTTTTACGTCCTGGAAAGTGGGTCATTATGGCCCATTTTCCGTTTAAGGCCCTAAAATTCCCCGCCCATCCCCGTAACGTGTTTCTTGCTTAACAATTCAATTAAAATCAAGGTCTTGAATATTTATTTCCCGCCCGGTCCTTCTTGGCACCATCCTTGCGGAATAAAACGGCGGATACGCTTTTTATTACGGCGGATTGAAAACGCCAAGGCTTTGACAATCAAGGAAATCCTCACTTGCTTTCAAGGGAGAGTCATGAACGAAAACGCGTGCGGCCTGGCCATTCCCGCGCCTGAGCCCCATTATTTCCTTCCGGGCGAGGTCATTGAAAACATGACCCTCGTGAAAAAGCTCTCCGACCGCCACCCGGTGAACGTGCTTGTGGCCGGAAAGCAGGGTTGCGGAAAATCCACCATGGTGCGCCAGTTCGCGGCCCGCAACAAGCGGCCCCTGGCCACCTTCCAGATAGGCATCCTCTCGGAGCCGGGCCAGCTTTTCGGCGAGCACCGCTTGAAGGACGGCGAGACCTATTTTCAGAAATTCCTCTTTCCCGAAGCCATCCAGACCCCCGGCTGCGTGATTCACTTAGAGGAAATCAACCGGCCCGAACACCCCAAGGCGCTCAACATGCTTTTTTCGGTGCTCTCCCAGGACCGGCAGGTTTACCTGGACGAGCTTGGCCTTTTGAAGGTCGCCCCCGGCGTGGTTTTTTTCGCCACCTTGAACGAGGGCGAGGAATTCGTGGGAACCGAGATGCTGGACGCAGCGCTCCGGGACCGTTTCTACGTCACCCTCCTGGACTATCTCCCCAAGGACGTGGAGGCCGACGTTCTGCATCTCAAAACCGGCGTCTCCCGCAAGGACGCGGAAACCATAGTGACGGTGTCCAACCAGCTTCGGCGCAACACCCAGGAGCCCATCGTGGTCTCCACGCGCCATACGCTGATGATCGCCGAGATGGTGGCGGTGGGGGCGAGCGTTCGTGACGCCTTCGTATTCTCGCTCCAGGTTTCAAAGGACGCGCTGGAATCGGTGCTTCTTTCCCTTCATCTCAAGACCGGACAGACCGAGGCTTCCGACCAGGGAAGGTACAGATCGTATTAAATGGACTGCATGGGCCCCACACCCCTTGTTTTCGCCAGGGCGGAGGACGCCGCCCCGCCGCCCCCGCCTTCAAGCGCCGGGGCCGAGGCCCTCTCGCCCTTCTGGCGCAAGAACGTGTCTGTATCCGAGCCCACGGAACTGGCCAACGTGCTGAGGGCGCTTAGGAAGATCACCGGCTCCATCGGGCCCAACACGGGCCGGGTGGAGTACCTTGGCATGAGCCACGGGGACGCGGCCTCCATCGTGGTGGACCCGGCCATGATAATGGGCGAGTACCCGGTGCCGGGCAACCGCATGGACTACCTGGTGGGCCTGGTCACCCACGAGGCCATGCTCAAAACCGAGTGGACCGAGCGGGTATGGAAGAGCCTTGGCCCGTACTTCAAGACGCTCTCCGGCATTCACCGGGTGATGTTCCAGAAGATCGTCCAGACCGGCGAGGACATCTACGTTGACCGCCTTGCTGACCGCTCGGTCCTTGGCCGCTACGTTGCAAAGACCCGTGGCCGGGCTCTTGCGGAAATGGCGGCCAAGCTCAGAAGCGAAATCCTTACAATGGACGCCCTTGTGTACCTGTGGTGGATGTCCACCTGGACCAAGAACGTGGAGCGCCTTTTGGAACCGGTCTACGAGCCGCCCATGTTTTTTTTGAGGGGACTCACCGAAGCCCTGGAAAGGCTTCCCGATCTGGAACCGTCTGTTGTCAGCCGCTGCGCCCAGAGGGCCGAGCTCTACAAGGCCGCCTGGGAAAACGTGGGGGCCATCTGCGCGAGGCTTACGGTGCTGGACCGAAGGCTTGTGTGGTGGGACGAGGACGACGATTATCTTCCCAAAAAAGTCGAACAAAAGCGCAGGCTGGACGACATCCCCCCAAAGGCGGTTCTGACGTCCGGCCTCGTGCATGAAATCGAGACCCGGCTTGCTTTGGGTTCGGCGGACATAACACCGTTAATTCGCAACGTGGCGGGCCTCGATAACCCGGATGTCGCCCCCATGAGCCGGTGGGACTACAACATCCCGGCCCACCCCGTGGTGGACCGGCGCATGGTGGGGCGCGTCAAGGCCATCTTCACGGATTACGCGGCGCGGCAAAAGGTGGTGACCCGGGGGCTCACCAGCGGCAAGGTGGACAAGCGCCGCCTGTACCGGGCTCCCATTTCGGGAAAATGCTTCACCCAGACCGGGAGCCTCCCGGACCTTGACTGGAACGTGACGCTCCTTCTGGACGCCACCGGCTCCATGCGGGGCGGCAAGTGGCGCATGGTGGAAAACACCGTGGGAAACCTCGCCAGGGCCCTGACCGGGTTCAAGAACAACCTGTCTGTTTACGCCTATTTCGAGATGGACGGAATCGCCATGATTTCAAGCCTTTATTCGGGCGGGAAACTCATGAGCGTGCCGCCCTCAGGCCAGACCGCATCCGGCCAGGCCATAATCGCGGCGGGCTTTTACATGCCCAAAGACGCCAGAAGGAAACTTCTGATTCACGTCACCGACGGGGAAAGCAACTTCGGCGTTGACGTGGAAACCGCCATAGCCTATTGCCGCCGCGAAAAAATCCACCTCGTGACCCTTGGGGTGGGGGTTCCCGACAAACAACTCATGATAAAGCAATACGGCAAGACCATCCAGTTCATAACCAGCTTCGGCCAGCTTCCGGCCGCCGTGGAAAAACTTCTGAAGTGGACCTTCCTGTACGGCGACAAGCGCCGCATGGGGGAGGATCCTGCGTTTAAAAAATGGTTTGATCCGATTGATAATCAAAAGCGGGAGGGGGAGAAAAATGCAGGTAAGTGACGCTGTGAAGGAATTTTTCGCCACCAGGGAGCGCACCAACGTACTGGCCACAAGCGGCAGGGATGGAGAAGTGAACGTTGCGGCCTTCGGCTCCCCCACCCTTCAAAACGACGACACCATCATGATGATGCTGGGCGACAACCGCACCTGGGGCAATTTGAAGGAAAACCCCAACGCGGCCCTTTTGGTCATGATGCACGGCGGAGTCGGCATGGGCATGAAGGGCTGCCGCCTCTATCTCAAACTGCGCGACACCTCCGACGAGGGTGAAAAATTTGACGCCCTCTTAGGTCCAATTCGGGAGCGCATCGGGCGCGGCGCGGATATCCTGAAGCATTACGTGGAGTTCAATATTCTGTCAGCCAGGCCGATCTTAGACTTTGGGCAGGGAATTTAACGGGGCATCAACCTGGGAGCGCGGGCGTCCCGCCCGCTGTGTGCGGCAAAAGCGGGCGGGACGCCCGCGCTCCCAGGAATGCAGCCCTGTTTTCCGTTCGCCCTTATAATGGGGACTCAATGCTCATAGGTCCCGGAACAATCGTCACCATGACCTACGCTGTTCGGGACGAAACGGGCGAGGTTCTGGATGACATTTATCTGAAAAGCCCGGTGAAGTTCGCCTTCGGGGACAAAAGGTTTCCAAGGGGGCTTACCGCCGCCCTGGCCGGGCTTTCGGACGGGGACGCGAAAAACGTGACGCTTGCCCCCGGAAAGGCCTTCGGCGAACGCCGGGAAGATGCGGTGATAAGGATAAAGGCCGGGGAGCTTCCCACGCCGCCAACGGCGCGGGGCGAGCTTTTTTCCAGGCTTTCGGACACCGGGGAACGGGAGGTCTTCACGGTTCTGGGTTTCGTGGGGGACCGTGTGATCCTGGACCCCAACCACCCCTGGGCCGGAAAGACCCTGACCTACGACATAAGGGTGATAGCGGTGGAGCCGGTCAATCGGGAACCCGCCGCAATAAATCCGATTATGGAAGGATGAACAAGATGGCGGAAGATGCGATTTTGGAATCGGTAAAGGACTACGTGGGCACCATCACCTTCAACAGGCCGGAGCGCCGCAACGCTCTTTCCACGGATATGCTCTTTACCCTGCATCTTCTGCTGGAAAAATGGGCGCAAGACGGGGCCGTGCGCTGCGTGGTGATAACAGGAGGCCAGGGCAAGGCCTTTTCGTCCGGCTATGACATAGCCTCCATCCCCACACAGGTAAGCCCTGAAATGGAGGAACTCATCAAGAATCACAACCCACTGGAGCTTGCGTTCTCATCCCTGAAAAACTTCCCGTACCCCACTATCGCGGCCTGGAACGGCTACGCCTTCGGCGCGGGCCTGAACCTTTCCATGTGCTGCGACATGCGCATCGCCTGCCGGGAAGCCAAGGTCGGCATGCCCCCCGCGAAACTGGGCCTCGTCTACCATCCGGCGGGGCTTGTGGAATTCATCCAGGCTGCGGGCATGGCCCCAACCCGCGAGCTTTTCTTCACGGCCAGAAATTTTACGGCCCAGGAAGCATTTGAAATGGGCCTCGTGAACCATGTTGTGCCCAAGGAGGAGCTTTTCCCCTTTGTGGACGCGATGGCAGCGGAAATCGCTTCAAACGCGCCCATATCCTTAAGGAACACCAAGAAGATTTTGAACATGCTGGAAAAATCAATCTCCCTTTCTGCCGAGGACAAGGCCGCCGCCGAGCTTCTCCAGGCCGAGGGCTTTGCCAGCGAGGATTTGCGGGAAGGCCAGATGGCCTTTATGGAAAAGAGGAAGCCCAACTTCAAAGGCAGGTAGAGTGTTTTTAGGGCTTTTCGGCATTGGAGAAAATTTTCGATGATCACGGACCTCGAAAAACTGGCCATGAAGCTCAAGTCGCTGCCCGCCGGGGCGGCCCTCACCGGAAGCGGGGTGTCGGCGGAATCCGGCATCTCAACCTACCGGGACAAGGGGGGCCTATGGGACACCCACCCCAAGGGCGCGTCCGGCGGAATGCTGGGGGTTCTCGCAGCGTACCCTGAAAAGGCCTCCCAGATTCTGGGGGATTTCTTCGGCTCCCTCAAAAGGGCGCTTCCCAATCCGGGCCATACGGCCCTTGCGGAGATGGAGAAGGCCGGATTCATAAGAGGCATCATCACCCAGAACGTGGACGACCTGCACAACCGGGCAGGAAGCAGGGTCGTTTACGAGCTTCACGGAAACGTGATGAGAGTGCGGTGCATGAGCTGCGGGAAAAAGGAGAGACCGCAGAGGGACGAGTTCTTCGAGGTCGCGGAAAGGCTTGCGGCAAAGGCTTCGGGAACCGGCCTTTCCGCACTTTTGGGGGAGCTTCCGCGCTGCATGGCCTGCCACGGAATCTTAAGGCCCGATTTCGTCGGCTTCGGGGAAGCGGTGCAGGACCTAAGCGAAGCCGTAACTCTTGCGGAAAACTGCGGCTTTATGCTTGTCTGCGGAACGAGCGGGCTGGTGCATCCTGCGGCCTCGCTTCCGCTTCGGGCAAGGGAGCGCGGGGCGCTCATCGTCGAGATCAACCCCGGCGAAAGCGCCCTCACCAATATCGCGGACGCCGTGATACGGGAAAGGTCAGCCCAGGCGCTCCCGGCGCTCTTGAAACTCATGACGGGCTGAAAACAGTTGAAACGCAACAGGCCGGAACCGGGCCTTGGATTCACGAAAGGAGATTTATCATGGGCGTTCAATGGGACGTGGGTTACATTATTTACAAGAGGGCCGTGCAGCACCCGGAAAAGACAGCCATCATCTTCGAGGACGAGCCGGTCACCTACAGGGCCCTGAACGAGGGGGCCAACCGCTGCGCCCATTATCTCCAGAAAAAGGGCCTCAAGAAGGGCGACCGAATGGCGGTTTTGATGCTCAATTGCATCGAGTTTCTGGAGCTCTACTTCGGGGCGGCGAAACTGGGGGTGGTTTTCGTGCCGCTCAACTGGCGGCTGGTGGGGCCTGAGCTTGAGTACCAGATAAACGACTGCGCCGCCCGCCTCATCGTTTTCCACGACTCCTTCTTAGGTTCGGTGGACGGCATAAAGGGGCGGCTTACGGTGGAGGAGGACAAGTTCGTCTTCGCCAAAAGCGGCAACCCCGGCCAGCCCACCTGCCCGGCCTGGGCCGAGGACTACCACGACAAGCTGAACGGCAGGCAGGCGGCGGAGCCCAGGCCCGACACCCCCGTGGAGATGGACGATCCGCTCGCCATCGTCTACACGTCGGGCGTCACCGGAAACCCCAAGGGCGCGGTGCTGTCCCACGGCCAGACCTTTTTCAAGTGCTTCCAGACCGCCCTCTACACCTCCGAGGACGCGGGCGGCGACCAGGTGATGGTGGCCCAGATGCCGCTCTTCCATTCCGGAGGCCTCTTCATCGTGGCCACGCCCTCCATCTTCGGCGGCATAACGCTCATCATGCGCCGCAACTTCAACCCGGACGAGTTCGCGGAAGATATCCAGCGCTACCGGGCCACCATCGTTCTGGCCCTCACCACCATGTGGCGCTTCATCCTGGCCACCGGGAAACTTGACCAGATAGACGTGTCCTCGGTCCACACCGTCTTGGGCGGCGGCGAGCGTACCCCCCCATCGCTTTTCGACGAGCTTGCCAAGCGCGGCCTTTACATGCAGCAGGGCTTCGGCCAGACCGAGTGCTCGGCCATGACTTTAATGCCCAAGGCGGACATCCAGCGCAAGATGGGAAGCATCGGCAAATCCGGATTTTTCACCCACGTCTGGGTGGGCGACAAGAACGGAAACGAGCTTCCCCCCGGCGAGATCGGCGACATCCTGGCCAAGGGGCCGACCGTGATGAGCGGCTACTGGAACCTGCCGGAAGCCACCCGCCGCACCATCACCGACGGGATTCTCCACACCGGCGACCTTGGCTACAAGGACGAGGAGGGCTTTCTCTACATCGTGGACCGGGCCAAGGACATGTACCGTTCGGGCGGCGAAAACGTGTATCCGGCAGAGGTGGAGAAGGTGATCTCCGGCCACCCGAAGGTGCAGAACGTCGCCATAATCGGCGTTCCCGACGACAAGTGGGGGGAAACCGGCATGGCCTTCATCCTGCCCATGCCCGGCCAGGAGATAACCAAAGAGGAGATAGTGGAGTATCTTCAGGGCAAGGTCGCCAAGTACAAGCACCCCACGCGCTTCGAGTTCGTGGCGGAGCTTCCCCTCACCGCCACCATGAAGGTGAAGAAATCCGAGCTGAAGGAAAAATACGGTGCGAGACTTAACGGCTGACAAGGGCCCCGGCTGGGCCACCAGGGTCTCCGAAATCCTCGGGGTCCGCTATCCCATAATTTTGGGGCCCATGCGCATGATCACCATGGGCGAAATGGCGGCGGCGGTTTCCAACGCGGGCGGCTTCGGCCAGATTGGCGCATCCGGCCTTTCCGGCCCGGAGCTTAGGGCCGAGATCGCAAAGGCCAAGGCTCTCACGGACAAGCCCTTTGGCATCAACGTGCCGGTTTATCGTGAAAACGCCTTCGAGGCCATTGAGATCGCCATTGAATCGGGAATCAAAACCATCACCACGTCAGCCGGAAACCCGGCCAAGATCATGAGCCTGGCCAGAAGCGGCAATCTCACCGTGATTCACAAGGCAAGCTCGGTGAAGCTGGCCAAGAAGGCCGAGGACGCGGGGGTTGACGCCGTCATCGCCATGGGTTTCGAGGCCGGCGGGCACGTGGGCCGGGAAAACATCACCACCATGTGCCTTGTGCCCCAGGTTGTGGACGCGGTGAGGATTCCGGTCATCGCGGCGGGAGGAATCGCGGACGCCCGTGGGATCGCCGCCGCATTCGCCCTTGGTGCCGCAGGAGTGGAGATGGGCACCCGCTTCGTGGCCAGCGCGGAATCGCCGGTTCCGGGCTTTTTTAAAGATGGCCTCGTGTGCGCCGACTGCGACGCCACCCTTCTTTTGGGCAAGGAGGCCATGCCCATAAGGGTTCTCAAAAACAAGGTGACGGCCATAGTGGCGGGCCTTGCCTCAAACGAGGCCGACAGCGCCATGGTTTCATCCGGCGACGCCGCCTACGTGATGCAGGGCGGGGACCGCGACACCGCCGTCATGCCCTGCGGCCAGATAGCGGGCCTCATCGGCTCGGTGAAATCCGTTGCCGAAATCATGGACGAGCTGGTTTCGGGCGTGGCAGTCATCGCCCGGAGTTTTTCAGCTTTCGGGTAGATTATAACGTTAAGAAAGATAAAAACTAAGCCTGGATAAAAACGATGAACGGGGCAGCGCGAGCCGGGCTGGAGAGGCAATGTACCAGCCCTGTCCGGCTCGCGCCTGACACAGCAGTTCGCGTTTTTAGATGGGCGGATTAGGAGCAATATGAACTGGGAACACGTACTGCTGGACAAAAAGGAACATGTGGCCACCATCACCCTGAACCGCCCGGACCGGTACAACTCCTTCGGCGGGCTCATGCGCCAGGAGATAGTGGCGGCGCTCACCGACGTGGCGGCTGATAAAGACGTGCGCTGCGTGGTGATTACGGGTGCCGGGAAGTATTTCTCCACGGGCGGCGACGTGGGGGAGTTCGCGGCTGGCACCACCAAGGCCCTGGATGCCGCCGTTTCCGCCGAGCGCCCCGCCATGAGCCAGGCCGTGATGCTCATCAACTCCATGGAAAAGCCGGTGATAGCCTCGGTGAACGGAACCGCCGCAGGCGGCGGGTGCAATCTGGCCCTTTCCTGCGATATCCGCATAGCCAGCGAAAAGGCGAAGTTCGGGCAGGTCTTCGTGAGGCGCGGAGTCCACCCGGACTGGGGCGGAATCCATTTCCTGCCGCGACTGGTGGGCTACGCCAAGGCCTGCGAGCTGATCTTTTCCGGCGAGGTGGTGGATGCCGCCGAGGCCCTTAAAATCGGCATGGTGAACAAGGTGGTCCCCCACGAAGAGCTTCAGAGCGCCACCTGGGAAATGGCCCATCGCATGGCCCATAACGCCCCCATCCCCGTGGCCTTCGCCAAGCGCGGGCTTCAGAATTACGGGAAATGGACCCTGGCCGAGGCCCTCGACTACGAGTGCTACACCCTTTCGGTGTGCATGAAAAGCGAGGACATCATAGAGGGCTTCGGGGCCTTCCTGGAAAAACGCGAGCCCGTTTTCAAGGGGCGCTGACAATGGACCCGGCGGTCAAGGTCGCGGCCCTCAATCGAGGCGGCGGACGCCTCCTTTCACGGGGCCGACGTGTAGAGGCGGTGAATTGTTTCACAAAAGCCCTTGATTTGTTGAACGATTTTGGGTTAGAAGATGAAAATATCCGTGCGGCCCTGGAAAACAATCTCGGCCATCTTCTGAATTCCCTGGAAAAACGGGAAGATGCGCTCTCCTGCTTCACCCGGGCCAGGGACTTTTATAAAAGGGCCGGGGACCCGGTCAACGCGGCCCGCCAGGAGGCCAACCGGGGGTCGGTTTACAGGGACATGGAAAGGCTTTCCGAAGCCCTTCCGTGCTACGCCAGCGCCCTTTCGGTTTTCCTCAAGGCCGGGGCGGACGCGGACGCCGCCGACCAGCACGCCAACATAGCTTATATTCTGGCCCTTTCGGGCGATTCCCAGGGGGCTTATCGTCATTACCGGAAGGCGCTTTTGCTTTACCGCAAAACGGGCCAACACGAGCGGGCGGCCCTTGTGGAAAAAAATATCGCCGCCCTGGGGCTGGCCTGAAAATATCAATTGTTTTTGCGGCTCTTAACAATTTTCAGCTTGTCCGTGAAATGAACAGGGAACTTTCACCCTGGGAGCGCGGGCGTCCCGCCCGCAGTGAACGGCAAAAGCGGGCGGGACGCCCGCGCTCCCAGGAAAAATCGCCTTGCCGAGAATAGTTCGGATCGTCATTTCGCAATAGTTTTTTCACGCGTCATGCGGCTTTTCCAGGGGGGAAGGGGCCGCCCGGTTTCGCCATTTTTCCTCCCCGATTTCATGGAATTCCGCCGTGCAGGGTCTTCCTCTTTGCCAGAGCTATTTCGAGGCCGTGGGCAGGCCGGTTCTTGCCTCGCGTTTCGGCCATGTCCTCAGCAGGATGGCGGCGGGGCTTGTTGGCGACGGAAGCGAATGCTACGGCTTTGACGATGAAACAAGCCGCGACCACGACTGGGGTCCGGGCTTCTGCCTGTGGCTTGAGCACCGCGATTACGATGATTTCGGGGCGGAGCTTGGCCGGGTTTACGAGGCGCTCCCCAAAACCTACGCCGGTTTCGGCCCCAGGATAACGAGCCGGTGGGGGGAAAAAAGGGTAGGGGTTTTCTGCATGGAAGACTTCTACGCGGGCTTCATCGGCCTTGGCCGCGCCCCACAAACGCTGGACGAATGGCTGGCCGTTCCCGAAAACTGCCTGGCCGCAGCCACCAACGGCGCGGTTTTTTACGATCCCTTGGGCGAATTCTCCCGAATCAGGGAGGAACTTCTGAAATTTTACCCGGAGGACGTGCGGAGGAAAAAAATCGCGTCACGGCTCATGACCGCCTCCCAGGCCGGACAGTACAATTTCGGGCGTTCGGCGAGACGGGGGGACCTGTTCGCCGCGTCATATTCCAAAATAAAATTCGCGTCGGATTCGATTTCCATGATTTATCTCTTGAATCTGCGCTATACTCCCTTCTATAAGTGGATGTACAGGGGACTGGGTGAACAACCGATACTTGGGCAGGCGGCGCAAAGATTGGTCACGGCTCTGCTTGCCGAGCCCGATTTCAAGAAAAATGAAGATGTTATAGAATCACTCTGCTCCTTGGCCGCTAATGAATTGCGCCGCCAGGGGCTTTCAAATATTCCGGGAAACTTCCTGGCCGACCACGGCCCTGCCGTGGCCGAAGGCATTTCCGACCCGGCAATGAGATCAAGAAACATCTGGGTGGGCTGACAGGCCCGCTAAGATAAATTTTTAAGCGGCCTGTTTATAACCGTCTTTCAGACGCGGGCCTTCCGGCCTGCCGAACTTATTTTTCCGGCCTTTCATTTTTTAAGGATAAACCCGTAGCGAGGCCCGTGTTTTCCGGGCAGGGGAGAAGGGTGAATGAAGATAATAATCGAGTTTTTGTCCCAGGCTCACAAGAGCTTGGTTTACCTGGAAAAAACCGTAGTTATCCTGACCCTGTTTTCGATGATTTTTCTGGCCTTCCTGCAGGTGGTGGCCCGCAACATCTTTTCCTACGGGTTCATGTCCATAGATGAAATCCTTCGCATCCAGGTCCTGTGGCTCACCTTTCTGGGCGCATGTCTCGCCTCGGAATACGCAAGGCACGTGCAGATAGACGTTCTGGCCCATTTCCTCGGCGGCGGCACGGCGGCCAAGGTGCTGAACATTCTGGCCCAGGTTGTCTGCCTTGGCGTTTGCGTGCTTCTTTCCCAGGCCGCCATAGACTACATAAACATGGTGGCCTCCTCCGGCGCAGAGCCGTCCCCGGTGGGCGAGATACCCATGTGGGTGTTCCATCTGGTGATCCCTTACGCTTTCATAGCAATGGGCGTAAGATGCGTCATCAACATAGGCCGCATCTATTCGGGCAACTATTCCCGTTCCATCGAGCCGTAGCAGGAACAGGCGAAGAAACCGGTTTTTTGCCGGAACCGATCCGGCAGAACGGATTTGAGGGGGAAAGGACATCGGTAAATGCTTACCATTGGCTTGATATTGCTTTTCGTGGTTGCCGTAATAGTGGGGTCTCCGCTTTTCACCATCATAGGCGGCGCGGCGGTTCTCCTGTTCAAGTACGTTGCGCTGCAGGAAACGGCCGCAGTCATCATAGAAATGGGGCGGCTGGCCAACGCGCCGGGCATAACGGCGATCCCGCTTTTCATTTTCGCGGGCTACATTTTCGCCGAAAGCAAGGCTTCAAGCCGCATGATCCGCATATCCAACGCGGCCCTGGGCTGGCTTCCGGGCGGCCTCGCCGTGGTCTGCGCCATCGCCTCCTCAATCTTCACGGCTCTTACCGGAGCTTCGGGCATAACAATTATAGCGGTGGGCGGCATAACCCTTCCGGCCATGATTGCCGCCGGTTACAAAAAGGACTTCGCACTGGGCATAGTCACTGCGTCGGGCTCCTCCGGCGTCCTCATCGCCCCCAGCCTTCCCATCATCATCTACGGCATGATAGCCCAGACCGACATCACCCAGCTTTTCACGGCCTGCCTCATTCCGGCCTTCATCATCATCCTGTGCCTTTCATTGTACGGTATTGCCTACGGCATAAGGAGCGACATACAGACCGATCCCTTTTCCGTGAAGGAACTGGCCTCAGCCCTTTGGGAAGCCAAGTGGGAGCTTCCGCTTCCCTTTATCGTGGTGGGCGGCATTTATGGGGGCATCATCACGGTGGGCGAGGCGGCGGCGGCCACTGCGGTCTACGCGCTTTTGTCCGAGTGCCTCATCTACCGCGAGCTTCCGGTGCGGCAGATTTTGAAGATAGGCATAGATTCAATGGTGACGGTGGGTTCCATCCTCATCGTCCTTGGCTGCGCCCTTGGCCTCGATCCCGTCCACCTTGGCGTCATATTCCTGGCCAACCTGGAACTCGGCTACCTCACCCCGCCGGTGGGCGTGAACCTCTTCATCGCAAGCCTTCGCTTCGACGTTTCGGTAATGAAGCTGTACAAGGTCACCTTCCCCTTCCTCATGGTGCTTCTGGGAGCGCTCCTTCTCATCACCTACGTGCCCGACTTGAGCCTGTGGCTGGTGGAGGCTTTGGGGCAGAAGGCGGAAGTTTTGCCGATGTAAGATTTGATGGTCGATAACAGCGGACCTTTGACGTTGGGTTGCATAAACCGTTCATCCAAAAAGGGAGAAAAGACTCATGCGCATGAAGAAAAAATCCAATAGGTTTTCCGCAGTGGCAGCACTTCTTCTGGCCGCCTTCGTGCTCATCGGGTCCGGGTGCAGCCCCACCATGATGCGCTCGGCCACCATTGGCGCAATTGGCGGGCCTGCTGTTCTGGACATCCTGGACGTTCTGCTTGACAGCCCCAACGCGCGGGTGCTCCAGGAAGCCATGCCCGGCAACATAGCCCTCATCACCGCCGTCACCGAAATGGCCCCCACCCGCGACCTTTACCAGGTCTGCTGCTTTGTCTACACCTCCTACGGGATCATGGTTGAAGACAAGGACGTGCCCTACGCCAAAGACCTTTATGTCATCGGCAAGGAATACGGCATGAAGGCCCTTTGCATGGATCACGATTTCAAGGCGGGCATCGACGAGGGCAAGAAGATTCCCGAACTCACCGCCGGCCTCGACAAGCGCTACACCGCCTCCCTGGCCTGGGCAGGACTTGCCACCGGCCTTCTCATCATTCACCAGATGGACGACCCGCTTGCGCTCATGGGCCTTCCGGACGCCGTGGCCCTGGTGAACCGCTCCGTCGAGCTTGACGACAAGTATTTCTTCGGCGTGGGCAAGGCCTTTTTGGGCGCCTACTACGCCCTCATGCCCGAATTCCTGGGCCTTGGCGGCGGCCCCGTTGCTTCCGCTGAAATGTTCAACAAGGCCCGCGCCATTACCGGCGGGAAATTCCTTCTGGTGGACGTGTTCGAGGCCCGGTATCTGAAAACCTACATCGACGACCGCGAAGGCTTCGACGCCCTTTTGAACAAAGTTCTGGCAGCCGACTCCAAGGAGTTGAAAGGCGGACGGGCTTTGAACGAAATGGCCAAGGTGAAGGCCAATTACTTCATGTCAATAGCCGACACCCTGTTCTGATGAGCGGGGCCATGTTGGCCGTATAGATCGATTCCGCCCCAAGAGGCGGGAGGATGAATGAAAAGGGGGGGATGGTCCGCAAGGACTGTCCCCCTTTTTTTGTGTCAGGCCGTCCACAATCGCGATCTGCTGTGTCAGACTTCGCCGGGCGCGGTACGCACTTACGCGATACGCTTACGCCCGCACCCGGCTCGTCTTCCTTGCGGCTCATCGCTTGTGATCAGCCTGACATGGTGCAGGGAAACGGGACGGGGGTAAAAGATTTATTCCCGGCTGCTGAAAACGAAAGGTAGGCTGGGTGGTTCCGGGCCGAAGGCCCGGGGTCACCCAACATTTTTCACTCTGTTGAGATGTTGTGCAATTTTATCCGGTTGTTACAATCGCAGCAGGAGGTAGTAAAGCAAGGAGAGAACAAGGCCAGCAGTGAAGACCGTGGCGCAAAGGGCGAAAAGTTTCCGCCAGACGGAGGAAAAACCGGAGTGGAAATAGGCCAGGGTAAGGGCCAGGCAGGCGTGGACAGGGGTGATCAAGACCCCCGTGTATCCGGCGCAGAAGGCCAGCGCAACGAGGGGAAGAAGGTTCGCGCCGGGGCCGGAAGCGGCGGCGAGCCCCAGCACCACCGGGAAGGCCGTGCCCACAAAAGCCACGGTGATGCCTGTAACGAGGCCCACGATGAACGGGAGGATTATGGCGGCCAGGGCAACCGGCACCCGGTATCTTACGAGGTCGGCGCTGATGGAGGCCACAGTGCCGCTTTTTTCCAGCACCGCTGAAAACACCATGATGGCCACGATCATGTAAACCATCACCCATAGGGCCTTTTGGGTGAAGACCTCCTTGAAAAGCTCCCTTCCTACCCTGTCGGCCACGGCGGTCCAGGCGATGGAAGCGGCGAGCGCCATGACCAGGGGCACCTCCGAGGGCAAACGGCCAAGGGCCGGGAAGGCCCCTGAAAGCGCCCTGGCCGCTATTTCCAGAACCGCGAAGCCTGCGATCACCACCGCTATGGGCAAAAACTCCCACAAAAAGGGCTTCCAGCCGCCCTTTCCGGCATTTTCGCCCTCTTCCACGCTTCCTGACACTCCCGGAAGAAGCACCCTGTAGCCCGCCAGAAGCGCGATTATAGTCAGGGGCAGCATGGCCGGGGCAAGCCGGGCGAGGCTTATTCCAGAGAGCTTGGATGCCAACAGGATTCCCGGATAGAGCGGCCAGGAAAACTCCCAGATGTGCCGGAACCAGTAGTTCACCAGGGCCTTGTCGGGCTCCGTGAGGTTCTGCTGGCGGGCCGTGGCCTCCACCAGGGGCGCGGAAAACACCGCGCCGCCCGGCATGGGCAGAAGGCCGATCAGGACCGGGAAAAGGATCAGGTTGGCCTTGGCGTTCCGGCTTATTCCACGGAAGGCCGTGAGAAGGCGGGCCATGTGGCCGGATTTTTCCATGAAATGGGAAAGCACCATGATGAGAAAAACCACGGCTGAAATAAGAAGGGTGTCCGGGGCCACAAGGGCCAGGGCCATTGCCGATACAAGCTCGAAAGGCGAAAGACCGGCGGCGAGGCCCAGCACCACGGCTCCGGCCATGAGGGCCGAACCCAGGGAAACCCAGCGCATCAGGACCAGGATAAGGGCGAAGACCAGGGCCAGTATCAGCATTTCACCGCCTTTTCCACGCGGGAGAAAACGTCGGATGAAAGGGGCGTGGGGCCGGATTCGTCAAGAAAGTGAAAACCCGCCGCCGCAATCATTGCCGCGTTGTCCCCGCACAGGTCAAGGGGCGGGATGAAAACTTCGATTCCGGCCTCCTTCGCAGTTTCAACGGCCTTTTCCCGGAGCCTTGAGTTCGCCGCCACCCCGCCCGCCACGACCAGATGATTCAGGCCGTATCGCTGGCAGGCGGCCACGGCCTTTTGGGCCAGAACCTCGCACACGGCCTCCTGAAACGAGGCGGCCACGTGGGCGAGGTCCGTCGAAAGGGCGTCGGGGTGGGTCTCAACGTGGCGAAGGACAGCGGACTTGACCCCGGAAAAGGAAAAGTCGAAGCCGTTCCTGTCCAGAAAGGCGCGGGGAAAGCGTATGCGTTTGGGGTCGCCGGATTTCGCCAGCCGGTCTATGGCGATTCCGCCGGGGTAGCTGAGTCCCAGGATTTTCGCGGCCTTGTCGAAGGCTTCGCCCGCCGCGTCGTCCCTGGTCTGGCCCAAAAGCTCCATTTTCACCGGGGACACCACCCGGTAAAGGGCCGTGTGGCCGCCCGAAACAAGGAGGGCGATGAATGGGTAGGCGGGATGGGGAGGGGGGGCCAGGAAAACCGAGTGGATGTGGCCGTAGAGGTGGTTGACGCCTACGAAGGGGATTTCAAGGGAAAAGGCCAGGGCTTTGGCGAAGGAAAAGCCCGTGAGCAGCGACCCCACAAGGCCGGGGCCCTGGGTGGCGGCAACGGCGTTTATATCCTTAGGGTTCAGATTCGCCTTACGCAGAGCTTCCCGGAAAACCGGCGACAGGGCCTCCACGTGCATCCGGGACGCAAGCTCCGGCACCACTCCACCATAGGGGCCGTGCATGTCGGTCTGGCTTCTCACCACCGAGGAAAGGACGCGCTTTCCGTCTTCCACCAGGGCGGCTGCGGTCTCGTCGCAGGAAGTCTCGATTCCCAAAACTATCATGGGGCCGTGTCCGCGTCCAGAACGCTCACTGCGAAGCGCTTGAGGAAGAGCCGGCGTTTTCGGCAGAATTCCCGTATGGCGGCAAGTTTCTCCGGGTCGTCGTCCTGGAAGCTGATCACGATTCCCGCTATGCCGTGGCGCTCCACAAGGGCCGGGAGATCGCTCCACTGCCCCAGAATGGTGAAGCCCTGGAGGCGCTTTCCGGCCTTCAAGGGGTCGTCGTCTATGAAGCCAGCAGGCTTCAAGCCGATACGCCGGTTATTCAAAATTTCCCGCAGAAGGATTTCCCCGCCCCGTCCGGCTCCGTAGATGAGCACGCTTTCGCCCTCCAGGCGGCTTTTTTTCATGGCGTCCAGAAAAAGCCGGAAGGATGCCCTGGTGCCAAGCAGAAAGCCCGTGGCCAGGAACCAGTCGATGACGAAAATGCCCTTGGAGAAATTCTCGAAACGGTAGGCGTAGGTGAAGACCGCCACGCAGAAAAGGGTCCCCAGGGTGGTGGCCTTCACGTACACGTAGATGTCGTTGAAGCTTAGAAAACTCCAGATTCCCCGGTAGACCCCCATCAAAAAATAAGCGAACAGGCGGCAGGCGATCACCGCCGGGTAGCTTTTTAAGAAGACCGGGAAGAAATGCGAGAATTCGGGCCGGGAAAAGCGCAGGCGGTAGGCCAGGTAATAGGAAAAGGCCACCAGGGCGAAGTCGAAAAGAACCAGCAGAATCTGGCGCTTGTAGGTAAGCTCCATCAGGATGGGCGTGAAGGACTTGTCCCTTAAAACGGAAAATTCCTTTTCCGGGTAAACCCTAAGCTGGGCCAGATACAGCCCCATAAGAAGAAAGGCCGCAGCCACCGGCACCATCACGGCGGGGGATGTGAGGGAATCCTCGGTATGCACGAAATTGGCCGAAAGCCCGGCCACCGCCGCCACTGCGTAGAGAAAGAGCACCGCCCGCTTTTCGGAAAGGCCGATCAGAACCAGCCGGTGCGAGGTGTGGTCGCGGCCTCCCACCGAGGCCTTGCGGCCCGAAAGCGTTCGGATGAGGGTGACTAAGGTGGTGTCGAAAATGGGCACCATGAGGCAGAGGACCGGCACGGCGAACCGGGCGAGGCTCCCCGCTTTGGGCTCGGCGTAGCCAGCGTAGCACACCGAGAGAAAGGCGAGCGAAAACCCGATAACGAGCGACCCGCAGTCGCCCATGAAGATGGAGGCCGGGTTGAAGTTGAAAACCAGAAAGGCGAGAAGCGCACCGCCTAAGATGAGGGCATACTGGGCCACCTGGGGATGGGCGTCGGAAAGCACCAGGAAGAGGAAGAGGCTGGCCACCGCCCCCACGCCCGCCGCCAGCCCGTCCATGTTGTCCAGAAGGTTCAAGGCGTTGGTTATGCCCACGATCCATAAAATGGTGACTAGGGTATCGGCGGTGAGGGAGTTCAGCCAGTGGAGCCGGAACCCGTAATAGGCCACCAGGGAGGCCGTCATTATCTGGCCCAAAAGCTTGGTCTGGGGTTTTAAACGCAGGCGGTCGTCAACGAAACCTAAGATGAACATGAGCGCGGCCCCGCAGAAAAGCACCGCTCCTGCGAAAAGGGCGGATTCCGGGCCGTCTTTAAGGTTTATGGCGGCGCTTCCCGGTAGCAGCAGGTCGGGAAAGGCGCTTCGGCAGATGTAGGCAAGGGGCAGGGCGAGGCCAAAAAAAATGGAGATGCCGCCCATGAGCGCCGTGGGTTTTTTGTGCCAGCGGTCGGCGGTGGGGCGGGCTATCCACTCCCTTTTCCGGGCAAGGATTTTCACCAGGGGGGTGAACAGAAGGACGATTGAAAACGCAGCAAGGGGATAAATGAAGGAGGACATTGGAATGTTTCAGCCGCCCTGAATGGGGATGTCATCCGTTCTGCCGTTTGCGCGGGACATCTATTGAAAGATTATCCTGGGCTCGTCGTTTTTCCGGTCGCTAACCTCGCCAATGAGCCAGGCCTTTTCGCCCAGGGCGTGCAAAAGATCGATGGCGTCGGAAACCTCGTTTTTGGGCACGACCGCCACGAAACCCACGCCGTTGTTGAAGGTGCGAAGCATCTCGAACTCGGTTATCTCCCCGGTTTTCTGCAGAAAGCCGAAAATGGGCGGAACCGGCCAGGAGCCCTTGCGGATCACGGCCTTGCAGGACTGGGGAATGGTGCGCGGAATGTTGTCCACAAGCCCGCCGCCGGTAATGTTGGCAAGCCCGTGAACCTTCACCTGCCGGATCAGCTTACTTATGGTTTCCGAGTAGATGCGCGTGGGGGCGAGAAGCACCGATGAAAGGGTGGCGTTCAGTTCCGGGATGAAGTCGTTGATCCCAAGTTTCGCGCGGTTGAAACAGACCTCCCTTACAAGGGAGTAACCATTGGCGTGAATGCCGGACGAGGCCACCCCTATGATCTGGTTGCCCACCCCAACCATTGAGCCGTCTATGATCTTGGAGTTGTCGGCGATTCCCACCGCGAAACCCGCAAGATCGTAGTCGCCCTCGCGGTAGAGATCGGGCATCTCGGCGGTCTCCCCGCCTATGAGCGGGCAGGCGGCCTGGCGGCAGCCCTCGGCCACGCCCTCCACCAACTGGGCCGCGACCGACACGTCGAGCTTTCCCATCGCAAGATAATCGAGGAAGAAAAGGGGCTTGGCTCCCTGCATGGCGATGTCGTTCACGGACATGGCCACAAGGTCGATGCCCACGGTGTCGTGCTTTCCGGCCATTATGGCGATCATGAGCTTGGTGCCGACCCCGTCTGTGGAGCTTACCAGTATGGGCTTTTCGAACTGGGACGCGTTTAAGGAAAAAAGCCCGCCGAATCCGCCGATGTCGCCCATCACGCCGTTGCGGGGCGTGTTCTTGGCGATTTTCTTGACCACCTGGACGAACTCGTTGGCCTTTTCTATGTCCACGCCGGAATCCGCGTAGGTGAGGGGCTTTGCCATGAAGATATCGCTCCGAAAAGACTTGGGGCCGCCTGTTGGGGACGAGCCCGAAGCTGTTGGTGAAATTTTTTTTCCGGCCCGCCGAGTGCCGGGCCGGCAAGCCTGAAGGGGCCTCCTTCGGCTTGCCGCAACTCCCAAACGCTTGAAATTAAATGCCACGCCTCAAAAAGTCAAAACAAATCTTTGCATCAAGGCACACGGGCGCGGGCGCAGCGGGCCGGTTCCCGCACCGCCGGATACACATCAATTCTTTTGACAGGAAAAAAAGATTGGACTAAAAATGAAGTCTTATCGGTCCACTCACAATATCGGTAACGAGGAAAGATCATGAAAGATTTCGCAAGACTGGACAGGCTGCCCCCCTACGTTTTCGCACAGGTCACCGAGTTCAAAATGGAGGCCCGGCACAGGGGCGAGGACATCGTCGATTTCGGTATGGGCAATCCCGATCTGGGAACCCCGCCCCATATAGTTGCAAAATTGGTCGAGGCGGCGCAGAGGCCCATCAACCACCGCTATTCGGCGTCAATGGGCATACCAAACCTCAGGAAGCAGATTTCGGCGTGGTACAAGCGCCGCTACGACGTGGACATCGACCCCAACCAGGAGGCCATCGTCACCATCGGCGTCAAGGAGGGCTTAAGCCACCTGGTGCTGGTGACCGTGAGGCCCGGCGACGTGGTGTTCACCCCCACGCCCACCTATCCCATCCACCCCTATTCCGCAATCATCGCGGGCGGCGACGTGCGGGGCATCCCGGTGGGGCCGGACCAGGATTTTTTCGAGAACCTGATGACCGCCACCAAGCAGACCTGGCCCAAGCCCAAGGTGCTCATCCTCTCCTATCCGCACAACCCCACAACCGAGGTGGTGGACCGGGACTTTTTCGTGAAAATCGTGGATTACGCCAAAGAGCACGACATAATGGTGATCCACGACCTTGCCTATGCGGACATCACCTTCGACGGCTACCGCGCCCCCAGCTTCCTGGAGGTTCCGGGGGCCAAGGACGTTGGCGTGGAGTTTTTCTCCATGTCCAAATCATACAACATGGCCGGCTGGCGCGTGGGCTTCTGCGTGGGGAACAAGGACATCATCTTTGCCTTGCGGCGCATAAAAAGCTATCTTGATTACGGCGTTTTCCAGCCCATTCAGATAGCCTCCATCATCGCCCTGCGCGAAGACCAGGCCTGTGTTGCGGAAATCTGCAAAACCTACGAAACCCGCCGGAACGACCTTTGCGACGGCCTTAACCGAGCTGGCTGGCCCATCACCCCGCCCAAGGGAACCATGTTCGTGTGGGCGAAAATTCCCGAAAAATTCCGTAAAATGGGCTCGGTGGAGTTTTCCAAGTTCCTGATAAAGGAGGCCAAGGTGGCGGTGTCGCCGGGCCTTGGCTTCGGGGCCTACGGCGACGATTACGTGCGCTTCGCCCTCATCGAAAACCGCATGAGGACCAATCAGGCCATACGCGGCATAAAACAAGTACTCCAGGGATAGCGCCCGTCTAAAAACGCGAATCGCTGTGTCGCGTTTCAAAGCCAACTCCGCCACGTACATTTAGTACGCTTGCTCGTTGGCTTTTCACGCTCCTTGCGCTTCATCGTTTTTAACCAGGCTTCATATTCAGACTGTTTAAAAGGGGTTAAACCAATTTTTATTTTCCCTTGGGGGTTCGGTCTTGAAATCCGGCAAAAAAGAAATCGGCGTGGGGCTTTTGGGTTGCGGTACGGTGGGCGTGGGGGTGGTGAAGATTCTCACGGGCCGGTCCGAGCTCATAAAGGACCGGGTGGGGGTGGCCATCCGCCTTCTCAAGGTGGCGGATCCAAGGCCCGAAGCGGCGGACGGCCTTGGACTCGCCGAGGGCGTCTTCACCGGTGACGCCCAGGCAGTGGTGGAAGACCCGGACATCCCCATCATCGTGGAGCTTATCGGCGGCGAGGGCGCGGCCCGGAAGCTGGTCACCGAGGCCCTTTCGCGGGGAAAGACCGTGGTCACCGCCAACAAGGCGTTGATCGCAAGCCACGGGGACGAGCTTTACAAGGCGGCCTTAAAGGGCGGTGGGGACCTTTTTTTCGAGGCGGGCGTGGGCGGGTGCATGCCCGTAATCAAGTGTCTGCGCGAATCCCTGGTGGCCAACCGGGTGGAATCGGTTTTCGGCATCCTAAACGGCACGTGCAACTACATTCTCTCCAAGATGACCCAGGAGGGCATTTCCTACTCCACGGCCCTTGCCGAGGCCAAGGACAGGGGCTACGCCGAGGCCGACCCCACCCTGGACGTTTCGGGCATGGACACGGTGCACAAGCTGGCCATAGTGATCTGCCTGTCCTTCGGCACAAGGGTGGCCTACAAGGACATCTTCGTTGAGGGCATCGAGCGCATCACCCCCATGGATATTTCCATCGCCAGGGAATTCGGTTACCGCATAAAGCTTCTGGCCATCACCAAGAACTTCGGGGACTGGGTGGAAGGACGGGTGCATCCCACCATGATTCCCGAAAAGGACCTCATCGCAAGCGTCAACGGCGCCATGAACGCGGTGAAAATCGTGGGGGACGCAACCGGCGAGATGGTTCTCTACGGCGCGGGCGCGGGAAGGATGCCCACGGCCAGCGCCGTTATAAGCGACATCGTGGACGCTGCCCGCAACATGATGAGCGGCGGCAAAAACCGGGTGCCCATCTACGCGTTTCAGCCGAAATACATCAAGAAGCTGCCCATCATTCCCATGGGCGAGGTTTACACGCGCTATTACATGCGCTTCGCCGCAGCCGACCGGCCCGGTGTTTTGTCCAAGATTTCCGGGGCGTTGGGCAACCACGCCATAAGCATCCAGTCGGTTCATCAGAAGGGCAGAAAGAGCGAGGGCTCGGTGCCCATAGTTCTTCTCACCCACAGCGCCCAGGAATCACGGGTGAGGGCCGCCATAAGCGAAATAGCGGAGCTTGACGTGGTTCAGGGGCCGCCGGTGTTGATACGTATAGAGGACCCCGCCGAAGACGCATGACAGGCCGTTCACAAGCGCGATCTGCGGTGTCAGGCTTCACGAAAAAGTCGGTCACGTACAAAAGCGTACGCTCCTTCCTTTTCCGCTTGCCTTCCTTGCAGCTCATCGCTTGTGAACGGCCTGTCGGTGCTGCAAATAAAAAGGTTTTTTAGTAAGCCCGCGTTTTGGGGTGCATGTTGTAGCCGGGAAATTTTTACCGGCCTTGTGAATTTGATATCCAGGAAAGAGGATTGACATGTTTTTGATCTGCTCGGACATGGAAGGGGTTTTCACCCCTGAAATCTGGATCGCGGTGTCCAAAAAGACCGGAATCGAGAAGCTGTCCCTAACCACGAGGGACATCTCCGATTACGATCAGCTCATGAAAATGAGAATCGAAATTCTGGACCAGCACGGCTTGAAATTAAAGGACATCCAGGACGTGATCGCCGGGATGGACCCTCTGCCGGGCGCGCGCGAATTTTTGGACTGGGCGCGCAAGGCCGCGCAGATCATCGTGGTTTCGGACACCTTCGTGCAGTTCGCCGATCCTTTGATGGACAAACTTGGCCGCCCCACGCTTTTCTGCAACAGCCTCGTTGTTGATGAAAACGACCGGATCACCGGCTACACCCTTCGCATGAAAGACGGCAAGCGGCACGTGGCCGAGGCCATGAAGGGGCTTAATTTCACCACCATCGGGGTTGGCGACTCGTACAACGACGTCACCATGTTGAAAGCCGCGCACCGGGGGATACTCTTCTGCCCGCCTGATAAAGTTGTGGCGGAATTTCCGCATTTCCCCGTGGCCCGCGACTACGCCACGCTCAAAAGCCTCATCGAAACGGCCATGCGGGAGCTTTGACGGAATGGAGATCAGGATTTCTCCCCACTCCCTGGAATACCGCGTCATCTACGGCGACACCGACCAGATGGGAGTGGTGTACCACGCCAACTACCTTCGTTTTTTCGAGGCGAGCCGCACCGAGTACCTTCGGGTGCGGGGCTTCACCTACAGGGAGGTGGAGGAAGGCGGGTTCATGATGCCCGTGGCGGAGGCGGCCTTGAAATACCACTCCCCGGCCCGTTACGACGATCTCATTCTGGTGGAGACCCTGCCGGACCCAAAGGTACGGGTGGGTT
Source organism: Deltaproteobacteria bacterium (assembly GCA_016235345.1). Taxonomy (NCBI): domain Bacteria; kingdom Pseudomonadati; phylum Myxococcota; class Myxococcia; species Deltaproteobacteria bacterium. Next base: position 259,142 of record JACRLG010000002.1, on the reverse strand, counting down.
TCCGCTTCAATTACCGCATCTTCCGCAAGGAGACCGAAGAACTTCTGGTTTCCGGCCACACCCTCCACGCCTGCATGGAGGCGTCCACCGGCAGGGTCATAAGGCCGCCAAAGGATATGGTGGCCAAGGTTTTCCTTGACATGCCGTTTATAAAGGCTCTATAGATCGGATCAATGGCGGGCAGAAGCCCGTGTAACAGTCTTTTAAGTCAGGTTGACGGATATTCCGGGTTCCGGAAAATCCGTTCCAAATAATCCAGCAAGGTCATGAAGGCCGTTCCCGAACAGGGGGCGGCCTTTTTTACGTTTAAGGGAAAGGAAAAAGATCATGCATATGGCTGACGCGCTTTTGAATCCGGTTGTGGGCGGCGGGATGTGGGCGGTCACTGCGGGGCTCACCGCCTGGTGCGCCAAAAAGGTGAGGACAGATGCCAACGAGGGCAAGGCCCCTCTGATGGGTGTTCTGGGAGCCTTCATTTTCGCGGCCCAGATGATCAACTTCACCATTCCGGGTACCGGCTCCTCCGGCCACCTGGGGGGAGGGCTGATCCTTGCGATTCTGTTGGGGCCGCACGCGGCCTTTCTCACCATAGCCTCGGTGCTCACGGTTCAGGCGCTCTTTTTCGGGGACGGCGGCCTTCTGGCCCTTGGTTGCAACATTTTCAACCTTGGCCTTTTCCCTTGTTTCATAGCCTACCCGTTTATCTGGAAGCCCGTCGCAAAAGACGCCTCCAGCAAGGGACGCCTTGTTGCGGCTTCAATTGCTGCGGCGGTTGCGGGCCTCGTTCTGGGCTCCTTTTTCGTGGTTCTGGAGACGGTTTTTTCCGGCGTCTCGGAGCTTCCCTTTATGGCCTTTTCGGCCATCATGATTCCCATTCATATCGCCATCGGCGTGGTGGAGGGGCTTGTCACCTCCGCCGTGGTGCTTTTCGTGGCCCAGGCAAGGCCGGACATCCTGGAAATGGCCTCCCCCAAGGCGGGAGGCGCTCTTTCCATGAAAAAGGTGCTGGGGGTCTTCCTGGTGCTGGCCCTTGTAACGGGCGGGGTGGTTTCCTGGTTCGCCTCGGAGCATCCCGACGGCCTGGAATGGTCCATGGGCAGGGTCTCGGGCAGGGAGGAACTGGAAGCGCCCGAAAAGGGAGTGCACGCGACACTTGCCCAGGTTCAGGAGAAGACCGCGTTCCTGCCGGATTACGGATTCGCCGGGCCTTCAGGCGAAGCCGCCTCTGAAGAGCCCGCTTCCGAACCGTCCTCGCCCGTCAGCGCCGGGACCTCGGTTTCGGGCGTCGTGGGCGGGATCATGACACTCGCCATAGCAGCAGTCATCGGCCTTCTTCTGGGCCTTGGACGAAAAAAAGCCCCCAAACCCTGATTTCGAGGAAGCCTGCCGCAAGCCATTCGGCAAAAAAAAGAGCGGGCCGCCGGTCTTCCGGGAGCCCGCTCTTTTAATTTTCGGGATTTTCCCGCAAACCCGTGTCAGGGCTTTTCCTTCATCCTCTCAAGAAAGCGTTTGGCCTCGTCGCTTCCCTTGGCGGCGGCGTCCTCAAAGCCTTTCCTGGCCTTTGCCTCGTCGCCCGAAAGAAGATGAATCCTCGCCCTGCCGTAAAGGTAGTCGGGATTTTCCGGGACGATTTCGAGCGCCTTTTCGATGTGGAAAAGCGCCTTCTCGAACCTTTTCGACTCTGCATAGGCCGTGGCAAGGGCGGAATGGACCTGCCCGCTTTCCGGAGCGCTCTTGAGAGCTTTCAAAAAATACCGCAGGGCCATCTCCGGGCTTCCGTAAACCAGGGCGAGGTTTCCGCGCTCAAGAAGCGCTGCGGCCCTTGGGTCGAGCTCGTCAGCGCCGGGCTTCAAACCGGCTGTCTGGGCGTCTTCCCCGTCCGCGTCTCCCCCGTCCTCATATTCGTCCAGGTTTCCGTCGCCGTTTCCGTGGCCGTCGCGGCTGCCTTCGCCGTCGTCTTCATCATCTTCCTCTATGTCGCTCCAGGAATCACCCCCTTCCTTGGGGGCCGTGTCCTTGGCGGCCTTTTCGATCTGTGAAAAAAGCGCCCTCATTTGCTTCATGTTGGCCCAAAGAAGGGTTTCGGCCACGCCTTTTTTTATGTCGAAGGTGAAATTCAAAGGGGAGGTCCCGGCTAGTTCGGGCACATCGGCTTCCTTTGCCCCTTCCATCAGGGCCGCGCCGCTGATGAGGGCGGCCAGGTCGATGCGGCCCTCCATCAGGGGGCCTGCCGCCTTTCCCGGCTTCATTTTGTCGGCCTGGGCCAGAAGCTCGGCCAGGCGCTTGTCATCTGCGGCCAGCACCAGGATGCGCCCGGAAAGCGCCGCGCGGATGTTGAATAATGTTGACTTGCCCGATTCGAGGGGCATTCGCATTGAAATTCCCGTGGCCTTGCGCCCGGCTACGGTGGTGTCTTCGGTGCGCGACAAATAAGGCTGCGGGGAGACTGAATCAAGAATCTGATGCATTTGCTTTGAGCATTCCAGCCACTTGCTGACGAGGCCTTCAACCGATTCGCCGTCCTTTTTAAGAGTCAGCATGCTTTCGATGTTCAATCCGGCCTTGGGGAACGAAACGCTCACTACGTATTCGCCCGTGTAGCGCGCCATGTTTTCGCGGTTGCAGGACAGGTCAATGCCCGCCTTTGCGTAGAGGTCATTGAGAACCTGCATAAGGGGGCCGTAATCGAATGTCTTGGTGCGAATGGTGATGGGGCCTTCGGGGAGATACCCGGCAAGCAGGCTTTTCCCGCCCGTTTTTTGCGTCGTTGCCATTGCCCTGGCAAGGGCCGAGCCAGGAACCGGAACCGATGAAAGGCGGAGCGAAAACAGGTTCTCGTCGGCGTTGAGGCCGATCTCCGTTGTCTTTACGTCCCGCAGAAACTCGTAGAAAGCCTTGGCCATATTCAGGGTCTGTCGGGTCAGCGGTTCGGCTTTTCCTTCGGGTTCTCCCTGTTTTTTTTCATCGGCCTTTTTCAGGGACGCTTCCAGGGCGGGTATGCCGCGCTCCAGAAAACCGGATGCCAGCCCGGAAACCGGGATTTCAAGGGCCAGCATGTCCGGGCACTTTGCCTTCGAGGCTGCGATGAGGCGGGCGATCGTAGCCTTTTTCATCACCCAGCCCGCCGGGTGGGTGAAAAGATAATAGCCCCTGCCCTCGATGGCGGAAAAAGTCTCGCGGAATTTTTCGTTCTTTTTCGTGAATGGCACAAGGCCCACCAGGGTGAAGGAGCCACCCGCCTCCTTTCCCGTGAACGCCGGAATGTTTCCGATTATAACTATCGAGCGCTTTTCGTCCAGCCAGTCAAGGCCGCCGAACTGCTGCTCGATGGTGTCCCTTACCGCTCCCTTTCGCGCCGCCTTGGAGTCTTCCGCCATGCTTTCCACAAAATTTACAAGGCCTTCTGCGTCACGGATTCTAAGGACGATTTCGTCGCCGCCGGATTGGGGTGCGGCAACGATATCGGCTGCCGGAGCCTTTGACGGGGGGCTGGTGGCCGAGAATGCGCCGGGAGGAACCAGGACGAGCCCTGCGACAAGGGCCGCTACGATCACAGCCATCAGGCGGGAAGTGTTTTTCATTGCGCGCTCCTTGCGTGGAAAGGCCCGAAAGGCGATTTTGGCGAAAATATGGCGCTGCGGGAAAAATTGTTGCCTCACCTCAAAATACATTATGCAGCAATCTTGTGAAAGCCTGCGCTAAAAATTTTTTTGCCCTTGTTATCAATACAACATGATTTTGCTTATATTTGCAATCACTTTCCAATGAGTCGGCTTAGGGCTGGCGGAGGTTGCGCCGTCAGGACCTGCGCCAGAGCCACAGGAAAACCAGGTACAGGATTATGTATGCGCCTGTCCAGACTGCGAGAAATGTTGGGAGGATGAAAACCGTTACAGGGAAGGAAAGACCGAAAATCCATTTTACCGCATATATGAGAATGGTGAGAAGGGTTGCGAAAAGGGCCGAATCAACATGGGCGTGGTTCATCATTCCAGTGTCCTCCGGGATTCCGGCCCGTCACTCAATGGCCTTCTGTTCGGCCAGGAAACGCCGGAAAAATTCCTCCATGAAGGCGTGGCGATCCTTGGCCATCGCCCTGCCGGTTCGGGTCAGCATCCTTTGGCTTATGAAGCGCAGTTTGAGGGAATACTCCCTGAAGCCGGTGTCGTCTTCTCCGTAGGGCGAGGTAAGCTCCGGGGCCTTGTCCGGGTTGTGCAGGCGCGCGCCCACCTCGCCAGCGAACTGGAAAGCCCTGGCGACGCCCACCGCGCCTATGGAATCGAGCTTGTCAGCGTCGAAGAGCACCTGCGCCTCCAGTGTTTCCGGCGCTCCGTTTCCCCTGTACCTGTGGGTTCGGATGGCGTGGAGGACGTTTTCCCGCCTGCCCGCGTCGATATTAAGCCCAATGAGAACAGGCCCGGCCAGATCCGCGCCTTTTGCCGCGTGGCACACGGCTCCGCATGACTCGTCCTCGAAGGGCCGCCCGACATCATGCAGAAGGGCCGCCAGGCGCACCACGAGAAGGTCCGCGCCCTCGGCCTCTCCGATGCGGGAGGCAAGGGCCAGCACTCGCAGGGTGTGGTCCCAGGCGTGGCTTTTCTGCGCCCCATCGAGCATCCGCCGGGCGACATCAGTCACCGCCTGTTCAAGCAAAAGATCGCTGTTCGATTCCATCCGCTAGTTTCCCGCCTGCAACATCGTCCCTCTTGTGCGAAGCCCCCTGGCAACGAGAAAGCCTGCGTCACCCTCTTCTTGCCGCTTATGAACGCCTTACCCTGCAGTTCGCGCTTGTGCCCGCCCTAAGGGGTGATGCGGATGGTGGGGCACAGCCCCTGAAGGTCTCCGGCAGGGTAGGGCTGCAGCACGTTATAAGTGATGTGCCTGCCCTTCTGGGCGTGGCCGGATTTTCCGGAGCCCGTGGAGTACGCCCCGTTTTCTTCAAGGATGTGGGCGATGCGGTGTTGAAACGAGTGGACGAAATCCTTGCCGGAGCCGGTGAAGCGAAGGTTTCCCAGAGTCAGGCCGCCCTCGGTGTTCATAAGGGTTTCTATGGGGATGCTGTGTTTTGAAAGGTCGTCCGCGTTTTCCACAAGCCCCCATACAAGGGTGTCCGGGGGAATTTCGAGGGGTTCGGTAATTTCCACTATGGTGTGGGGCATGATGATGCAGTTTGCGCCCACGGTGAGGGGGCATGATGTGCGCCCGTGGAGAAAAGCGTTGAACCCGGTGAAGGTTCTGCGGCCCATTTCCGCGCCCATTATGGTGGCCCCGTGTGCGGTGACGTTCATGCCCATAAGGGTTGAGTTGATGATGCAGCAGTTTTCCTGTGCGTTTGCGCCGTCGCCCATGATGGCGTTATCCAGGTAGGCCCGCTGGGCCACCAGGACGTTTTCGCCCAGTTCTGTGTCGCCCTTCACCACGGCGTAGCGGGAGAGGGCGGTTCCCGACGGAACGCGAACCGGGGGAGCGCCCTTCACGGTCTTGTACACCTCGTCGAAATCCGGGCGCAGGCCTTCCATGGTTTCCATGAAAAGCCCCTGGGGAGTCTGCCATTCGCCCATGCGGATGAAGGGGGCGAGGGCGTTTTCGTCAAAGCGGTAAAAAAACTCGAAATCGCTGGATTTGATCCAGACAATTCCAGGGTCCACCCTGTGATGGGCCAGATGTCCGGTCTGCACGTATGAAAAGGTTCCGATTACGGAGTGATGGGCCGAGGTGAGATCGAGCGTTGAAAAGGGGCCAAGGAAGCAGCCGTCCACGGGGGAGCCGTGGATGTTGGCGTAGGGAAGCGATACCGTGTTGGCTATGAGGAAGCGCTCCGGGCTTTCCGGGTCGTGGGAATTGTTGTGGACCAGGGTTTTCACCAGGAGGCTGTCCTGAATTTTGATGCGTTCGTCCTCGTCCAGCATGAGGAACAGGCCCTGGTACGAGAAGGCGTCCCCGGCGTTTTTCAGCTCGTCGCCGCGAACGTCGGTATAAAAGAGGAGGGAGCGCTCCACCGAGCAGTTTCCCAGAAAATAGCTTCCGGCAAGGGCCGAGCGCGAAAAGTAGAAATCCACAGGGTGCAGGTGGGAAATGCCGTAAAACGAGTGGTTTTCGAAAAACTTTTCCAGAGGAACGAGCTGTTCGACCCAGGGCCCCACGTCGAAGACCGGCTCCCTTAAGTTGATGTTGACCCTCGTGATTACGCGATCCAGAAGTTTGCTTATCTGAAGCATCCCAGGCTCCCTTTTTGGTTGGAGTCGAGTTCGGGCTGATTCCCATGTTTGGCTCAACGTTTCACGATAGCACATTTTGCAACAGTTCGTCATCCGGAAAATGGCGGAAGGGAAAAGGGGAGGGCGGCCCTGACGAAAGAACGAACGGTGATGCGGACGCCAGGCCGGAAGGGGACGACCGGCGCGCCGCCGGTGTTTGGCGGCGCAGTGGGTCAGCGCGGAATTATCATGAATAGATTTTTTCTATGTGTTTCAGAAGGCTTTCCACGTTCGGCCTTGCGTATTTGGCGGCCCGGAGAAGGCGGTCAACCTGGCGGCCCTGGCTGATTACGCCTTGCACGCCCCTGGGGATGTTGCCATCGGAATAGGGCGAGGGCGGAGATTTTTTCATGGCTAAGGCCACTTCGGAGGGGATTTCCTCCACGTTGCGCACCTTGGAGAAGCTCACGGAAAGGCCGCTCACCATGGAGTTGTCGTGGCCGCCGAAAACCGTGCGGTCGTCGTTCTTGTAGATTACCAGGGGCTTTCCGGCTGTGAAGGCCATTGCGGTTTCCGCCACAGCGCCTTCGTCGGGAACCCTGCCGTTCATGTTGAACACCAGGGCGTCGCAGCCTTCAAAAATCTGAAAAACGTCCACGGCGAAAATCGCCCGGTGAACGAGGCCCGTCACCCCCGGAAGGGCCACCGGCGTATTGGCCAGCCCCATGACCCAGTACTCAAGGCCGTCGCGCTGGGGCAGAAAGGTCTCGAAACCGGCCTTTTCCAGGGCCTCGGAAATCGAGGCCATGGCAGCCCGCTCCTCCGGCGAAAACAGCGGCCCTGAGCAGTATACGCGGATTTTTTTCGAATGGGTCATGGGGTCTCCATAAGTTTAGGCGAAGCCTCTGTCTGCGACTCGCTTTGTTTATCAACGGTATCCGAAAATGGCTAAATCTATGGGAATGATGCTTTGCAGCAATGCTGCGGTGGAAGGAATACATAAAGAGATGATTTCAACATCATTGCCGATTTTCCTGATTTCACATGGGTAAAAATAATTAGATTCACAGGAAGAATCAATACAATACTGCGCAATAATATCAAGGGTCTGTTCATTGGCATCCAGTATTCGTATTTGAACTCCATGCGAGATATATAACCCGTTTTCTTCCATAGCCTTAAGCGTTACCGGTTTGCCTGGGTTATGAGTGAAAAAAGACTCCGATGCAGTAAAAGCATTTTTTGCATTGGCAACTGCTCGCCCACAATATGACTGATAACTTATTATCATAAATTGCAGCAAAGTTATTAATAATAATATGTTAAATGATAAAACATATAAATATATCGTCACATTATGTTTTATTTTTAATAATTTAATTAAAGCAATTCGACATAACAAAAAAATTATAAAGTACATTATAATGCATTTTATGACAAGATATTGATTAGTACTATTGAATAATACATCTTCATTAATAATGACAAATGAAATCAGTATATAAATTATGCATAAAAACATTATAAAAAATAGTGGGATATAATATTTTTTAGCATCATACAATTTTTTGTTGCTATATATAGCTCCTGAAAACATCATATATAATACTATGATTGGAAGATAAAATACTATCATCAGGTAATAACGGGCGAGTTGCCTGAAATCGTCGTGGAACAGAACGTGGTTAACTCGCAAGTTCTGCATGGCGAGTTGAAAAACGATGAACATGAGCCAGCACAGAAGGCCGACAATGAGGCACCACCTCGTTACAACCGGAGGAATGGCCCTTTCTTCGGCCCCGGACTGGCTTTGAATTTCTCGTGGCGTTTCCATGGCGGCCCTCGTCAAATCAATAAACACGTCCCTGAGCAGTAAACGCGAATTTTTTTTGAAGGGGTCATGGGGTCTCCATAAGTGAAAAGCAAAATAGCTTCCTGCGATTCGCCGGGCTTGTTAACGGAATGTGATAATGGTCAAATTAACAGGAATAATACTCTTAAGCAATTCGGCGGTGGAAGGAACCCACAGATAGCTGATTTTCACGTCATTGCCGGTTTTCCGGATTTCGCACGGGTAAAAATCGCCAGATTCATCGGAATGATCCGAACCGAACTGCGCAACAATATCAAGAGTCCGTTCGTGCGCGTCCAGTATTTTAATTTGTACGCCTTGTGAATGGACGAACCCACTTTCTTCCATCATTCGCACGGTTATTGGTTTGCCGGGGTTATCGGTGAAAAACGCTTCCGATGCCGTAAAGGCATTTCTCAAATCGGCTATTGCGCGGCTACTATAATGTGAAGGATAACTTATTATCATAAATTGCAGCAATGTCATTAATAACAATATATTCAATGTAAAAACGGATGAATCTATTACAGTATTCTTTTTTAGTTTGAGTACTCTAATTAAAGTGAGGCAGAAAAATAAAAAAATTATAAAGTATATTATAATACATCGTATGATTAGGTATTGATTAGTATTATCGAATAGTTGCTTTTCATCAAACAAGACAAAAGCGCTTAGTATATAAATTGTAAATAAAAAAATAACAAAAAATAATGGGATATAAGATTTTTTGGCATCATACAATTTTTTGTTGCTATATATGGCTCCTGAAAACATCAGATATAATACTATGATTGGAAGATAAAATACTATCATCAGGTAATAACGGGCTATTTGCCTGAAATCGTCGTGGAACAGAACGTGGTTAACTCGCAAGTTCTGCATGGCGAGCTGAAAAACGATGAACATGAGCCAGCACAGAAGGCCCACAATAAAACTCCATCGGACAACGACCGGAGGAATGGCTCTTTCTTCGGCCCTGGACTGGCTTTGAATTTCTCGTGGCGATTCCATGGCAGCCCTCGTCAAATCAATAAACACGTCCCTGAGCAGTAAACGCGGATTTTTTTCGATGGGGTCATGGGGTCTCCATAAGTGAAAAGCAAAATAGCGTCCTGCGATTCGCCGAGTTTAACCATATCTTATGATTGCCAAATCGAAGGGTATGACACTACTGATCAAGTCGCCCATGGGAGGCGGGCGAAGATAATGGGACTTAATTATTTCTTTGCCATCAAGTATCATAAGTTCCTGTGAAAAGTCCTCGATATGCGCCTTGATGTGAAGGCTGGTTTGACGCCCGTCCAGGATTTCAAGTTGAACATATCTCGAACCGATGAACCAGTTTTGCTTAAGTGTTTGCAAATTTACAACTTTACCAGGATTATCTGAAAAATATGCATAGCTTGCCACGGTAGCATTCTTGAGATCTGCTATTACACCGCATCTGTATCCGCAATTGGCCGAAATCAATATAAATTGAAATAATACTACAATAAGTAAGATATTAATATACGAAGAAAAAATAATACTAATTAAAGTATTGCTTATAATATAATTTTTAATCTTTATAGCATATAATAGTAAAAAGATTATTATTAAAATAATTTTGCATATTATAATATAACTAAATAAATTATTTTGAATATCTATATCCAAATACTCATGACATATTATTGTAATAATACAACTCGTAATATATATAATAATTGATACAAAAATAAATGACGCTATAAATTTGCTTTCAATCAAATCTACTGCGTTAGCACAATATAATAAAAATGATAGCGCCAATACAGGAACATAGATTATAATCATGAGATAATATCGTAAAAATTGCATTAGATTGTCTTCAAAAGGAATTTTTCCGTTTATCATTTCTTTATGAGCGAAGTAAAAGGCAATGAACATGATCCAGCATATTGTGCCAGCCAACACGCTACACCGGATGATAACCCGGATGTGGCGTTTTTCCAGCGGGTGCAAATCAAGCAGGTAATAGCCGTTATTGTCCATTGACTCGCCTTGCAATTAAAGATGTCTGATGAATAAGCAAATATGCAGCCTACAAGTGCCATATAATATCATGTTTGAAAATTGCCAAATAATCTCAAATATTCTTCAATACCGATTATTATGGTAGCAATGATAATCATTAGCCGAGGATTTTGACATAGACCGGCCTGCAATAAGTCTGCTTTCTGTCTATCAACCGCATCCAGGAATACAAAGACAATTCATGTATGACCTCGCTGACAGGCTTGGAGAAAAAAATAAAACAAGACCCCAGGCCGACCCCCATAACCAGAACCCAAATCAGATCCGAAATAGTGCTTATCGGTTGGCCTATAGCGCCCACAACGAACCTCCACAGTTTTTGTAATTCTCATGCCATTGGCTATTTGAATTTAACCGCCGCGCCCAGGCGAGCTTAGAGCGATGAAGTGCGAAGGTTGTGCGTTGTTGGGGCAAATCCTACTCTTGCAGTTTCACCCTTACGAGATTGTCGCTTTGCATGGACATCTGTGCGCGCTTGGGAAGGTCAGATGTATTTTCTCCCGGCATGTCGATCTGAGGCATTGGGGCGTCGATGCTAAACTGCGTCATGGAGGCGATTGTGCCTGATATGAATTCGCGGCTTGCAACGTCAAAGTAATACACTGATGTGTCTCGTGATGAAAATTTGTACTCACCCTCCATTTCCGGCGGGATTTTCAAATCCGATATGTAGGTATCCACATTGAACTGAGCGCAAGTTTTCCCGCCGATATCGACATACTGCGCAAGAGTAATTCGGGTATGGCCCGTTACCTTAAGCACGGACCCGCTGACATTGAACGGCATTTGTGCAGGAACATCCACGGATTCCCCCACCATGAGCGTTTGAGGCGGCAGGGGGAACAAATCCTTGAAGACTTCATACTGGGGGCTGTCCCCGCAAGAGCCGGAGCCGTCTTCTTTCACTCCCTGGATAGCGATTGGCGGCATCTGCTGTTCCATGGTCTTGGGGCCTTCCAAGCCCGCACCTATCTTCATGCTCATCTTCATATCTTTGAGCACCATTTCCGCTGTGCCGTTTCCCTGGCTCCTGACGAGCAAAACGCCGTTTCCTGATATTTCTTGCCTCATGGGACCTGAGTTACCCCACAAAGCGCTTGTCGTACTGTTCGACACCTCCTGGGTGTATGAATAGGCGCTAACGCCATCCGCCTTGGAAAAATCCCACCGGAAAACCGGAGCCGTGGCCGGTGGGTCCGTCTTCCTGTATTCATCCTTCAAGACTTCTTTGACGAACCTTGACGTGTTTGCAGCTTCATCGTCTTGCGCTTTGCACGGCGCGCCGCCAATGCTTATGGATAGCAACAGGGCGATGGCCGCGATGGTGGATTTTAGATTTCTTGTCGGCGTCATCATGGGCATAGGGAGTTCCTTTCTGTTAGCCGAAAAAACAGGGCGGATATTGAGGTTGAGTTACCACAATATCCGCCCGAAGTGTAAGCCGCAACCTATTTTTTTTGCCGAAGCCTATGCCTTCCCCGGTTTTACACCTCCGCGCCCAGGCGAGCTGAGAGCGATGAAGTGCGAAGGTTGGGCGTTGCGGGCGGGGAAAAGTAATGCCAAGGTATATAACGACCCGACCGCAACGGCCTGACACCGCAGATCGCTCTCTCAGACCCTCTGGAGGAGATGAATGCACATGGCGGCCTCTTCTACTCCTATGTTTCCTCCGCCGTTTTCCGCAAGCCCTATGCGAGCGCCCTCCACCTGCCGCTTTCCAGCCTCGCCCCTTAGCTGCAAGCCTATCTCGTAAATCTGGGCAAGACCGGAGGCTCCGATGGGATGGCCCCGGCATTCAAGCCCGCCTGAGGTGTTCACGGGCAGGAGGCCGCCAAGTTTGGTGGCTCCCGATTCCGCGAATGGTCCCCCCTCGCCCATGGGGCAGAAGCCCATCGCCTCGGTCTGGTGAAGCTCTCCGTAGCTGGTGGCGTCGTGAAGCTCGGCTAGGCTCACGTCCTTTGGCCCGATTCCGGCTATGTTGTAGGCTTTTTTCACGAGCCGCTCGCCGATGTCCTCTTCATCCAGGGTCCTGTCGCGGCCCGTTCCGAGAACCGACGCCAGTATTTTTATGGGCCGCGCCCCGGTTAGCTTTTTGAGGTAGGATTCCGAGCAGACGATTGCCGCAGCGGCTCCGTCGCCAACCGGGGCGCACATGGCCCTTGTCAACGGATAGGCCACGGGCTTGTCCTTCATCACCTCGTCCACGGTCATGTCCTGCTGATACTGGGCAAGGGGGTTTAAGGAGCCGTGAAAGTGGTTCTTGGCGCAGATCGTCGCAAGCTGCCTTTGAGTGGAGCCGAACTTGTCCATGTGCCAGCGCGCGCCCATTGCGTAGGCGTCCATGAAAATGGAGCGGCCCTGGCCGGGGGCCCCGTCGTCCTGGCCGCCGGTTATGTGCTTGAAGCGCTCGCTCATCTCCATGAAAAGCTTGATGCCGGCCTCGATGTTTTCGAGGTCCATGCAGGATGCGTAGGCTCCAAGGGCGAAGGCTTTATCGGGGTGGGTGATTTTCTCCGAGCCGATGGCGATGGCGACATCGTACATTCCGGCCTTGACGCCCACGTAGGCGTGGTGGAGGGCCGTGGACGCGCCCGCGCAGGCGTTTTCCACGTTGGTGACGGGGATTTTGCCGATTCCCATGCCGCGCATGACCACCTCGCCCCTTATGGAATGCTGGTTGGTGTACATTCCCCAGAAGGTGTTGGAGAACAAGGCCGCTTCCAGGTCATCCTTGGTGAGCCCGGCGTCCACAAGAGCAAGCTCGGTGACCTCGGTGGCCAGTTGCCGCACGGTCTTATCGGGGTACTTCCCGAACCGGATCATGCCCAGGCCGATTATAAAGACGTTATCCATAGGATTTCCTTTTCAATGTTTGCGGCCGCCCAAAAACGCGAACTGCTGTGTCACGCATCAAAGCCGATTTCGGTCACCTACAAAAGCGTACGCTCATTCATCGGCTTTTCGCGCGACGTGTTCATCGTTTTTTGACGGCCTTTTGCAGGGTGGTTAAACAACTTATTTCCATTCGACTTGAAACGTATCCCGTTTGACAATTCCGTCGATCTTCCCCTTGGGCCAGCCAACCGCGATGGACGTCACGGCCTCCCAGGGGTGGACTATGCCGAGCTTGCGCCGCAGGGCCGCGTTTTGCGGGTAGCCCAGAGGCTCCACCGCCAGTCCTATGTAGCAGGTTCCGAGACCAAGGGAATGGGCCGCGAGCACCATGTTCTGTGCGCACATGCCGCAGTCGAGGTCGGGGTTCGAGATGCCCACCTTGTTTTTCAGTATGAAGATGACCGCCGGCGCGTGCCAGTAGATGACGTTCTTGTCCTTGTCGGCCTTGTCCATTGCCGTGAAGGGCCGGGGGTCGGTCTTTCCGGCCATGAACAGAGTGAGCGCCCCGAAGAGGGCCGCCCGCCACGCCTTGCGCTTGCCGGTTTTTTCCAGGTAGAGGTTCTTGAAGAGCCGAAGAACCTTCATGGCCCCGTTTTCGATCTCGGAAATAAGGGCCTGGTCGGTTATCACCACCACCTTCACCGGCTGGCAGTTTCCGGCTGAAGGCGCGAAGCGGCCCGCCTCGATGATCCTGTGGAGAAGCTCCTTCGGCACCTCCTTTTTCTTGAAAAGGCGGTTGCTTCGGCGGGTGTAGATGACCCGCTCGACTCCGGTCAGGGATTCCTCGATTTCGGCGTAGGGCCGCGTGTCACCCGCGATGGGCCGGGGATAGTCCATAACGCCCGTGAGGCGGCTCTTGTAGGGGCCTTCCTTTATGGCGAATGGGCCTTCAAGGTTTATTGCCCCTTCCGGGCACATGGCCACGCAGTTCCAGCAGTTGATGCAAGCCTCTTTGAATCCGCCGTAGCCGACGGGTTCGGGGAAGCCGTCCTTGCCCTTCACGAATCCGCCCGTGGGGCAGGCCTCTATGCACCTGCCGCATCTGGCGCATTTTTCCTTATCCACCGTGCGGGCCGGAAAGGCCGTGTCAGGAAGATAGGATTTGCCGATTTCTTCCATTGTCGTGTCTCCAGTAAATGAATCGCACAAAATCGCATGATTCGTCACCACGGCGAATGACGGAAAACGGCTTTCCCCTGGGAGCGCGGGCGTCCCGCCCGCTTTTGCCGTAAATAGCGGGCAAGATGCCCGCGCTCCCAGGGAAGGCTCGCCCTGTCGAAAATGGTTCATCGCCAAATTAAAGAGCCACAACGTTTTCAGCCGTGGGCGAAAAAGCATCCCTCAAAAGCCGGTCCAGGGGCTTTTCGGAGACGGTCTTGGGGATTTCAGGAACAATCTGAAGCCAGCTCGGAACCGAGTTTCTCTCCAGCTTTTCCATGCAGCGCCTTTTGACGGATTCCACGTTGACGGCCTGCCCCGGAAAGGGCGCGACGGCCGCCACAAGGTCGCTTTCCCCCGGAGCACCGGCCCTGGAGGGAATGCCGTAAACCACCACCTCCGATACCGATTCGTCCTCGCCGATCATCTTTTCCACGTAGTCGGGCTGGATGAAGTCCCCGTGACGCCGCAGGCCCCCGCCCTTGCGGAAATCGAAGTAGAAGAAGCCGTCGGCGTCCGTGTGGCAGATGTCGCCGGAGCGCAGCCAGCCGCCCCGCGTCTTTTCGGCTGACTCCTTCTCTTTCCCGTAATAGGCGACTTCCGTGGCCCCGCTTTTCATGCGGCTGATGAGCTCGCCCTTGACGCCCGCCGGAACCTCGTTGTCGGCCTCATCCACGATCTTCATTTCCAGCATGTCAGAAGGCGGCTTTCCGAATGAGCCTACGGGGCCCGTGCCCGGCGGATTGTGGGCAAGCCCGCCCTCCACTGCGCCGTACCACTCGTGGATGGCCACATCGAAGCGTTTGGCGAAATCCTCCCAGATGGCCCGTGGGGTTCCGGCGCTGATGACCCGGCGCACGGGGTTTGCGGCGTCATCCGGCCTTACCGGTTCATTATATATGCCGCTCATCATGCCGCCTAAAAGCGAGAAGCTGGTCACCCCGTATTTGCGGCAGATGTCCCAGAGGCGGCTTTTGGTGAAGCGCTCGGAAATGACGGCGGTTATGTTTTTCGCCATTGCCGGAAGAATCGTCGCCGACTGGGCGTTTCCGTGGGTCATGGAAAGGCCGGTGTAGAGAACGTCGTCAGGCTGGTAGTTCCAGATAAGGGACGCCATGAAGCCGTACACCATGAAGCGGTCGGCCTTGAGGACCACGCCCTTGGGGTCGCCGGTTGTGCCGGATGTGTGGATTATCTGGACCGGGGCCGCGAAGTCCAGGGGCGGAAGGCCTGTTAGCTGCGCCCCGCTTTCCGAGGCCAGAAGATCGTTCAGCGACGGATAGGCCGGGTCCACGGGAATCCCGTGCCACTTCTTGTACGCCACGCCCGCCACTTTCACGCCGGGGATTTCGGCTTTTACCTCCTTGAAGGCGGGCAGAAGGTCGTCAGTAAGAAGTATCGCCTTTGCCCTTGTGTTTTGCATCTGGAAGCTGAGCTTCCGGCCCTTGGATCGCGGGTCTATGGGAACCGCCACGGCCCCAAGGGACAGGGCCGCGAAAAGTGCGTAGAGAAACTCCGGGTGGTTTTTCATGAAAAGGGCGAAACAGTCACCCTTTTCCACGCCGCATTTTTTAAGGATGCGGGCGCACCTGTTGACGTTTTCGTAAAGAAGCCCCCAGGTGACGATTTCCTCGGTCCCGTCGTCGCCCAGGAAGATGAAGAGCACCTTGTCCGGCTGCGGGGCCGA
This sequence comes from Deltaproteobacteria bacterium, assembly GCA_016235345.1. Classification (NCBI taxonomy): domain Bacteria; kingdom Pseudomonadati; phylum Myxococcota; class Myxococcia; species Deltaproteobacteria bacterium. The sequence goes on along the minus strand of JACRLG010000002.1, from coordinate 243,298 downwards.
GGCCCCCACCAGCTGAAATATGGCAAGATCGTTCATTGTCGGTCCTTTCGCCCATTATCTTTTAAACAGCCGGGGCGTAAGGCTTTCGGAAAACGATGAGCCGCAAGGCGCGCGAGAAGCCAATGAGCAAGCGTACCCGCCCAAGAAATCGCAGAGTTCTTGGGCTAAATGAAGATGTTCGTACGTGGCGGAATTGGCTTTAAAGCGCGACACAGCGGATCGCGTTTTCAGGAAGCCGATCAGTAAGACGTCAAAGCGTGGGCGCCAGTGATGATAAGCGTATCGTTCGCCCCGTCCTCTATGAGGGATGCCCTGGCGTCCCGGAAGAACTTCTCGATGGGGTACTCCTTTGACAGCCCTATGCCGCCGAAAATCTGCACTGCGTCGTTGGCCACCTCGAAGGCCGCCTGGGTGCAGAAGACCTTGGATGCGATGGAGTAGTGGGTGAGGGGGGGCGAGTTGCACAGGTTGAAATTGAGCGCCGCCCGTGAAAGGCTGCGGGCCGCCTCAACCTTGGTGAACATGGAAAACAGCTTATGCTTTATGTGCTGGTGGGCGAAAAGCGGCTTGCCGCCCTGGATTCGCTCCTGTGAGTAGGCCAGGGCCGCCTCGAAGGCGGCACGGGCAACGCCGGTGAACATGGCTCCCATGCTGGCGTTGGCGGTGGCCAGGGTCAGGTCCACTATACCCTCGTAGGACTCCGGGTCCACCAGCATGTAATCTTTCGGAATCCGCACGTTGTCGAAAAATATCTCGCCCTGGTTCAGGGCCCTTTGTCCGATCTTGTCCAGGGGACGGCCCCGGCGCACGCCCGGCGCGTTCAATGGCACTATGCCGATGCCTCCCCCCGCCATGCCCATGGAAGGGTCTATGGTGAGAAAGGTCATGGAGTGGGTGGCGATGGTGCCGTTGCTGACCCAGCTCGACTTCTGGCCGGAAATCACCCAGTCGTCGCCGTCAAGCCTCGCCGTCACCTGGCAGGAAATGTTCGGGTCGCAGAAATGTTCGGTTCCGGGGCAGAGGGTGTCGCTTCCGTGGTCCGGCTCGGTTATGCCCCAGCAGCCGATGAAGGTGGCGTCGGTGTTGGCGCAGAAGGGCTCGATGATCTCCTCGATCATGCGGTCGTTGGGCATCATGGAGGCGAAAAAGGCCGGAAAGCAGGCGACTCCCAGGCCCACCGCGAAATCCGCGCTGCCCCAGGCCAGCTCCTCCAACACTATGTGGGTGCCGATGGGATCCAGGCCCATGCCGCCCCAGGTGTCCGGGATGAAGATGGAGTGATAGCCCAACTCGTAGCCCTTTTTCATGGCGTTCCAGAAGACGGGGCTTTTGATGACGTCTTCGGGGTCGCTTAGCTTGTCCAGTTCCAGGCTCGCCGGGCGCAGAACGTCCCGGGCGAACTTGTGGGTTTCCTTTTTCAGGGCCTCGTGTTCGGGCGTCAGCTCCACGTTGAGATCGATGTAAGCCATGGAAATACTCCTTTAGGTCACTTGGACGGAAAGATTACATTGGGAGGTTATATTTTTTTGCGATTTCGGGGTACGCCTCGTGGGCGGGTTTGAGAAGCGGAAGGAGTTTCAAGACTTTTTGTATCGGCCCCTGGGTCTTTATCTTGCGGGTTGCGATGGCCACCGGAAGGGAGAGCTTCTTGAGCCAGAAATTGTGGCAGGAGTCGCCGGAAAGGGTCATGGTGACGTCGGGTTTCAAGTTGGAGGGGCCGCAGATGACGTCGCCCTTTTCGTGGGAGAGCCAGATCTGGCCCGAAGGCTCCGTGATGCTGAAAAGAATGGTTATTTTGGCGTCCATGGCGTTTTTCAGCACTTCGGGATTATCCATGAGCCCCCTGAAAAGTCCTCCCAAAACCTCGTACATTTTTTCGGTATTCTCGAAAACGGGCATTGTGTGCTCCTTTTGTGTTGGGGTAGCCGCCTGTCTAAAAACGCGAATCGCGGTGTCAGGTCTCGCCGGAAAGTCGGTCACGTACGAAAGAGTACGCTCCCTCCTTTCCGGCTCACCTTCCTTGCGCTTCATCGTTTTTATCCAGGCTTCCTATACAGTCTTTTCATCGGATATTTACTTTATCCTCCAACTACTGATTAACGATATACGGGTTCATCAAGCGGGTTATGGCGTCTTTGACCGCGTTTACGGCCCACTCGCGGGAGTGCCGGGTGGGGGCCAGGAACCAGCGCTCGGCTGTTCCCTGGTAGATGGCCGAAATGGCCCGCGCCAGCGGGTCGGGGTCCAGAGGCCGGAAAAGGCCGCGTTCGACTCCCAATGCAAGCGCACCCGACAGAAGGGCTATCCAGCCTTCCACCCATTCCTCGAAAACCTCCCGGTAGGCCGGGTCGTGGGCGGCTTTTGCCATGCAGTCGAAAAGTATCGGGTAGCCCAGGGGCACGTAGGGCTCGTCCGGGTCGAAAAGAAGGCCGAAGGCCAGGAGCTTTTCAAGGGGATCGTCCGTTACCTCCATGCCCAACCTGCACCGCTCGAAAACCTGGGCGAAGAACTCCCGGAACGCGGCTATGAAAAGCTCGTTCTTGCTCTTGAAGTAGTGGGCCAGGCCCCCCTTGGAAAGACCGGCCTCGGAGGCGATGTCCTCCATGGTGGCGTCGAAGGAGCCCTTCTGGGACATCACCTTCAAGGCCGCCAGAAGAATTTGGTTGCGCCTTATCTCTTCCAGTTCGCTTATGGCCATAAGGAACTTTCCGTTATGGGTGCGGTGGAATTTTTGTGAGGATGTTTGACCGACTGGTTGGATTATTTTCCGACCGTTCGGTCGGTTTAGTGCCAAATTAATAAATCACCCAGGCGATTGTCAAGGCCAAATTGCGATGCCGCCCAAAAATTTTTACGTGCGGGAAAATAAAGGGATTATGAATGGAATGGCAGGGTCACCAATTTTCAGTTTTTTTAAACCTGCGATAGGGGCGGTCACAAAGGATGAGATGCCAGGGTTGGCGAGCGTCCCCCCTCTTTATCGGCCGGATGCGTTAGTCTGGATAAAAACGATGAATCTCTTTTGCCTTTATCGCGGCTTCGAGGGGCGATCACAAGCGATGAAGCGCAAGGAAGAGCAAAGCGGGCGGGGAGGAATAGTACAAACGGTACATGACGACCCGCCCGCTTTGCTCTGACACAGCGATTCGCGCTTGTGGACGCCCCTACGCAAGCAAACTGTTCATGACCAGGCCCGTGACGACCTTGGGGTAGAAATAGGTTGACTTGCGCGGCATGACGAGCCCGGCTCCGGCCACTTCCCGAACCTCTGAAATCCGGGTGGGATTGATTACGAAACCCGCCGCCATGCGGCCTTCCCGCACCTCTTCGGAAAGCAGTTTCGCGTTCACGGTGTAGCGGATGAGGTCGTGGTCGTCCATGTCCGCCTGGGTAAGGCCCAGGATGGTGAAAAATATCAGGTGGGTGAGTACGGAAACATCCAGGCTGCGCAACGAGGGTTCGAGAACATCAGAAAACAGCGTGTCCATAACGCCGGGTTTTACGGTCAGAAGCCTTGTGCCGGGCTTTGTCATCACCACGATGCCGGTTTTATCAGCGGGTGTGGCCGTAAGTTTTGAAAGGGCGGAGTCCCTGCCCTGGTCGGTGAGGGGGAAGGTTTCCACGTCGAAATATTTCGGGGCTTCGGATTCAAGCCTTGCGAATGCTTCGTCCGAAAGCTTCGACACCATGCGGTGCGCCGGAAGAATCACCAAGCCTGGGTCTTCCATGCTGCAAAGGTAGATCATTACGAACCGGGCAGGGTGGTCTTCGGGAAGCGGGCCTTCCAGCTCTTCCCGCCAAGCCATGTAATTCAAGGCGGTTTCGTAGCGATGGTGGCCGTCGGCTATGAATATTTCGCTTTTGGCGAGCTTTTGGGCGAAAGCGGACTGTGTGGCCGGGTCTGTTATGCGCCACATTTTGTGGTGGTGGCCCACAGTTTCGGTGAAATCCATTTCAGGGGCCGCGCTTTTGCAGCAGGCGTCAAGGATTTTAAACACCTCGCCGCCTTCATCGGGGTAAAGGCCGAAGATGGGTGAAAAATTGGCGTGGCAGCGCTTGAAAAGGGAAAGCCGCTCGCTTTTCACCGTGCTGAAGGTTTTTTCATGGGGCCGCACCACGCCCTTGTCGAAGGTTTCCAGGCGAAGCCTTGCCAGAACGCCCTGGCGCACTATTTTTTTGCCGTCCACCATAAATTCGTGGGTGGTGAGGTAAAAGGCCGGGACCGGGTCATTCACCAGGGTTCCGTCCTTTTGCCAGTCGTCGAAAAAACAGGCCGCCCGGGTGTGGGGGTTGCAGACCTCCGAGTCCGAGTTTTCCGGCTTGCCCAGAATGAGCCGCACGATGTTCTTGGGGTGCCTGCCGTAGAAGGCGTCCTGCTCGGAAGGGGAGATCACGTCGTAGGGCGGGGTCACCACGTCGGCCATATCGGGGACCGTTTTCGGATTATATACGATAGCCTTGAAGGGCCTGACTTGCGCCATGATTGCGTTGTCCTCGTTTCTCATGAAATGGGTTCAAATCATCCCATCTGATACAACGGGGCGCAAGTCATGGCAAATGAATTTTTCCTCAGAATGGAAAAAAACGTATGATTCGTGGAGGAGCGGGAAAGCCGGAATCAAAGCCGATCATGAGCCTGTCTGTCGGGTTCGGGCCACCGGGGATTGAGGGCATCGACTGCCACGAGGCATGAAACAAGAAGAAGTTATGGCCGGGCCACCTGGGATCAAGGCCGATCACAAGCGATGAAATGCAAGGAGCGCGAGCGGCGCGGGAGCAAGCGTACTAAATGTACGTGGCGGACCGCGCCGCGATTCGCGACACAGCAGTTCGCGCTTGTGGACGGCCGATTAATTACCGCCAGCGAGGGCAACAAATGCGTGGGCCCAGTCCGGCGTTCCCAGGGCATGTATGTGGGTGTAGGTGGCGAGGACGTTGTTGGCGGAAAAGCCGTCCATCCCCTTTATCATTCCCTTGCCCCGGTTCATGGAAAAGGCGAGGGATGCGGGGTCTCCTTCAAAGGATTCAACCTTGGAATAGTGGAACTCGTGGCCGCGAAGCTCGGTCCCCACCGGGTAAAAGGGGTTTTGGCCCGTCACCCTCACCATCGTGTATCCGTGTCCTGCAGGTTTTTCGCAAAGGCTTATGGAGGCCGGAACAACGCCCGCCATGGGGTAGGTTCCCGAAGGCAGCCTTATTTCGCGGGAAAGGTACATGAGCCCGCCGCACTCGGCGTAGATGGGAAGCCCGGCTTCGGCCCAGGCGCGCACCTTCTCGCGGGCATCGGCGTTTTCGGAAAGCTCGCGCGCGTGGGTTTCCGGGAAGCCGCCGCCGATGTAGAGGCCGTCTAAGTCCGGGAGAACCGCGCCCGGAAGCAGGCTTACGATAACCACCTCGGCTCCTGCTTCGGTAAGGGCCTCGATGTTTTCCGGGTAGTAGAACTGGAAGGCGCTGTCACGCACCACGCCAATTCTTGGACGCCTGCCCGCGCCTGATTTTCGGGGAGGGATATTTTCGCAGGCGTCATGCCCGGAAACACCCGGCAGAATGGGCGAGCCGGCCACGGAAAAAAGGCCGTTCAAATCCAGGTATTTTTCCGCCACTTCGGCTGCGCGGGAAACCGCCGCCCCGGCCCACTCGTGCTCCGGGGCCGGAACAAGGCCCATGTGGCGCTCCGGGAAGTCCTCGCGGGAAAGGTTGGGTATGGCCCCCATCACCGGGATTCCAACGTGGCGCTCGATGTTGGCGCGCACGTTGTTCTCGTGCCGGGTTCCGGCCACGCGGTTCAAAATCACGCCCCTTATGTCAACGTGGGGGTCGAAATGGGAGCAGCCAAGGATCATGGCGGCGACGGTGCGGGTGGACTTGGTGCAGTCCGCTATCATTATGACCGGGCAGGTGAGGAGCTTGGCAAGCTCCGCCGTGCTGGTGGAGCCTTCGGTATCCATGCCGTCGAAAAGGCCCCGGTTGCCCTCGATCACCGCGATGGAGGAGGGATCGGAGTGGCGGCAGAAGGCGGATTTGACGAGATTTGGCGGAACCATGAAGGTGTCCAGGTTCCTGCACGGACGAAGTGCCGCAAGGGTGAGCCAGCCTGCGTCAATGTAATCCGGCCCTTTTTTGAAGGGGGTGACGCTCCTGCCGCTTTTGGTCCACGCGGCTATTACGCCCGTGGTGATTATGGTTTTTCCCGATCCGCCCCTTAAGGCGGAAAATATTATGCGCGGCACGACCATTGGGCGATCCCGATCAGATGGTGGTGAAACGGATTTCAAAGGCCCTGATTATGCTTATCGGGTAAGACATGGTTATCCGTGTTTTTGCCAGGAAAAAACGCCTGCCCGGAAAAAAGGTTTCGGACCAGATGTATCCTTGAAATATTAACAGAAAGCAAGCATGAAAAAAAGGGGATAATCCTCAAAAAACACTGTGAAATATATCACTATGGCTGACCCGATACAAGGCGCAACCTTCCCGGTCACTGCTTCATTTCCACCGGAAAATTCTGAGAGCAAGGAAAAAGCCGATAGTCCCCCATACGGCAAGAATGGCGCACTGGGACCAGATTTCCCCTATCCCTGCGCCCTCGTTCAGCACGAGCCTTGCCGAGTCGTTGAAGGCGGTTAATGGCAGGAGCCTGATCAGCGGGTGAAAGGCTTCGGGAAAGCGGTCGTAGGAGAAAAACGAGCCCGAAAAGAGCCACATGGGCACCTGCACCAAGTTCATCCAGCCGGACGCCGATTCCGTGGACGTGGCGCGGGCCGCGATCAGAAGGGCGATTCCGGCGAAGGCCGACATGGTGAGAATGCAGACAAGGCCGAAAACAGTAAGCGAACCCGCGATGGCGAACTTGAAGACCAGGATAGCGAAAACCAGCAGAATGGCGGCTTCGGCCACCAGAAAGCCCACCCGGGACAAAATGAAGGCCAGGAGGAAATGCGCCCGGTTCATGGGGGTCGCGGCGAAGCGCTTGATGAGCTTCTTGCGCCTGAAATCCACTATGGCGTAGCCCATGCCCCACATGCACCCGCTCATTATGTTGAAGCCGATGAGGGCCGGCAGCAGAAAATCGATGTAGCGGCCCGATTTTTCGGTGAAGCGCTCCTCGGTCACAAGCACCGGGTCCTTGCGCCCGAAGGCCTCCTGCACGCGCTTTTCTGCGGCGAGCGCGGCCTCCCGCGCTCCTGGCCGGGCAGGGTCCAGGCGGAAGGACAGCTTCTGGGGAAAGGATGGTCCGGCCACGGCCACAAGGTCCGTTTTGCCGCCCTTGAGGGCCTTCGCGGCCTCCGCCGCTTCCATGACCGAAGGTTCCAGAAGGGTTTCGGAGGGCCTGCCCGATGATTTTACCGCCCCAAGAATCCCATAAAGCACGCCCGCCTTTTCGCCGGTAACGGCTACCCTGAGCGCCGCGCTTTTTCCGGGGGTGAAGGCGACCCCCAGAACCAGGGCCAGGATCACCGGAAAGACGAAGACCCAGAAAATGGCCTCCGGGTCCCTTATGAATTCCAGGAACCTGACCCTGGTGAGTTCCCATAGGGGATGATACTTCAAAGGCCTTGCTCTCCGGCAAAAGATAGCCCCTTACGGGCTTGTAAGTGTTTTTCCGGTAAGGTGCATGAAAACGTCCTCCAGGGTGGCGTCACGGGTCTTGACCGTGGTGTGCGAAAGGCCGTTTTCCGCCAGAAAGGAAAGAAGGCCCGGAAGAACTTTGACCGGGTCATCCGTGAAAAGAACCGAGCCGTCGCCCCTTGTCTGCGCCAGCCTTACCCCTTTCAGGGTTTCGGCGGCCTTGCGGGCGATTTCGCCGTTTATGGCAAGCTCCACCAAAGATGGCGCGGGAAGCATTCGGATCAATTCCTCAGGCGTTCCAAGGCTCCTTATGGTCCCCTGGTCCATTATGCCCACCCGGTGGCAGAGGCGCGCGGCCTCCTCCATGTAATGGGTGGTAAGAAGCACGGTCCCGCCTTCCTTCACGAAACCTTCCACTCCGGTCCAGATGCCATGCCGGGCGTTGGGGTCAAGGCCGGTGGTGGGCTCGTCCAGAAAGAGTATTTCGGGCTTTCCGGCCAGGGCGCAGGCAAGGGCCAGCCTCTGCCTTTCGCCGCCGGAGAGGTTTCCCACACGGGCGTCCCGCTTGTGGGCGATGCCCATTGATTCTGAAAGAGCTGTGATATCGGCGCGGTTTTTGTGGAAGCTGACGAAAAGCCGCAGGGTCTCCCAGACGGTGAGCTTGTCTGGAAACCAGGTCTCCTGGAGCGTCACCCCGATTTTTTCCCTGAGGCTGCGGTTTTTGTTCTCGTTTTTATGCCAGGGCCGACCAAGGATGAGAATGGTTCCGGCCCGTTTGGTGTTCAAGCCCTCGAAGGCCTCAACAGCCGTGGTCTTTCCCGCCCCGTTGGGGCCCAAAAGGCCGAAGCATTCCCCCCGGTTCACGTCAAGGTCGAGATTGTCGACCGCTATGAAATCCCCGTAGGCCACGACCAGGCCACGGCAGACGATGGCGGGCGATTTTTCGGAATCAGTCATGGCTTGCGGGCTTCTACTTGTTCATCTCTTTGATCACTTCCTCGGTGATATCCACCCTTGGGTCCAGAAAGCCCATCACCGTGGGGTCTTTGATCACGATGCTGTAATTGCGTTTCTGGGCCACCTTTTTCACCACGTCGTCGGCCTTTTTATAGACGTCTCCGGCCAGGGCCTGATCCTTGGCCTTGAGTTCCTCGCGGGCGTCCTGAAGTGCGCGGTCATAGTCCTTCTTGGCCTGGGCGTATTCATCCGCCGCCTTCTTGCGGGCATCCATGGGGGATTTGGCGTCCTCCGCCTCTTTTTTCAGGCGAACGACCGATTCGGCCAGGGGCTTCAAGGATTCGGCCTTGGCCTTGTCTGCGTCAAAAAGCAGTTTTGCTGCTTCCTGGCCGACCTTGGTTTCCTTCATGATCCTCTGGAGGCTGACGTAGCCAACCCTGTCCCCGGCGTCGGCGGCAAAGGCTGCGGGGGCCGAAACCAGTGCAAGAAGAAGAACTGCCCCTATCACGTAAGTTGCTTTTTTCATGGTATTATGGTCCTTCGATTCGGGTTTATCAACCTGTTGAAAAAGGCTCGATGTGAAGCCTGGATGCCATTCTGAATATTGGCGATGAAGCGCTAAGGCTGGCGAGAAGCGCGGGGAGGAATAATACTGTTCGTATATGACCGACCCGCGATTGCTCTGCCTGACACAGCGATTCGCGTTTTTAGACAGGCTGCCAACGATTGTTCAGAAAGTCGACAATAGCCGCGCTGACGGTTTTTTCATCCTCCCAGTGGGGCATGTGGCCGGTGCCGGGCACGGACAGGAATTTTGCCTGGGGAATGAGCGACAGCACCATGCGGTGGTTCTCGTACGGAACCACGGTGTCGTGAACTCCCCAGATCAGCATGACCGGCCTTTTCTGGCGTCCCACTTCGGCGAAGCTGGCGGCCTGGTCCGTGAGGTCGAAATTGGCCAGGGTGTCCATGATGGCCCTGCGAAAACCCCTGAAACCCATCTGGGCGCGGTACTTGTCCATAAAGGCGTCAACGCCGTCGGTTTTTTTGAAAAAGGCCGTGGCTGCGCCCTTTTCCAGGATCAGGCTTCCGAAAATCCGCATGAGCGCAGCTCCCAGCATGGGGGCTACGGAGGCCCTGGCCAGGGCGGGGACGTCAATGGGGGTGCCTGCCGGGGCGATCAGCACCAGGTTTTCCACGCGCTCCGGGTGGCGGGCGGTGAAAATCGCGGAAATGGCCCCGCCCATCGAAAGGCCCATCACGTGTACGGGGCTTTTGACTTCCAGCGCGTCCAGAAGCTCGCATACCTGGGTGTCGAAGAGATTTTCATCGTACACCACGTTGGGCCTGTCCGAAAATCCCCTGCCGTAGAGATCGAATGAAAGCACCCGGAAACCCGCCCTGGCCAGGGCGGGGGCCGTTCTTTCCCACACCGCGATCGGCGCTGAAAAACCGTGGATCAATACCACTTTCGGCCCTGTTTCCGGCCCGTCCCAGCGATAATGGACGTAGCCCTGGGAGAGCCTCACCCGGTTATTGAAATCGGGACGCGTCACGGCCTGGGAAACGTCGGCGCTTTCCCTGTCAGGCAGGACGGCCTGGGTGATTTTGTCGAAAAAGTCTTCCATCATGAGGTAAGTCTTCCTTCCAAGTCATGCGTGCATCATGTGGCGAACCCGTTTCAGGGGGTGCCGCCGGGACAAAATTTGTCATGCCGCGTCAAAAAGAGTATTACTCCAGTTGCCAGCATCCCTGTTTTGAATTATCTTTCAAAACAAATCAAGGCCAAAGCTCTCCAAACACTTCACACTGCGGAATATTCGGGCGGTTTCAAAGGAAAAACAGGCTGGCCGCTCTTGAGATTTTCGCCCATAACCGAAAAGGGATAGTTTTTCATGACCAAGCCCATGGGATATTTAGTGGTTTTCTTCGTGCCCGTATCGGTGATACTGGGCGCCGTGCTCGGCGGGGCCTGGAACTTTCTAACCCCGGTCCTGGTCTTCGGCCTTGTGCCGGTTCTGGACCTCGCCTTCGGCAGCAACACGAAAAACCCCACGCCCGAAGAGGAAGCGGAGCTTCTGGCCGCGCCGATTTACAAAAACATCGTGCTGGCCTGCGGCGCAACCCAGATTCTGATGGTGGCGGGCGGGGCCTGGGCCTTCACCCACGGAGACTGGACTTTTCTCGAAAGGGTGGGATTCATCTTTTCAATGGGCTCGTCATCCGGCATAATAGGCATCAACGTGGCCCACGAGCTCACCCACCGCATCCACGAGAAGGACGGAATCGAGCACAGGCTGGGAAAGGCCATGCTGGCCACGGTTCTTTACATGCACTGGGCCATCGAGCACGTGATGGCCCACCACAAAAACGTGGCCACCTTCGATGACCCGGCCACGGCCCGTTTCGGCGAGAATTTCTGGAAGTTTTTGCCCCGCACGGTTTCGGGCGGTTTCCGGGACGCGTGGAACATGGAGGCGGCGCGTCTTGCCCGCAAGGGTCTTCCCGCTTACGGGTTCGAAAACAGGGTCATCCGCTATCTTCTGATAGAGCTGGCCGTTCTGGTGTTCACCGGCGCGGTCTTCGGAGCGGCGGGACTGGCGTATTTTGTTTTGCAGGCCGCCGTGGCCATCTGGCTTCTTGAGGTGGTGAACTACATCGAGCATTACGGAATGAAAAGAAAGACGCTCCCGGACGGCTCCTTCGAGACGGTGAAGCCCATACATTCCTGGAACTCGTCCAACTGGTTCACCAATTATTTTCTCTTCAACCTGGAGCGCCATTCGGACCATCATTTCAAGCCCAACCGCAGGTACCAGATTCTGCGGCACTACGAGGAAAGCCCGCAGCTTCCCACGGGCTATGCGGGTATGATACTCTTGGCGGTGATTCCGCCCGTGTGGCGCAAATACATGGACGGGAGAGTGAGGCTACATAGGGCGGCCAACAACATGCCTGAGTGAGCGCCTTCCTGAAAACGCGAATCGCCGTGTCAGAGGAAAGCGGGCGGGTCGTTATGTACGAAAAGTACACGGCCTCCCCGCCCGCTTTCCTCTTCCTTGCGCTTCATCGTTTTCAGGAAGGCTTCACACCCAGCTTGTTTCATGGGATTACAGGAGAGTACGGCCGGTTTGCGTTGCAGGGCAAGGATGAGGCGCACGCTGAACGGCCATTTATCTTTTTGGAAAGGAAGCGCCATGAACAGGCCCGATCCGTTTGAATCCTACAGGGCTGAGCTTTCCAGGTCCGTCATGGACAGCCTTTCCGGCATCCCGATTTTTGCGGCCCTTTCGGATGAGGAGCTTTCCGAAGTCGCCGGGTTCATGAACATGGTGGACGTCATGCAGGGCGACGTTGTGTTTCTTGAGGGCGAGCGAGGGGATTACGTCTGCTTCGTGGCAGAGGGGCTTTTGGAGGTCTCCAAGAAGGCGGGCGACTCGGACAGGCGGGCGGTCATCACCACGCTTTCGCCCGGCCACTCCATCGGCGAGATGGCCCTGATCGACGAAGCCCCCCGTTCGGCCACCGTGGTTGCCCTTGCCGACACCCGCATGGTGGCCCTTACAAGGCAGGCCTTCGAGGGCCTCATCAAAAAAGACCCCATGATCGGCATCAAGCTCATGAAGGGCATCTCCCGCCTTCTTTCGTCGAATTTGCGCAAAACCTCCTCCCAACTGGCCGAGACCATGCTTCCGGTGTGCTGACCGGCGGCCCGAAAAAAAGAAGGCGCATGAAAAGAATAGTACTGGGAACCGCAGGCCACATCGACCACGGCAAGACAAGCCTTGTGCGGGCGCTCACGGGCATAGACTGCGACAGGCTGGCCGAGGAGAAGGCGCGCGGCATAACCATAGAACTTGGCTTCGCGCACCTCGCCCTTCCCTCCGGCCAGCGCATCGGCATAGTGGACGTGCCCGGCCATGAAAAATTCGTGAAGAACATGGTGGCCGGAGCCACGGGCATAGACGTGGTGGCCCTTGTGATCGCGGCGGACGAGGGCGTGATGCCCCAGACCCGCGAGCACCTGGACATCTGCTCCCTTCTGGCCGTGAAAAAGGGGCTGGTGGTCCTCACCAAGTGCGACATGGTGGAGGAGGAATGGCTGGAAATGGTGTCGGACGACATCCGCACAGCCCTTGTCGGCACCTTTCTTGAAGACGCCCCCCTGGTTCCCGTGTCGTCGGTCACGGGCGCAGGCCTTGACGAGTTGAAGGCGGTTCTGGACGACATCGTGAAGGACGTCGCCGAAGCCGCAGGGGCGAATATTTTCCGGCTTCCCGTGGACCGCGTTTTCACCATGCACGGCTTCGGAACGGTGGTCACCGGGACCCTGGCCTCCGGCCACGCGGCGGTGGGCGACATGGTGACCCTGTACCCATCCGGAGTGCGCTCCAAGGTGAGGGGCCTGCAGGTTCACAACGATTCCGTGACCGAATCTTTTGCCGGAATGCGCACGGCGGTCAATTTCCAGGGCCTGGACAAGGCTGCGGTAAAGCGCGGCGACGTGGTGGCGGCCCCCGACACCCTCAAGAACAGCCGCATGGTGGACGTGTGGCTCTCCCTGTTAAAAACCGCCCGTCCCCTCAAAAGCCGCGCCCGCGTGCGCTTCCACACCGGTTCCAGCGAGATAATGGGCAAGGTGGTGCTTTTCGGCTGTGACGAGCTTCTGCCGGGCCAGGAGGCCCCGGCCCAGATGAGGCTGGACGAGCCCGTGGCCCTCATACGGGACGACCGCTTCGTCATCCGCTCCTATTCTCCGGTTCACACCATAGGCGGCGGCAGGGTGCTGCACCCCTTTCCGGCCAAGCGCAAGCGGGGCCGCCCCGGAACCACCGAAAGCCTCATCGAGCTTTCAGAGGCCGAAGGCGAAGCGCTTGCGGAACTTTGCGTGCGCCTGTCGGATTTCGGGGGCATCAGCCAGGCCGAGCTTGCCGTGGCCACCAACTTCGCCGGAAAAAAACTCAAGGACTCCGTTGAAAAGCTCCTCTCCAAAAAGGCCCTGGTGGTGGTGGACAAGGAGGCGCGGGTCTTCATCCACGCCGAAACCCTGGCCCGCCTGGAGGAACTCGCCCTTTCGGCCCTTTCGGCCTACCACGCCGCCAACCCCCTCAAAACCGGAATGCCCAAGGAGGAACTGAAATCGAGGCTCGACGACCGCATCGGCCCCAAGACCTTTCATCTCCTTATCGCAAGCCTTTCCGGCTCGAAAAAAATCGAGGCGGACCAGGACCTTCTGCGCCTTGCCGGGTACACGGTTTTCCTTGCGGAAGACGAGGCGGCGGCTGAAAAGAAGATACGAGACGCCTACGAAAAGGGCGGGCTCACCCCGCCTTATTTCAAGGAGCTCACGGACGGCCTTGGGGTTTCGGAGAAAACCGCCAGGGGGATTCTGGCCCACATGGTCCAGGAAAACGCCCTGGTGAAGGTGAAGGAGGACCTTTATTTCACGAGGGCCGCCCTGGATGATCTGAAAATCCGGCTGGTTGCGCATTTAAAGGCCCAGGGGGAACTGACCCCGGTGCAGTTCAAGGAGATGACCAACGCGTCGCGTAAATACGCCATTCCGCTCCTGGAATGGTTCGACTCGGCCAAGGTGACCCTGAGAGTCGGCGATGTCAGGAGGTTAAGGTCAGGGTAAGCGCCCGTCTAAAAACGCGAACTGCTGTGTCGAGCGTCAAAGCCAATTCCGCCACGTACCTGTGGTACGCTTGCTCATTGGCTTCTCGCTCTCCTTGCATTTCATCGTTTTTAGTCGGGCTTTTGCAGGTTACAAATGGGATATTGATGGCCTGCCGTGATGTGGGTGGCCCGGCAAAAAAGGTTGAGGATAAACTAAAAGCATGAAAACAGACGGAACCTTGAGGCTCGTGGCCTGGGAAACCACCCGGAACTGCAACCTCTCCTGCGTTCACTGCCGGGCGGCGGCCACACAGGGACCCTATGAGGGCGAGCTTTCCACTGGAGCGGGCGCGAAGCTTCTGGAGGAAATTGCAAGGGCCGCCAGGCCGGAACCGGGAAGGGCTTCGGGGCATCCCGGCGGACCTCCTGCAGGACATCCGGGCAGGGCAGGCGAGGGCGAAGGTCCGCCCGAAGCCTTCCAGCCCATAGTCATTCTCACGGGCGGGGAGCCGCTTCTGCGGCCCGATATTTACGATCTCGCCTCCCACGGAACGGGCCTCGGCCTTCGCATGGTCATGGCCCCCAACGGCACCCTGCTTACGGAGGACGTGGCAAAACGGCTGGTATCCTGCGGAATCCAGCGCATAAGCATAAGCCTGGACGGCGCGGGCCCGGAAATCCATGACAAATTCCGTGGGGTGCCCGGAGCCTTCCAGGCGGCCCTGAACGGAATAAGGAACGCGAAGGAAGCCGGGCTGGCCTTCCAGATCAACACCACGGTCACCCAACAGAACCTTGCGGACGTGGAAGCCGTGCAGGAAATGGCGGTGAAGCTTGGCGCGGCGGCCCATCACGTCTTCCTTCTGGTTCCCACCGGGCGCGGAAAATACATCCTGGACCAGGCCATAAGCGCCGACCAGTACGAGGAGACCTTAAACTGGTTCGCGGCCCGGCAGGCCGGGGTCCCCATGCAGTTAAAGGCCACCTGCGCCCCCCATTATTACCGGATCATCCGCCAGAGGGCCAGGGCGGAAGGCAAGAGCGTAACCTTCGCGTCCCACGGCCTGGACGCCGTAACGCGGGGCTGCCTGGGCGGCACCGGCTTCTGCTTCGTATCGCATACCGGAATCGTCCAGCCCTGCGGTTTCCTGGACTTGAACTGCGGAGACGTCACCAAAACTCCCTTTGACCGGGTGTGGCGGGAATCCGAGATTTTCCTGAAACTCCGGGACTACGACAACCTGAAGGGCAAATGCGGCAGATGTGAGTATAAGGCCGTTTGCGGCGGCTGCCGGGCCAGGGCCTATGAGAAGACCGGCGATTATCTGGCCGAAGAGCCTCTATGTTCATACGATCCGGCCTGATCCAGGCCGTCCACAAACGCGAACTTAAGTGTCAGGTTTCGCGGCGCGGGAGCGTCATGTACGAAAAGTACTATTCCTTCCCGCGCCGCTCACCTTCCTTGCATTTCATCGTTTGTGATCGGCCTGGAAGAAACGGTGGTTTTGCAGGGAAGGTTTTTTCGGCTGGGCGATTACTCCGGCTGGCTGGCAGCGTTTTTGGGGGCCTTGCAAGGAATTCATGGAAAACGAATACCGGCTGAGATGCCCCAACTGCGGGCTGGATGTTTTCTGTCTCCGAACCACGGCCCACGGGCTTGTGATAATAAGGGTGGCGGCGGATGGATCCGTGGTCCCACAGGACCTTGACCCGGCCCTTTTGTCAGATGCGGACAAAGAGGCGGTTTTCTGCCTGAATTGCGGCTGGACCGGCGCAGTACCGGAACTTGTAGGAGAACAGTCCGTAAAAATGGCTGAATACAAAGCCTGAATATCAATCATGATTATGGCGATGAAATGCTAAGGTTGGCGAGCGGGGCGGGGAGGAATAGTACTTTTCGTACATGACGACCCGCAAAGCTTTCCTCTGACACTTAAGTTCGCGTTTTTAGGCAGGCTGGTAAGGGAAATAATGGAAGAGGAACACTACCGCGAACGCGACATGGCCTCATTCAACGAGGCCGTGGACATGATGACCGAAGGTACTGCGGGTTTCGATCCCCGCCTTGTCCGCCTGATAGCGAAAGCCGTCGAACCGGAGGCGAAGAAAATCGCCCTTGCCTTTTACCGGGAAATGCTCGCCCTTCCCGCCGCCCGCGCCTTTTTGGACCACGAGATGGTCTCAAGCCGCCTTGGCCACAGCATGGAGGAGTGGGTGAGGGCGCTTTTTCAGGTCCGGGACGATAAGGCCCTGCGGGCCTATCTTCTGCAACAGACCCGCGTGGGTCAGGTCCATTCCCGCATCAGCGTGCCCATCGCCCTGGTCAAGCGTGGGGCGGCCATATTGAAGGGGCATGTTTTTTCCGTTCTCGAAAAAGCCTTTTCCAATGATTCCCGTACGCTCGTCGACACCATGAGGCTCACCGACCGGATGCTCGAACTTGCGGTTTTTTTCATCAACCTAAGCTACGTGGTGGAGAGCCTCAATACCGAGCAGACGGTTCTGGCCTTTCGCCAGCAGGCCACCAGCCGCTACACGGCCCTTGACTGCGAGAGGATAAAGGCCTCTGTGTTCGACTGGATAAGGGGTTTTTTTTCGCAGATTTATTTCAAAAACGCCAAGGGCCTTTCCGACATCATCCTGCCGGAGCAGACGGATTTCGGCCTCTGGGTGCGCTACAAGGCGGACATGCTTTTCCCGGATCAAAAAGACGACGTGGCTGTTTTGAAGGGCAACATAGAGGAGATGAGCTACCTGGCCCGCAGGGCGGCTGCGGCCCTTTCTGCAGGCGGCCAGGACCTGACCATGGACACCATCGTCTCCCGCATGAACGAAATCGCCATCCACGTGTCCTTTCTGCTCTCGTCCTTCGTGTCCGTGCTCCTGGAGGCCGAGGCGGGCCGGGACCAGCTCACACAGGTCTACAACCGCAAGTACCTGCCCATAATCATGCGAAACGCGGTGAGGGTGAGCATGGAAGGCGGCGAACGCTTCGCGGTGGCCATCCTGGACATCGACCACTTCAAAAACGTGAACGACACCTACGGGCATGACCGGGGTGACACGGTGCTGGAGAAGATTTCCGAAATCCTCATTGACTCGGTTCGTATGGGGGATTCGGTGTTCAGGTACGGCGGGGAGGAATTCCTCGTGGTGCTTTTGGGGGTGGATGCGCCTGCAGCCCGAAACGCCGCCGAAAAATTGCGAAGGCGGATAGAGGAGGCTTCCGTGAACCTTGGCGAAGGCCGCTCGATAAGGGTGACGGTGAGCATCGGCGTGGCCCTTCACGACGGGCACCCCGACTATTCCCGCACCATAAGCCAGGCGGACGAAGCCCTGTACCGGGCCAAGGAGCTTGGCCGCAACCGGGTGGCATTAGCCGGAAGCGCCGGATGATCCGGGTCCGGGATGGATTGCGGATGCTCCGGCTTTCACCGTTCCAACTTTAACTTGACGGAACCGGGCTTGGGCTGTAAATGAAAATGTTGGAACGGGGCGATTTGCCTGCAAAACCCAAGACAGCCGGTAAAAATCGTCACAGGCTAAATCCGGTCCGGCGCGGTCCTCGCTGCCCTTCACCCTCTATCTGTCCGCCGCCGCAGCAAATTTGACCAAAAACAAAAATTCAGGGTGCGCCCCCAAGCGGGGTACGCCCTGTTTTCACGGATCATCGGGTACATCATGGCAGCCATAGAAAACATCGCAGAAGTCATCCGAAGGCATTCCACAGCCGCCATGCTCATTCTGGTGGGCTTCGTCCTCATCGAAATCCAGATCATGGCCATTGCGGTCATGAAAAGCGGACACAAATCCACTCTCCAGGTCATGGACCAGGAGGGTCAGGTGGTTTACGAAACAAGCGGAACGGCCCTTTCGGCCTTTGACCGCCAGTATTTCGAGAAGAACTTCGGCCCGCTCGAAAAATACCAGACCCGCCTTGACTCCAAAAACGTCCCCTTTCCCTTTCGCGCCTGGTTCTTCGCGGCGGTGGGAATCCCCATCGGCGTTGTCTTTCTGGTCTCCTTCATCATAAAAGCCTTCGCCCACCTGCTCTACGGCGACAGGGTCCACGCCCCGCCGCCCGAAAGGGGCGATCCGCTGGCGGGCAACAATCCCATTGGCTTATCGCCCATGGACTCGTTTTTAAAGAGCATCTCGAAACAAAACGTCTATATTCTTGGCGCGCTGGTCTTTGTGGTGGTGTTTCTTCTTTACGCGGTCCCCAATTTTTTCCTTTTCCTGGGAAAAACCAGCGTACAGTTCATAATCGACTTCAAGTGGGTCTTTCTTGGCGGCTTCGCCGTTCTTTTCGGATTCGTGGTCTGGCTGGTCTACCTGCGCTTTCTGCTTGCGAAAAAGAACATCGACGCCCACACCGAGATTCAGAAACTCCGCGTGGAGCTTGAATTCAAGACCCAGGCGATCAACCCGGCCATGGAGATTTCCTACACCCCGGAAAAGGACGCGCCGCCCCCGGCCTTGGTGCCGCCGCCCGAATCAACGAATTGACCACCAGGGCGTCCACAAGCGCGATCCGCTGTGTTGCACGCTTTCGTCCGGCTCGTTGCGCAATTTTAGTACGCGGCCTCCCCGCCCGAAAACGTGCGCCTTGCGGCTCATCGCTTGTGATCGCCCTGGGCGGATCACATGATTATGTAGCGTTTTTTTGCGCGCTCTTTTTTCCACGCCCGTAACAGGGCGTTTTTTTTGCCTTCCGCCGACTCCCGCCTTTCCCTCGTCAAGACCCTTCGGTCAAGCGATAAGCTCCTATTGACACGCGCGAATTTTTGCGCTTATACATTTCTACATCATTTGCTGGAACAAGGTGCTGGAAAAAATCGATGGAGGCAGCCAAGTCCTTCATCTTACTTTTGAAACCGCTTGAATTGAAAAAGGAGAGCTTCCATGAAAATTCTTAAAATCGACCACCTGGGAATTGCGGTAAACTCCATTGACTCCGGGCGCAAGTTCTGGGAAGACATTCTTGGCCTTTCTTTCGAGGGGGCCGAGACCGTGGAGGCCCAGAAGGTGACCACGGCCTTTTTCCCGGTTGGCGCAAGCGAGGTTGAGCTTCTGGAGTCCACCTCGCCTGAAGGCCCTGTCGCCAAGTTCATCGAAAAGCGCGGCGAGGGCATTCAGCACGTGGCCTTCCGGGTGGAAAACATAGAAGAGGCCCTTGCGGAACTTAAGGAAAAGGGCGTGGCCCTGATCGATCAGACCCCCCGAATCGGCGCGGGCGGGGCCAAAATCGCCTTCCTGCACCCCAAGGCCACTGCGGGCGTCCTTGTCGAGTTGTGCGAACGCCAGGAAAAATGACAGCATTAAAACCCGGATATCAATTTTGCCGGAATATTAATCAGGCCGATCACAAGAGATGAGATGCAAGGAAGGCGAGCAACGCGGGGAGGTACTGTACTTTTCGTACGTGACCGACCCGCGTTGCGACGCCTGACACAGCATATCGCTCTTGTGGTTGGCCTGAGGTGAAAGGAAACCACATGGGAATAGTCGAAGACAAAATCAAGGACTTGGCCGCGCGCGAGGCCAAAATCATGGAGATGGGCGGCAAAAAGGCCGTTGACAAGCAGCACGAGGGCGGCAAGCTCTCGGCCCGCGAGCGCCTGGACCTTTTGTTCGACAAGGGGACCTTCAGGGAGCTTGACCTTTTCGTCACCCACCGCTCAACCAACTTCGGCATGGAAAAGGTGGACATCCCGGCTGACGGCGTCATCACCGGCCACGGCCTTGTGGACGGACGCCCGGTCTTCGCCTATTCCCAGGATTTCACCGCCCGTGCCGGAAGCCTTGGCGAGATGCACGCCAAAAAAATCGTCAAGGTCCAGGACATGGCCCTAAAGGCGGGCGCACCCCTGGTGGGCTTAAACGATTCCGGCGGCGCGCGCATCCAGGAAGGGGTTGACGCCCTTTCGGGTTACGGACAGATATTTTACAGAAATTCCGTGGCAAGCGGCGTTATCCCCCAGATTTCGGCCATCATGGGGCCCACGGCGGGCGGCGCGGTTTATTCCCCCGCCATGACCGACTGGATTTTCATGGTGAAAAACACCAGCTACATGTTCATCACCGGACCCAACGTAATCAAGGCCGTGACCGGCGAGGAGATCAGCTTCGAGGAGCTTGGCGGGGCCATGACCCACAACGCCAAAAGCGGCGTGGCCCAGTTCGCCTGCGAGGACGACTCCGACGCCATAGCGCAAATTCGGGCGCTTCTGGCCTTTTTGCCGTCCAACAACATGGAAGACCCTCCCTACGTTCCTCCCGCCGACTCGGCGGAGCGCTGTGACCCGGCCCTTGATTCCATAATACCTGACAACCCCTCGGTCCCCTACGACATGAAGGCGGTCATACGCTCCATTGTTGACGACGGCGTGTTTTTCGAGCCGCACCTTTATTTCGCCAAAAACATCATAGTGGGCTTTTCGCGCCTTAACGGCAGGGTCTTGGGCATAATCGCCAACCAGCCGGGCGTGATGGGCGGAAGCCTGGACATCAACGCTTCCGACAAGGCCACACGGTTCATCCGTTTCTGCGACGCCTTCAACATCCCCATGCTCACCATTGCAGATGTCCCCGGTTATCTTCCCGGAAGCGACCAGGAATGGGGGGGCATCATCCGCCACGGGGCGAAACTTCTGTGGTGCTACTCGGAAGCCACGGTTCCCAAGCTCCTGCTCATCACCAGGAAGGATTACGGCGGATCGTATCTCGCCATGTGCTCCAAGGACCTTGGGGCGGACTACGCCATGGCTTGGCCCACCGCCGAAATAGCCGTCATGGGAGCCGCCGGGGCCGCCAACATTATCCACGCCAAGGAAATTTCGGCGGCTGAGGATCAGGTCGCCAAGCGCAAGGAAAAGATCGCCGAGTACGAGGAGCTTTTCTCCAACCCGTACAAGGCGGCGGCCAGGGGCTACATTGACGCAGTGATAAGGCCCAGCGAGACAAGGCCCCGGCTGATAGCGGCCCTGGAAGCCTTCAGTGGCAAGCGGGAACTGCGCCCACCCAAGAAACACGGCAACATCCCTGTCTAAGGAGGCGGAAATGGACAAGAAAAAAATCGCCGCAGCCGTTGCCGGGGTGATGGAGTACTTGAAGGTCGAACAGGCCGCGATAGCCCAGGCGGGCGGGCAGGCGCAAGACGCAGCCCCGGCCTTTGTAATGGCCCCGCCCATGCCGCCGCCGAGCCTTTACGCCATCTCAGGCCGCCAGATGGCCATGCAGTGGCGCAACATGTTCCAGATGCGAGCCGTACGCGGCCTGAAATAACGGATACCACAGTCTTTGTTAACGGCTTAAAACACGTAAGGCGGATGGAAAACGAGATGCAAGGAGTGCAAGCCACGCGGCGCAGCACGACACAGCAGGTCGCGTTTTCCGACGGCCGCACAGGAGAGAATGATGAGTGAGCACAATTTTATCGAACTGACTGAAGTCAACTACGGCAAGGACCGGCCCAAGGCCAAGAATCCCGTCAAGATCGAGGACTTGTCCTTAAGAGACGGGCACCAGAGCCTTTTCGCAACCCGTGGCCGCACCGAGGACATGATCCCGGTGGCCGAGATGATGGACGAGGTGGGTTTCTGGGCCTTGGAGACCTGGGGCGGGGCCACCTTCGACACCATGCACCGCTTTTTGAACGAAGACCCCTGGGAGCGCATCCGCACCCTCAAAAAATACATCAAGAAAACGCCGTTCTCCATGCTTCTGCGCGGCCAGAACCTTGTTGGGTACCGCAACTACGCCGACGACCTCGCCGACATCTTCGTGGAGCGCGCGGCGGAAAACGGCATGGACATCTTCCGCACCTTCGACGCCTTAAACGACTACCGCAACTTCGAGACCGTGGTTCCGGCCATCAAGCGCTGCGGCAAGCACTTCCAGGGCTGCATTTGCTACACCTTAACAGCGCCCCGGCTGGGCGGCGAGGTGTACAACCTTGATTATTACGTCAACAAGGCCAAAGATCTTGAAGCAATGGGCGCGGATTCCATCTGCCTTAAGGACATGGCGGGCCTCATTTCCCCCTACGACGCCTACGCCATCATCAAGGCGCTGAAAAAGAACTGCAAGGCCCCCATTCATCTTCACAGCCACTTCACATCCGGCATGGCCCAGATGAGCCAGTTGAAGGCAATCGAGGCGGGCGTCGACATTTTGGACACTGTCATGGCCCCCTACGCCTTCCGCACCAGCCACCCGGCCATCGAGCCTTTGGTGATGAGCCTTCTTGGCACCAACCGCGACACCGGCTTTGACATCAAACTTCTGGCCCAGATCGACGAGGTCTTCGAAAAAGAGGTCATGCCAAAGTACAAGCATCTTCTTGACGACACCAAGATGAGCATAATCGACATCAACGTGCTTCTGCACCAGACTCCGGGCGGAATGCTCTCGAACCTCGTGAACCAGTTACGCGATATGGACGCCCTGGACCGCATAGACGAAGTTTACGCCGAGCTTCCCAGGGTGCGCAAGGAACTGGGACAGATTCCCCTTGTCACCCCCACAAGCCAGATCGTGGGCGTGCAGACGGTGATGAACGTCTTGAACGACACGCCGGGCGAGCGCTACAAGATGATCACGAGCCAGGTGAAAGACCTGTGCTACGGCCTTTACGGCAAGACTGCGGTGCCCATCGACCCGGAAGTCCAGAAAAAGGCCCTTAAAGGCTACATGCGCGAGGGCGTTCCCGCCGAGACCCCCATCACCGTGCGGCCCGCCCAGGTTCTGCCCCCGGAGCTTCCCAAGGCCAAGGAGGACACCAAGGGCCTGGCCAAAGACATCGACGACGTGGTGCTCTACGCCATGTACCCGGTCACGGGCAAGCGCTTCCTCAACTGGAAATACGGCAAGGAGGAAGTGCCAGCAGACGTCAAGCCCCGCACCATGGAAGAGGTGAAGGCCGAGGCCGAGCTTCTCCGCAAGGCCAAGGCCGGGCTTCTGGTGGAAAAGACCGTGAAGGAGGCCCCGGCCAAGGGCGAAAACGCGCGGAGTTTCAACGTGTTCGTGGACGGCGAGTACTTCGAGGTAGAAGTGGAGGACCAGGGTGGCGGCCCCCTTGTCACCGGCGTTACCCAGCCCCCCGTAACGGCTCCGGCTCCCGCAGCAAAATCCGCTGGCCCCAGGCTGGCCACGGGAGGCCTTAAGCCCGCGCCCGTCACCAGGGCGCAATCGAAGGTGTCACCTGCTCCGGCCCCTGCTCCCAAGCCCGCAACGGCAGCGCCTGCGCCAGCCGCCGCACCCGCCCCGGCCTCAAACGTGGCGGGAACGCCCCTTCCATCCCCCATGCCGGGCATGGTGGTTTCCTGGTCCAAGAACGTGGGCGACGCAGTTACGGCGGGCGAGGCCGTCATGATCCTGGAGGCCATGAAGATGCAGAACAGCCTGGAAGCGCCGTGCGCCGGAAAGATTGTGGCCATCAACTTCCAGTCCGGAGAGAATGTGGCCAAGGGCGCGGTCCTTTGCGTCATAGGATAGTCGGCCGTCCACAAGCGCGAACTGCTGTGTCACGCATCACGGCGCGGGTCGTCATGTACGGCAAGTACTATTCCTTCCCGCGCCGCTCGCGTTCCTTGCATTTCATCGCTTGTGATCGGCCAGGGCGTAGCAGCAATAATGTCAAAAACCTCGATAAATGCAGGATCATCGCCATGCGGATGGAAAGCGTGACACGGTAGCTCGCGTTTTCGATTCGCCTGGAAGGAGAAGTGCATGAAAATCCACGAGTACCAGGCAAAAGAGCTTTTTCGGAAGTTCGCCATTCCGGTTCCAAGGGGAAGGGCGGCTTTTAGCGTTGATGAGGCCATGGAGGCCGCAGGCGAGCTTGGGGCCTATCCCGTCGTGATAAAGGCCCAGATTCACGCGGGCGGGCGCGGCAAGGGCGGAGGCGTGAAGCTGGCCAAGAGCCTTGGCGAGACCAAGGAAATCGCGGGGCAGATTCTTGGCATGACGCTCGTCACCCACCAGACCGGCCCTGAAGGGAAGCTGGTCCAGAAACTCCTGGTGGAAGAGGGCCTCGATATCGCCAAGGAGCTTTATTTTTCCATTGTTCCCGACCGCGCCACGGCAAAGATCGTCCTGATGGCAAGCGAGGCGGGGGGCATGGACATAGAGGAAGTGGCGGCCACAACGCCCGAAAAGATCATCAAGGTTCCGGTTGACCCGCTCCTTGGCCTTTCGGGCTTTCATATAAGGGAGCTTGCCTACGGCCTGAACATTCCAGCAGGGGCCATGAAGCCCTTCACGGGCCTTGTCCAGGGCCTGTACAAGCTCTTTTTGGGCTACGACTGCTCGCTTCTGGAAATCAACCCGCTGGTTCTCACCAAGTCCGATTCCGTCATAGCCCTTGACGCCAAGGTGAACTTCGACGATTCCGCCCTTTACCGGCACAAGGAACTGGCCGAGCTTAGGGACCTTGCCGAAGAAGACGCCCTTGAAGTCGAGGCATCCAGGTTCAACCTGAACTACATCAAGATGGACGGCAATGTGGGCAACATGGTGAACGGCGCGGGCCTTGCCATGGCCACAATGGACATCATAAAGCAGGCAGGGGCCGAGCCAGCCAACTTCCTGGACGTGGGGGGCGGAGCCAACGCCGAAATGGTGGAAAACGGCTTTCGCATCATTCTGTCCGACCCCAACGTGAAGGGCATTCTCATCAACATCTTCGGCGGGATACTCCGCTGCGACATCCTTGCGACGGGGGTCGTTGAGGCGGCGAAAAAAGTCGGCCTCATGTTGCCCGTCGTTGTGCGCATGGAGGGCACCAACGTGGAGGAGGGGCGGCGCATTCTGGCCGAAAGCGGCCTCGCGCTTACCGGAGCAACGGATTTGGCGGATGCGGCCCAAAAAGTCGCCCAGATGGTGAGGTGATCCATGAGCATATTCGTTAACACTAATACGAGGGTCGTTGTTCAGGGAATCACCGGCAAGGAAGGCCAGTTCCACACCCTGGCCTGCAAGGCCTACGGAACCAATGTGGTTGCAGGCGTCACCCCCGGCAAGGGCGGGCAGGACGTGGACGGAATCCCGGTCTTCAACACCGTGGCCTCCGCGAAAAAAGCCACGGGAGCGGACTGTGCCATGATCTTTGTTCCGCCCCCCTTTGCGGCGGACGCAATACTCGAAGCAATAGACGCAGGCATTCCCCTGGTGGTGGCCATAACCGAGGGCATCCCGGTTCTGGACATGATGCGGGTGAAAAATTACCTGGCCCGCAGCAGCACGCGCCTCATCGGCCCCAACTGCCCCGGAATCATCACCCCGGGCGAGTGCAAGGTGGGCATCATGCCGGGCGTCATCCACAAGCCGGGCGGCCCAATCGGCGTGGTTTCCCGCTCCGGCACCTTAACCTATGAAGTGGTGCACCAGCTTACGCAGCAGGGAATCGGCCAGACCACCTGCATCGGCATAGGCGGCGATCCTGTGAACGGCACCAATTTCATCGACTGCCTGGAAGCCTTCAATAATGACCCTGAAACGCGCGGAATAGTGATGGTGGGCGAGATCGGCGGAAGCGCCGAGGAGGACGCGGCGGCCTTTGTGAAGGCCAAGGTCAAAAAGCCCGTGATAGGCTTCATCGCGGGTCTCACCGCTCCTCCGGGGCGTCGCATGGGGCACGCCGGAGCCATAATTTCCGGCTCGTCCGGCACGGCCACGGCGAAAATCGCGGCAATGAAGGAAGCGGGCATATCGGTGTGCGAAAACCTTGGCGGCCTGGGAGTGCTGGCCAAAGAGGTTTTTGCTAAGATAATCTGAAAAAGAACGGTGATGCATGTAAAGGCGGGTTGGCCCTGTTTCGACGGAAAAGGACCGGCCCGCCTTTTTTTCCCCAAGAGCCGCGATTGGTGCGGAATCCCCAAAAAATTCTCTCGCCGGATTTTTTGCCGCTCCGGCTTTCCTTGACACCCGACCGCCTCTTTCTTATTATTGAATCAACCCCTTAAAGGCCCTGGGAGCGGCGGGTGATCCTGCCGCATAAAAAGAGGGCCTTTGCTGCGTTAAATATAATGGTGAAAACGGCGGAACCTATGGCTTCAAAAGATTATTACAAGGTGCTTGGCGTGGCCAAGGACGCTGACGAGTCGGCGATAAAGAAGGCGTACCGGAAGCTCGCCATGAAATATCACCCGGACCACGCCAAGGGCGACAAGAGCGCCGAGGAGCGGTTCAAGGAGATCAGCGAGGCCTACGCGGTGCTTTCGGACAAGGAAAAGCGCCAGCAGTACGACACTTTCGGAAGCGAGGGTTTCCGAGAGCGCTACAGCCAGGAGGACATTTTCGGCGGCTCCAACCTGGACGAAATACTCCGCAGTTTCGGCTTCGGCGGTGGGGGTGGGGCCTTCGGCGGCGGCGGGCGCAAGTTCTCATTCCGCACGGGCGGCGGCGGCGACCCTTTCGGCGGGGCCTTCGGCGGCATGGGCGGGACGCATTTCCCCCAAAAGGGCACGGACCTGGTTTATGAGCTTCCACTCACGCTAAACGAGGTGGTCCACGGCGCGGAAAAGACCATCAGCTTCACCCACAAGGGCCGCCAGGAAAAGATGACGGTGAAGATTCCCGCCGGAATGGTTTCAGGGCGCAAGCTCAGGCTTTCGGGCAAGGGCGAGCCGGGGGAATCGGGAGGCCCTGCGGGGGACCTTTTCATCCAGAGCAAACTTCTGGACGATCCGATTTTCAAGGTGGAGGGCCTTGATCTTCACGTTGACCGCGAAATCAAACTTACGGATTCGGTTCTGGGAACGTCGGTTGAAGTCCCTACTGTGGACGGAACCCGGAACAGCCTGAAAGTTCCGCCAGGAACCCGGCATCAGACAAAAATGAGAATGGCGGGCCTGGGTCTTTACGACATGCAGACAAAAAAGCGCGGGGACCTTTACGTGAAAATCCTGGTGACGGTTCCCAAAAAACTCTCCCCCGACCAGGCGGAACTGGTCAAGAAGCTCGCCGAAACCGGCCTGTAGCAGCCTGAATAAAAACGCGAACTGCGGCGTCAGACGAGCCGCCCGCATTTCTCTTAAAAAGGGGAAGCGTCTCCGTCTCCCGGAAGCGCTTCCCCTTTTTATTGAATCCATCGGACGGCCTTTTTAAAGCACGGCGCGCGGGCTGGTCAAAAACGATGAGCCGCAAGGCGAGCGAAAAGCCAACGAGCAAGCGTACCAAAGGTACGTGGCGGAGTTGGCTTTGACACTCAACACAGCGGATCGCGTTTTTGACCAGCCCGCGTTACCAGACGTTGCGGGCTTCTATGAGCCTTGCCGTAAAATTCCCCACCACAACGCCGCTTTTGATGCGCACGGGTATTTTTTTGTCGTCGTCCGAAAACCAGATGTGAAGTTTTGCATTGGGGCTTTGCTTGAACACCCCGCCAACATGCTTCAACTCCGGCTCGAAAAGGGCCACCTTACGCTTTTTGCCGATTACTTCCATCTGTTCGGTTTTAAGAACCCTGCCTATGGCCTCAACGTGTTTTTTCCCGTCGGTTATGGGAAGCGTCACGCTGCTGCCTGCCGCAAGGCTCATGAGGCGCAGTCGGTAGAAGAAGGAAAGCGGGTCGAAGGTGCCGGGGCTTATGCCGGTGGGTTTTTCCGCGCGGCCATCCTCGGTGAAGAGGGCCTTGTTGTTCTTCCAGTCAAAATCCACCGTCACCTCGTGGTGGGAGCTTCCCTCGTGCTGGCTTTTCACGTAGCGCAGGGACCGGGTCATGGCAAGATCGGTGTAGGCGTCCACCCGGTCGCGCACCTTGTAGAAGGTGTCGGCGAAATTGTTGGTTTTTATGGTGAGCATGAAATGCCGGGCGGGCTCGCCCTTTATAACGGTGTCGGGAAGAACCGTCAGGGTCGCCTCGCCAGCCGGGACGAACTCCCAGTAAAGCTTCATTATAAGTTTTTCACCGGGTTTGAAGGCGCTTATGTCTGTCTGCGCGGCGGGCGCCGGGTTCAGGGGCCAGAGTGCGAAGAAAGCGAGAACGGCCAGGGCCAAAAACATGGCGAAAACGTGAGATTTTTTCATGGTCGGCCCGGATAACTGCTTCATCAATCCTCCTTATATGGAACCAGCATAACCTTGCATGGCGATTTTTCAAAGACCGCCATGCCAACAATATCCACCCTGTCCAGGTTGAGCATGTTTTTTCCCCTGTGGCAGCCTATCACCACCATGTCGGCGCCAAAGGCGGTGGCTGCCTGGCAGATGGCGTCTGCGGGATAGCCCGGCTCGCAGTGGAACTCCAGGCGCTCGAAATCCGGCAGGCGCGGCCTTACAAGAGTCTCGAAACGCTTATGCGCCTCGTCGGCTGCCGACCGGCGGCGGGGGTCCGACACCGGCGCTCCTTCCAGGTGGCCGTCCAAGGCGTGGAATATCACGACGGATGCCCCCGTGTCACGGGCCATTTCAACGGCTGCCCTGGCTGCGGCGACTCCGGCGGCGGTGAATTTGAGGCTGGCGAGGATAAGGGCGGTTGACCTGCCCTTGTGAGTACGGAGCAGGGAGCTTGCGCGACGCTCCCCTGTGGCCTTGGCAGGGGTTTGGGCGCTTACCGGCAGGGTGTGGCGAAGAACATTATAAACGTGGCGGCCCTGCTCGCGCCTCTGGGGGGACTCCTCGAAAACCGCGCCGACGCCGTAAGCGGCTTTCCGAACCACGCGGGCCTTGATGGCGAAGGGCTCCTTTTCCAGCGGGAGATGCAGAAGAAGTTCGATTTTTTTCCCAAGCGGCAATGCTTCCAGGTTTTTTCCACCAAGAAAAACGCCGCCTTCGCTTATGTTCACCACCTCGATATCACCCGGAACGCCCTTCACCGTGCATTCCAGGCCGCACGGGATTCGTGGGCTGATTCTTTTTTCGTGGCTCACGGTTATGTCCCCGTTGTGGTCCAGGTGTCGGTTAATGACATTTTTCTGTGATACGAGCTGAAAATATTACACCAATCCATATAATTCTTCCACGTGAAATTGGCAATCCCGCCTGGCATCCTCAAAAAAAATTTTTGGACAGAGGGCGAGGGGGGGCTTCTCGGAAGAGCCTGCCCCGGCCCTTGTTAGCCTGCATGGCGTGGTCATGCGCCCCTTCAGGGAAAAAGAGCCAAAATGGATCGTTTTGGATATTATTGGTATCGGTGCCGACATTATCACTTCATAATAATTCATATTATTGTCTCTCTTTGAGATAGTTTTCTCAAAATATTGAGAGGGTGCTATCGTTTTGATAGTGGCGGGGCCGGAGAACTGCTGAAGAAAAGTCCGTCGGCCACGGGTTAAAAAATTTTTTATATATCAAAAACAGCCTGTTGAAATTTTTTTGGGGGTCCCGGGGCATTTTGGCAAGGCTTTTGCTTCTATAATAATGCAACGAGCCGCAAAGATGCGGAACCAAGCGGGGATTGGCCCCCGCACCCCCCCAACACCAAAGGAGAAGAAAAATGAAGAAAGCCCTCTTGGCAACAGCGTTGATTTTGGCAGGCATGGTGTTCGTTTCCGGTCAGGTTTTCGCCGGCGTCATCATAGGCGAGGTCGATCCCATCAACGCCATTTCAGGCGACACCTACACCTCGGACATCAACACCACCGTGGGCGCGGGCGGCAACTCCCTGGATGACGGCGGCACCGACATCGCCGTGGTCGGACTCGTGATCAACAACAACTACCAGGACGGCTGGAGCCTGGACGTCACCTCCTCCAACTCCGGCGGGCTCCTTCGCACCGGCACCGTGGCCGCGCTGATAGGCGTTGATACCGGCACCTACGCCGACCGCATCCAGATTCAGCAGATGCGGATCGTCCAGACCGGCGGCACCCTTGGTGCCGGCCTCACCAATCCCCAGGTTGCGGGCTACCAGGACATGACCGGCGGCGCCCAGAGCTTTCACACCGGCCTTCCCGGCCTCGGCACAACAGCCACTGTGGACTACGCAGCCAACCTCGAAATCCAGTGGAACGCCGATACCAGCCTCCTGGAAGGTGTGTATCAAAACACCATCACCCTGACCCTCTCCATCCCCTAACCATCTAAGCTCCCTAACCCCCAACCCGGAGAGCCAAGCTCCGGCCCGCCGCAACAACCCGGCCACCGCCTGATGTGGGTGGCCGGGCTTTCCAGTTGAAGGACAGTTGGAAGGCACATAAAATAATCATCGAAACGGAGGGAGCCATGATGCATATAAAACGTTTGATTTCGGCATGTTGTCTCCTTCTGGCGTTTTCGGCCCCAGCTTTCGCCTATTCCTTTTCGCCTTCGGTTGCGAGCCTTTCGCCATCGGGAAAAAATTCCAGCCGGATTTATTCCTTGAGCAACGAGGCAGACAAGCCGGTGGCCGTTGAAATAACGATCAGCCGTTTCAAGAGGGACGAAACCGGCAAGGCCGTGGGCGTGGAAGAGGACGCCATGCAAAATTTCATGTTGTATCCCGCCCGTGTCGTCCTCATGCCCAAGGAAACCCGGCTGGTGCAGGTGGCCTGGATCGGCCCCGGCGACATAAAGGAGGAAAGGGGCTACCACATCTTGGCCAAACAGGTTCCCGTTCCCCTTGGCGAGGAAAAGGAGGATCTGCCTCCGGGCAAGGCCAGGATCGAGATAGACGTCCTGTTCAATTACAGGGGTATTGTCTATATCACCCCCAAAAAGGCCAAGCCGAAGGTGGTGGTGGAGTCGGTTGCGGGATGGGAGGGCGAGGCGGCGGAACTGACCGTAACCTGCGCCAACCGTGGCACCGGGCTTGCCAACATGCAGGGATATTGCATTAGGATCGCCCCCCTTGACAAGGACGGCGGAGTTCAGGCCGAAAAGGCGGTGGTGGTGGGCCATGCCGACCACAAGGTGGGAACCAAGTTTCTGCCCGGGGATTCCTTAAAGATTGTCCTGCCATGGCCCCAGGCCTTGCCCAAAGGGCCTGTAAAGGTGGAGATCGAGCCGGATTCGGAATACACGGCGACAAAGTAGGGCTGCGGTCTTGACAAAGTTTGCTGGATTCTTTAATCGGACATGTCATGGACTCCACTATCCACAAAATCGCTGAGGAGGCCGAACCCTGCCCAGTGATAAGGGAAGGTTCCTTTCTTCGCACAGGCCCGGTCCGGCCCCGCTCCGCATCTTCCGGGGTTTTGCGCCCGCTTCAATTTTTAGTCCTGTCCCTCGTTTTTTTCGCCCTTATCCAGGCGCAGCCCCTGCTTGCCCAGGCAACCTCACCGGCGGAGCCGGGGTCCCCAAGCCCTGCCACCCAGGCGCCCAAGCCGGTCCCCCCCCAGATGACCCGTGAGGAAATCTACGAAAAGGTTTTTCACACCCCCATGCCCAAGATCGCGCCCCAAAGGTTCTGGGTATACGCTGTGGTGAACGGCAAGTTCTGCTGCAAGGTGGAGATGGACTGGGCGGGCGAGCCCACGGCGGGCTTATTCGATCCGGTTCCGCTTTTGAAGGTGCTTTCGGGAATGTTGAAGCCCGAAATCATGAAATCCGTAAATGAGGCCGCCCCCAAGGCCGGGTTCATGGACACCAGCTCGCTCCATGCCCTTGGAATCGAAACCGAGGTGGACCCGGCCACATTCAGGTTTTTCCTCAGGGTGCCGCCAAGGCTTCTGGTCAGAAGCGCCCGGAGCCTTTCGGGCGGCAGGATCGATCCCTTCACCGCAGGCGGAAAACCTCCGGAGCCGTTTTCGGCCTTTATAAACTGGAGCGCGCAACAGCAGTACGACGATCCTCCCTCGAATGGCGGCTCCGAACGCGGGCCCCTTGGGGTGGGCCTGGACGGGGCCTTCCAGTTGAAGGGCTGGGTACTTGAGGGCGCGGGGCTTTACAAAGAGGGCAACGAAGACGAATGGAGCCGCAGGGACGTCCGCCTGGTAAAGGACCTTGCCCCACGGGCCCTTCGTTTTTCGGGCGGGGATTTGAGCTACCAGGTTTCCGGGTACCAGTCTGTGATGAGCCTTGGAGGAATTGGCGTTTCCAGGGACTATTCCTTGAAACCCCACGAGATAACCTATCCCACCGGAGATTTTTCCTTTTACCTTGAAAATCCGTCCACCGTTGAAATCTGGATAAACGGGGTGTTGCGCAATACCCTGGAACTCGAAGCCGGAGACCAGGACTTAAGGGATTTCCCCTTCGTTAGCGGCGAAAACGAGGTGGAGCTCAGGATTAGGGACGCAGCGGGAAGGCGGCAGACCCTCAATTTTTCCTTCATCCGGGAAGCGATCCTGCTTTCCAGGGGAAGGGACCGGTTCTCCTTCAACGCCGGGGTCATGCGAAAAACCATCGGCAGCGGCTACGAATATGACGGCGATGAGCCCGGAGCGTCCCTCTACTACCAAAGGGGCCTTACGGACCGGTTCACCGCAGGCGGCTTTCTGCAGGCGAGGTCCCATCACGCGGTGCTTGGCTGTGATGCGGCAATGGCCTTCGGTTTCGGCACCTTCCAGATGGATGCTGCGGCCAGCGCCCTTGAGAATTACGGGGAGGACTGGGCGGGCAGGCTGTCATTCACCAGCCGGAGGATAGATCTGGGCCTTATTTACGATCTCAGGTGGCGGGTCTATGCGGAATATCTGGGCGAAAATTTCGCCACCGTCGCCAATTCGGCGCCCTACAACAGGCAGAAGGTCAAAACTGCGGCTTCGACAACATTCAGGCTGCCGAATGATCTTACGGCCAACATGGGCTTAGGATGCGATTTGTTGCGCGACTCCGAAGCGACCGAATCCTATTATGCAACGGCCGGTGTTTCCTGGAGATTACGACAGTGTCTGGCGGCGGGCCTTTCCGCCAGGTACGCCGTGGACCCGGACGGGCGCAGCAGTTCCGAGGCTTATCTCGGAATCTCCCTTTACTGGCCCCAAAAGGGCCAGAGCCTTACGGCGTCCAAGGCCTGGGACGGGGGCGTGGACGCAAGGTGGGACTGGCAGACCAGCTCCTCCGGCAACCCTGGAGCAGCAAGGGGCTACGTGTCGGCGGGCCGGGACGACGACACGGATGAACTCGAAGCCGGGGCGTCCTACACATCCAACCTTGGCAGGGCTTCCGTCACCCACGAGATAACCGAAAGAAGAAGCGGCGACGGCGAAACCTTCAACCGCACACTTTTAGCCCTTCAAAGCAGCATCGTATTCGCCGACGGAAATTTCGGGATATCGAGGCCGGTTCGGGACAGTTTTCTCCTGGTGAAGGGAGTTGAAAACTGCGAGGGCAGAAAAATCCTCGTAAACCCCACGAAAAACGGCGCGCAGGCTGAATCTCTCCTTTTCCTGCCTGCAGTGGTTCCCGATCTTTACTCCTACCGGCTCGCCAACGTGAGGTGCGAGCCCGAAGAGCCGCCCCTTACCTATATCCCGAAAGAGGCCTATTCCACCCTTTTCCCAAGCTACAAGAGCGGAACTGTGCTTTACGTGGGAACCACCGCCAGGTTCCAGGTTTTGGGCCGCCTGGTGGACGAAAAAGGCGAGCCGGTAAAGGAACTTCCCTGCGAGATTCAATTCCCGAAAGCCGAAGGCGGCAACAACGAGCTGACCTTCACCGACTCGTACGGGCGCTTCCTGGTGATGGCGCCCGGTTCCGGCCCCTGCGTCATCCGGCCCCTTTCGCCCGAAAGCCCCTACGGCCAGGCGTCCTTTGAGGTGCCCGCCCAATTGGAGGGCATGTACAGGGCGGGCGACATCATCCTGCCCGTAAAGACCAACGGCGGGCCTCATTAGAAGTAGAAATCCCGCAAAATCTTCCCCCGTTCCTTTTAAAAGTCTTGCCGCCTTGCTCGTTTCTGCCATATTGTATGGGAGAAAAAAGTCAAGGAGGAGACCATGAAGTTCAAGGTTCCGCGTTTTTCAGTCCTGATTTTACTGGTTTTGGCCGCGTTTCTGATGGGCGGCTTCGGCTGCCGCGCAGGCCGCCAGCCTGAGACGGTCATTCCCCCCCCGGTAACCGCCCCATGCGAGCCCTGCCCGCCCACACCGGTTTGCCAGGAACCCGAACCGCCGCCGGTGACTCCTGCGGTCCTTCCCATGCTTCCCGCCGAATCCGAGGCCCTGCCCGATTTTTCCGCCGATGACCTTGATATGGTATCCCTAAAAATTGCAATGGATTACAGCAGGGAATACCTTAACCGCTTCAAGCCGGACAGATTATTCACCTTCGGCCCGGATACCTATACCGCAGCCGACCTTCTGGCCTCCCTGGACGTCTTCGAGGGCATCGCCACGTCCAACTTGAACCCTGAGGAATTCAACAGGGCAATCCGGGAGAAGTTCACCATCTACCGGTCCACGGGAAGCGACGGCAAGGGCGCAATGCTTTTTACCGGATACTACGAGCCGGTGATGGAAGGCTCGCTCACCCCCGGCGGCCCGTACAAATATCCCATTTACAGAAGGCCGGATGATCTGGTGCGCCTGGATTTGGGGATTTTTTCCACCAAGTGGAAAGGGGATGTCATTTACGGGCGCGTGGACGGCCTAGGATTCGTGCCATATTACGACCGCAAGGCCATTGACGGCGACGGCGTCCTTGCCGGGCGGGGCCTTGAAATAGCCTGGGTGAAGGACGACATTGCGCTTTTCTTCTTTCACATCCAGGGTTCGGGAAGGGTGGTTCTGCCGGACGGGCGCGAGATGCGCGTCCAGTACGACGCCGAAAACGGACGCCCGTTTCGATCGATAGGCGGGCTCCTGATAAGGGAGGGCAAACTCACCAGGGACAAGGCCAGCATGGACGGCATACGCGCCTACGTCGACGCCAACCCCAGGGATCGGGACAGGGTGCTTTTTTACAACCCAAGCTATATTTTCTACCGGGTGGCCGAGCGCGGCCCGTTGGGCCTCACCGAGGTTCCCATGACTCCGGGCCGGAGCATCGCAACTGACCGAAGGCTTTTCCCCATGGGTGCGCTCTGCTTCATACGGGGCCAGAAGCTGCCTTTGGTGGACCCCGCCACCGGCAGGGTGACAGGCTACCGGCCCTTTTCGCGTTTCGTTGCCAACCAGGACACCGGAGGGGCCATCCGTTCTCCGGGCAGGCTGGACCTTTTCTTCGGGTCCGGCCTTGTACCCGAAAAAGGGGCTGGAAGCATGAAAAGCGAGGGCGAGATGTTTTTCCTCGTTTTGAAAAGCGCGGGCGGAAAGTGACGGAGAAATACGACGTCATAGTTGTGGGCGCGGGCCACGCAGGCTGCGAGGCAGCCCTTGCCGCCGCCCGGATGGGGTGCACTGTCTGCGTGTTCGCCATGAACGTGGACGCGGTTGCAGCCATGCCCTGTTCCCCCTCGGTTGGCGGCACGGGCAAGGGCCAGCTGGTGAAGGAGGTTGACGCCCTGGGCGGCTTCATGGCCCGCGTCACCGACAAGACCGCCATCCAGTACCGCACCTTGAATACCCGGAAGGGCCCGGCTGTCCAGTCCTCCCGCACCCAGAACGACAAGGCGCGATACCACGAGGAGATGAGCGCCATACTCCTTGCCCAACCCGGAATCCACGTGAGGCAGGCGGAAGTGGCCCGGCTCGTGACGGAGGGCGGGCAGGTGGCGGGAGTCGTGGATTCCACCGGTTTCGAGTATGCCGCAAAAAGCGTGGTCCTGGCCACCGGCACCTTTTTATCGGGCATAATCCACGTGGGGTTTGCGTCCCGGCAGGCGGGCCGGGCCGGGGAGTTCGCCTCCTACAGCCTGGC
The DNA here is from genome assembly GCA_016235345.1 of Deltaproteobacteria bacterium. NCBI lineage: Bacteria > Pseudomonadati > Myxococcota > Myxococcia > Deltaproteobacteria bacterium. Next base: position 207,490 of record JACRLG010000002.1, on the reverse strand, counting down.
GGACGATCTCAAATCCCTTGGGTTCGCGCTTGGCCGCATGAAAACCGGCACCCCTGCAAGGCTTCTGAAATCGAGCATCGATTTTTCCGCGTTCGAGCCCCAGTACGGCGACCCGAATCCCTCATCCATGAGCCTTTTCACCGATCATGTTTCAGTCGAACAGGTTCCGGTGTTCATGGGCCACACCAACGCCAAAACCCATGAAATCGTAGGGAAAAATCTTTCCCGCTCGGCCCTTTACGGCGGAGTGGTGAAGGGCGTTTCCGCCCGCTACTGCCCAAGCCTTGAGGACAAAGTGGTGAAATTCGCCGAGCGCGACCGCCACCACGTGATCCTTGAGCCGGAAGGGCTAAAAAGCGGCGAGATTTACGCGTCGGGCCTTGGAAACAGCCTGCCGCTCGACGTTCAGGTCGAGCTTGTCCGCTCTGTTTTGGGGCTGGAACAGGCCGAAATCGTGCGCCCGGCCTACGCCATAGAATATGACTACGTCATCCCCACCCAGCTTCTGCCCACCCTCGAAACCAAGGCGGTTTCGGGCCTGTTCACGGCGGGCCAGATAAACGGCACATCGGGCTACGAGGAGGCCGCAGGCCAGGGGCTTTGGGCGGGCATCAACGCCGCCTGCAAAGTTCTGGGCCGCCCGCCCTTCCTGCCGGACCGGAGCGAGGCTTACATCGCGGTGATGGTGGATGATCTTGTCACGAAGGGCACCCGTGAGCCCTACCGCATGTTCACCAGCCGGGCCGAGTACAGGCTTTTGCTCCGGGAGGACAACGCCGATTTCCGGCTCATGGAGTACGGCCATGATCTGGGCCTGATATCGGATGATGAGATAAAAGACCTGCGGGAGCGTAAAAGAGCGGTGGATGCCGAGCTTGGCCGGGTGCGCAAAACCATCGTAAAGCCCTTGTCAGAAGTCAACGAACACCTTCAAAATCGCGGCATGGAGCCTCTCACCCAGGCGGTGGGCCTGGATCAGCTTCTAAAAAGGCCGGAGGCGGATTATTCCGACGTGGAGGCCCTTGCTCCCGCGCCGGAGCCGGTGGCCGAACGGGTCGGGCGGCAGGTGGAAATATCCGTAAAATACGAGGGTTACATAGACCGGCAGATAAAGCAGGTGGAGGATTTCCGCAAGATGGAAAAAAGGCGGATTCCAGACGGCTTCGATTATTTTTCCGTCGCGGGCCTAACCACCGAGATAAAGGAGAAGCTTTCCGCCCTTCGCCCTGCCTCCCTGGGTCAGGCTTCCCGCATGGAGGGGATGACGGCGGGGGCGATGACGGCCCTATGGATAGCAATGAAAAAGTGAGGCGGCCGTCCACAAGCGCGATCCGCTGTGTTGCGCTACGCGAGCGGCGTGCTCACGTGCATGAAGCACGCTCCGCCGCCGCCCGCTTGCGCGCCTTGCGGCTCATCGCTTGTGATCGGCCTTTCGCCTCCCGGAAGTCGCAAAAAAGCAGGGCACACGTCAAGAACAAGGCCGATCCGGTCGGCGTCAAATCCGCGTCACTCGCCCATCTTGAAGATTTTGAAGGCCATGCCCGCCGTCACCATTCCAATGCCGTGGTTTACCGCGTCGAAGATGTCCCCGTCGCTCCAGCCAAGTTCCCGAAGGCGCTCAATGTCCTTTTTGTCCGAAAGGGCAGGGTCGGCGACCACTTTCACCACGTATGCAAGCAGTTCCCGGTCTTTTTCCTGGAGCGCCGCGCTTTTGGGGTCTTTTATCGCCGCGTCGATCTGCTCATCGGTAAGGCCCACGAAACCCCGTAAAAGCTCGCGGTTGAAGTTCATGCAAAAGGGATAGTTCTCTCCCGTGGCCACCAGGAGCCGGATGTGGGCCAGAAGCGGCAGGGTGAGGGTGGGATGCTTGAAATAATTCATCATCACCTTCATCTGGATGGCGAGTATTTCAGGACTCACGCTTATCATTTGCAGCGGCAGAGGTACGGGCATCCCCATTTTCTCGAAAATTGAGTATGCGTCCTTTACCTTCCCTTCGGCCTTTTCCGGCGGAACGATGTTCAAAAGCGGCATGGATGGCTCCTTTCGTTGATGTGTGGGTGATGCATCAGGATGTGCAGTATTTCATTATCAAGCTGCATATCAAGAATAGTAAATAAAGGCGCAGTGTGAATCCTGGATAAAAACGATGAAGCGCCGTGATGCCTGACACAGCGATTCGCGTTTTTATTCAGGATTCACCGAAAGATCATGCAGGTGGCCGTCGCGTGCGCATAAATCCTTCCTGCGTCGTCCGAAAGCACCCCTTCGGAAACCCCGATTCTTTTTCCCACGTTGATTACCCGCCCCTTTGCTGAAAGCTCGATGTCCACCGGAACGGGTTTGAGCATCTTGACGTTCAGATCGACGGTGCCGTAGCTTTCGCCGGGGCCAAGGGTGGTGTGTACCGCGCAGCCGGTGACGGAATCGAGAGCGGTTGCCGCGAATCCGCCGTGAACCCCGCCCATTGGGTTCAGGTGCCCGTTGTTTGCGGTTACCCGAAATTCAACGTCGCCGTGGTCAACCCTTGCTATGGTCATGGGGATGGTCTTTGCCATTGTGGCCGGAGGAATTTCGCCCCGCACCATCGCCCTTATCAGCTCCAGCCCGCTCATTTTTGAAAGTTCCATTATTGATCCTCCATTTTTACGGGCTTATTGCCTGTTCATCTTTAATCCCGCCACCAGTCAGGGCGGATTGAGAACGATGAAATGCAAGGCGCGCGAGCGGCGCGGGAAGGAATAGTACTTGTCGTACATGACGACCCGCGCCGTGAAGCGCAACACAGCAGTTCGCGTTCTCAGACCGCCCGATCTCTAGCAATCAGGGCGGCGCCGTAAGCTCCCACCGTGTCGGGCATGGGCGGCACGTTGACCGGGGTCGTGAGGAAGTCAGAAAGCGCCCGGACCACCCCCTTGTTGTGGGCGACGCCTCCGCTCATGGCCACCACCGATCTAGTGGGGTCGGTGCATACGCGCTTGGCAAGGGAGACGGTGCGGCTTGCGATGGAGCGGTTGAGGCCCCGTACTATCTCGTTTTCGGGCATTCCCTGGGCGATGAGTGAAACCACCTCGCTTTCGGCGAAGACCGTGCACATGGAGGAAAGGGTGAGCTCGCGGGTGGCGCCGTGGTCCATTTCCGCAAGCTCGGTTATGTCCACCCCAAGGGCGCGGGCCATTGCTTCAAGAAAGCGCCCGGTTCCTGCTGCGCACTTATCGTTCATGGCAAAATCCACCACCTTGCCGTTGGGGCCCAGGGCCACGGCCTTGGAGTCCTGGCCGCCGATATCTATAAGAAGGCGCACGTCCGGCAGAAGCTCGAAAATGCCGCGCGCGTGGCAGGTGATCTCGGTTACTGCGGCGGTGCGGTCCTCCACCCGGTCGCGCCCGTAGCCGGTGGAGATCATGGCGGCCAGCCGGTCGCGGGCAAGGCCCGCGTCACGCAGGGCCTCGCCGGTGGCCCGCTCTATGGCCTCGCGGTTGCGGGCTCCCGTGGGCACCACCGAGGCGGAGAGGATGCGGCCCGACTTGTCTATTATGACCGCGTCGCAGGAGAGGCTTCCTATGTCTATTCCCAGGAAATATCCGCTCATGTTCACACCCCCTTGTTTTCCGAGAGCATCTCGATGAAGGCTTCCAGCCGGGTTTTTATCTGGCCGGGGGCGAAGTTGCGCCGGTCTATGCAGTCCACGTCCATGTTGAGAACCGGCACGCCCGCCGCTTTGAGGCCGGTGGCGATCATGGCGGACGCCCCGGTGCCCTGGCGGCATCCCCAGTGGCAGGGGTTGATGGCCCCGTCTATGGAGTAGTCCCGGCACATGGAAAGAAGATTTTCCAGGCGGCGGTCAACGGAGCCGTTCAAGGGAATCGAGATTGACCGGCGGGCGATGCCCGGAAAGGGGTCATCCGGGTCAATGGGGCCGAAGGTCACTGCGTTCAGCTCGTCCGCCACCACGACAGCGCCCCACTCGTTTTCCAGGTAGTCGGTTATGTCGTTTTTGAACTGGATGCGGTTTTGAATCCACAACAGGCGCAGTTTTTCCCCCGGAACCCCGGCTTCGCCCCTTTCGACCTTTCGGGCGAACTCGTCACGGAAGCTGCGGCAGACGTCCACCGCCTCCTGGGTGCCCAATAAAAGCGCCACCACCACGCCGAAGTTGTTGAGGGTTTTTCCTGCCACGGGCGAAGGTTTGGCGGCGGCGAGGCGGTATGCGTCCACCATCAGCTTACGCGCCTGGTTGGTGAGGACGGATGCGGCCCTGAGCTTTTCCATGTCGAACGGAACCTTGGTGTGAAAAGCCACGAAATCCGTAAGCTCCCGAAGCTGGTCCGCAAGGTAGCTGACCGAGTCCGGGTCGTCGGTCTGGGGAATGTGCAGCACGAAAAGGTCGCGGGAAAATTCCCTGGCAAGCGTTTCCATCACCGCAAGGCCGCCCGTGCATGGGGCGCTTGTGGCCACTAGGAAATCCGGAACCGGCATCATGCCGTCCTTGGCGGCGGCGATGACTGCCCGGTGATAGGCGCAGGTGTCGGGGCCGTATCCGGCGTCCTCAATCTTCCCAAGAAGCGGGTCGGCAGCGCCCATGCCCGCCAGCATGGCCCCTATGAACTCCACGAAGCAGGATGTGACGCCCATGGAGTTCAAAAGGTCGAAGGGGGCTGTCACGCCGCACCAGGCAACCTTGTCTTTGCCCGAATAAAGGCGGCTTCCGAGGCGCGCCACCGAAAGGGCGTAGCGCTTGCGAGCGCTGGCGTCGCCGGAGGCGAGGCTTTTTTCAATGCCGTCCACCATGTTGTCGAAATATGATTTTATCATGGCCGTTATCCTTTCAGGGCCGGGGAGGGGATTTCCGGGCTTGACCCGATCTTCCTGCCCTTGCGCGTTCTGGCGAAACTGTCAGAAAAAATCCACGAAGCGTGTTACGTTTTCCACCGGCTCGCGTTCGCTTATAAGGGCGTTGGCGGGAAAGTCCGGATCGGGAAAGCCCACGGCAACCGCTATGACTATGCGTTTTTCCGGCGGGATGGAAAGTTCCTCCCGCAGGACGTCCGGGTACATCACGCCCTGGTCCTCGATGCAGGTTCCAAGGCCCTCGGTGAGGGCCGCGATGCAGAAGTTTTCCACTGCCGCCCCTATGTCCATGAGGGGGCCGCTTTCCGAGAGGCTCCTGTCAGCCAGCACGAAGAGCGCCGCCGGGGCCTCGAAGTAGCGGAAACCGCGTTCAAGCCATTCGCCCCGCGCCTCCTTGTCCTCCCGCGCTATCCCCATCAGCCGGAACAGCTCCTTGGCAAGGTCCACCTGCCTTTTTCTGTAGACGCTGTCTTTGGCCCAGCTCACAAGGGAGTGGTCGGGGTTGGGCATGGTCATGGCCCGCAAAAGGGCGGTGTTTTTCTCGCGGATTCGGTCCAGGGCCTTGCCCGCCACGGCCACGAACTCCCAGGGCTGGGTGTTGTTGGCCGAGGGCGCGCGCACGGCGGCTGTAAGAAGGCGCGTCATGACTTCCTTTGTCACCGGCTTATGCAAAAAGTGGCGTATGCTTTTCCGCTTATTTATGGCTTCCAGGATATCCATGATTTTCCTCGTACTTTCAAAGATTTAGGGCTGATTGCTCAAAAATTGAACGGCATCCGTTTGCCTTCCGAACAAATCCGCCATTTCATTAGGGGCTGTTTCAGGCGTCCTTCAACATTTCCAGGAACGCCTCGATCCTGGTGCGACTCTGACCGATGGACCCCTGGGTGCAGTCTCCTTCAAGCACCAAAAGCGGGATTCCCGCATCTTTGAGCGCCTGACGGATAAGGGGCATCCGGGCAAGATAGGGGTCGCAGAACTTGAGAAACTGGGCGATGACTCCCTTTGCTCCCGCATCTGTGGCCGCTTTCAGAACGTCCTGGCCGATTCCGCCGGGGCGGGCGGGATCGAGGGTGCGGGCGCATGGCGGCTTTTCCAGGATGCTCCTGGAAAGCCTGATGAAAGCATCGCCCTCGCTTTCCTGCATGGGGGCCAGAAAGCGCGAACCGGTGCAGAAATCCTCGCCGCACACCCGCGCCCCGCATGATTCGATCATGGAAAAGGCAAGGGGATCGGGAAAGACATTGCCGAAAAGGTAGACCGGAACGGCCTTCGGGTCGGGCGTTTGGGGGGCCTCGCCAAGCACCCTGTTTATTTCCGCCGCCGCATCCTTGGCGGGAAGGGCCGATATCGTGTTCACGAGGGCCTGGAATTTTTCGGCGGAAAGGCTCCCCTGGTCGCGGCGGGTGCGGGCCTTTTCCAGAAGGTCGTGAAGCTCGCCGTATTCCGCCATTTTTTCGGAAAGGCGCGATTCATCCGGGGCAAGGCCGGAGAGTTCGCAAAGGTCGCCGTAAAGGGTGCGCATGTCAGCCGCATAGCGGGCTGTGGAGCGCTCGCCGCCGGTGACGGGAAGGTCCAGGAAAAAGGTTTCGATTCCCTCGCGGCGGAAGGCATCGTTACACCGTCTCATGGCGTCGCAGGAGTTGATGAAAACCATGCCCTTTAGGTCGCCAAGGTCGTTTGAAATGGCCCGATCCAGAATTTTTTTCACGTGGGGGCAAAGGGTGTCGTGAAGATAGCGCCCCGCCTGGTCCGGGAAATCCCCAAGGGGCAGAATTCTTTTGGGCGCGAAGCCCGCCGCCTCGATAAGCGGAAGCGGGGCGTAGGCGCAGGCGTAGCCAAGTTTCGGAAGATTGGAGCCGGTCATTTGTCGTTTTCCTCGTGAGCGTTCTTGAGCGACCGAAAAACACTGGAAAGCCGCCCGACATCACAGCATGAGCATTTTTCCTCGTGGGCGTTTTTAAGCACGGTGCGCAAAACATCCTTTACGACTTCAAGGCGTTCCGGCTCGATTCCAGAGAAGGCCTCGGCAACCACCGAAAGGGCCACCCTCATCACCACCGGCCACGCTCCCTTGGCCTGTTCCGTCAGAAAGATGCGCAGTACCCTGCGGTCTTCGGGGTCGGCCTCGCGCTTCACCAGCCCGTCGCGCTCCATGCGGTCCAGAAGCCCCGTCATGGTGGAGGGCTCAAGGCCCGCGCCGCGCGCAAGGTCCACCACCTTCTGGCCGTCCTCCTCCCAGAGGGTCATCAAGGCCCCCATGTAGGCGGGGCGGACGTTTTCGATTCCGGCCTCGGCAAAGCCCTTTTTGAGGGCCGACGTAACCGCGAGCCCGGCCCTGGTCACCAAAAAATACGGACATTCCTGTGGAGATATGAAATCCATGCTATCCTCACTTTCCTGATCAAAGTATTACGTATGCGAACTATATTGTCAAGGACTTTTTTGTAGCGAAGATTTATGGAAATAAAAAAAGGGTCGCCGAGCAATTTCTTTACTCGACGACCCTTTCGCCTTCTTCTGGAGCATCAATTGGTTTTTTCAGAACCTTAAATTTCCAAATGAGGGGTCCGGGATCGGCTGCAAAAGGCTCACCTCAAAGGCCATGCCAAGCCACTGCCTTATCTCGGAGAATTTCAGCACCCGGTCGTTTAAAAGCCGCGCCCCGCAGTAGAAGGGGTGGGCCTCGCCGTCGTATTTATCGGTCATCATCTGCTTGAATTCGGCCAGTTCAGCTTCCGTCATGGGTTTGCCGGAGATTTCCCTCTTGCGCTTTTCGATGGACAACAAGACCTCGGCGGCGCTTTTGCCGCTCATCACGCTGGTTCTTGCCCGCATGGTGGAAAAGAGGAAATGCGGGCGGTAGCCCCTGCCGCACATGCCGTAGTTGGCCGCGCCGTTGTCCGGGCCGATCACGAGCTGAACGCGCGGGACCTGGGCGCAGGCCACGGAGCGCACCATGTCCGCGCCGTATTTGCCCATGCCGGAATGCTCGGAGTCCGAGCCCACCATGTAGCCGGGCGAGTTCTGGATGAAAAGCAGCGGCAGCTTTTCGTTGCAGCAGCGGATTATCCACTCCGTCGCCTTGCGGGCCGCCTCCACAAATATTATGCCCACGCGGTTTGAGGCCACAACCCCGATGGGGATTCCCCTTATGCGCATCCTGCCGGTTACTATGTTGTCGCCCCGGCCCTTGGCGTAATCCTTCTTGTACTCGATGAAATCGCTGCCGTCGGCGATTGCCGCGATGACCTCGCGCACGTCAATGGCCTGATGGATGTTTGCGGGCAGGATGTCGTACAGGCTGTCTTCGGGAACCAGCGGAGCTTCTTCCTCGTAGCGGTGGGTATACAGGGTCTGGGGACGGGTAAGGCTTAGGATGTCCCGCACCCTCTGTACGGCCTCGTCCTGGTCGCCGCAGAAATGGTCCGCCCCGCCCGAAACCCCCGTGTGGACCCTGGCCCCGCCAAGGGCTTCGGCTGTGATGTCCTCGCCGGTTGCGGCCTTTACAAGCGGCGGCCCGCCAAGGAAGGAGTAGGCGAGCTTATCAATCATCACCGATTCGCAGGCCATGAAAACGATGTAGGCCCCGCCCGCCGTGTTCCCCCCCGTGGAAAGGGTTATCTGCTTTATACCTTTTGCGCTCATGCGGGCCATGTTGTAAAACATGGAGCCGAATTGCTGGTCGTCCGGGAAAACGTCGGCCTGCATGGGCAAAAACGCCCCGCCTGAGTCCGCGATATAGACGCAGTTCAAGCCGCAGCGCTCTGCTATGGCCTGGGCGCGCATGTGCTTTTTAAGCGTTATGGGAAAATACGTTCCGGCCTTGATTCGCGGGTCGTTGCCGAAGATCATGGTCCAATTGCCGTGGATCATGCCAAGGCCCGTGACCAAACCCGCGCAGGGGACATCCTCGGCTTCGGGGTAGTCCATGCCGAAACCGGCTATGCTGGAAAGCTCGAAAAATTCGGTGTCAGGGTCTATGAGCTTATAGATAAGGTCGCGCACGGCCTGCTTGCCCTGCTTGGCAAGCCGGTCTATGGCCTTCTGGCCGCCGGAAAAAAGGGCCTCGTTCACGCGCTCGTCAAGTTTCAATTCCTCAGCAAGCCAGTGGGCGCGGTTTTCTGCATAAGAATCGGACATTTCTATTTTCCCTTGTAAACGGGTTTGCGCTTTTCGCGGAACGCGGCAAGGCCTTCCAGGCGGTCCTCGGTGGGTATGGTGAGCCAGTAGGCGTTACTTTCTATCGCCATGCCCGTTGCGATGTCCGTCTCTATCCCGGCGTTTATGGCGTATTTGGCCTGGGCGATGGCGATGGGACCGCAGCCCAGAATTTCGTCGGCCAAAGCCATGCAGTCATCAATCAATTGGCCCGGCTCGCAAACACGGTTTACCATGCCGAGATTAAGGGCCTCGTCCGCGCTCACCCGGCGGCCCGTGAAAATAAGCTCCTTGGCCCGGCCCCGCCCGATGAGCCTTGGAAGCCTCTGGGTGCCGCCCGCTCCGGGGATAATGGCAAGCCGCGTTTCGGTAAGCCCAAGGGTGGCGGTTTTTGATGCGTAGCGGATGTCGCAGGCAAGCGAGAGTTCCGTGCCGCCGCCAAGGGCCACGCCGTTAACAGCGGCTATCACCGGTTGGGGAAGGGTTTCGATGGAGGAAAAAAGGCTTCGGATGGTGAAGATGAATTCGCGCACCTTGGCTTCCGGGTAGGTGGCCCGCTCCTTTAAGTCCGCGCCCGCGCAGAAGGCTTTTTCCCCCGCGCCGGTTATTATCACGACCCTTGTGTCGGTATCGAACCGCACCCGGTCAATTTCCGCCTTCAGGCCCAATAGAAGGTCGAAGTTGACGGAGTTCATCAATTCGGGCCGGTTGAGCGTGATGAGCGCCACCTGCCCCCTTTTTTCCGCAATAACGCAACTGTCCATTTAAGCCCCCTTGAAGCGTCCGGGATCAGTGGCTTATCCATAACTTATGATGGATAGGCTCCATAATCCGCCAAAATTTGCCGAAAGGATTTTTTTCCGAAAAAACCACCCGCCAAGCTACAGGAAAGGACACACCGGGGTCAAGACCAAAGGAGGGATAACGAGTGAGGAAGTGTTGTTTCCAGCCTTGATGATAAGCTATACTTCATGCAAAGCTAAAATTGCTTGCAAATAAGAGTCGGCTATATTATTTATTATGCTATAAACACTGCTTGTTGATTCCTTGCCATTTCAGGAGTTGAAAATGAAAAAAAGGTATTGGATCATTTTTGCCATATTGTTGGTTCTAAGCTGTTTTACGGTCTCATATTCATCAAACGAGGTAATCACCTTCAGCACTTTTCCAGAGGAAGCAGAGGATGGTTCTCCATCCGACGAAGCCGCACAGCCGGACTTGAAACCGGGCGAAGCGGAGGTTATCGACTCAAACAATCGTTTCGCCCTGGACCTTTACACGCAGTTGAAGAGTGACGAAGGCAATATTTTCTTTTCGCCTTACAGCATTTCTATGGTTCTATCAATTCTATCCGAGGGCGCACGCGGGAAGACGGCGGACGAGTTTAAGGCCGTTTTTCATCAGGCAAACGACGCAACACTCAGAAGGGATGCAACAGCATCAATTTTTAACCAACTGACAAAGCCAAGGCCGGATTACATATTGACCATGGCCAACGCACTGTGGGCGCAACAAGGCCACAGGTTCCGTTCCGATTACTTGGATATTACAAAAAAATATTATGATGGAAAAATTTTTAACATTGATTTTGTGAATGAGCCTGATAACGCAGCTAATATAATTAATGACTGGATTGAAGACAACACCAACAATAAAATCCATGACGCTGTTGACAGAAATGAAATTGACAATACAACACAACTTATTGTTACAAATGCAATTTATTTTAAGGCTACATGGGAAACAGTTCTAAAAAAGATAGGATGGTTTGACCAGGATTTCAGAGTTGACAGAAATAAGGTCGTAAAAAGCTCAATGATGGGCGAAACTGAACATTTTGGATATTATCGTGATAGAAATTTTCTCAATATTATTGAGTTGCCGTATACTGGAGATGCCATGTCCATGTTAATTCTGTTCCCTGTTACAAACGACCTGCCTGCAGTCGAAAAAGAACTTACATTGGAAAATCTGAAGAAATGGAGAAGTAAAATTGAGTGTGCGCGCCTTGAGTTCTCCATGCCGAAATTTACTTTCAGAACAGGATATTCGTTGGAGGAGATATTGTCCAAAATGGGACTTGGCTCGGCATTCGGGAATAGTGCCGATTTTTCGGGAATAGATGGAACCAAGTCACTTTTCATCCAGCAATTCAAACATCAGACCTTTGTTGACGTTAACGAAAAAGGGACCGAGGCCGCCGCAGTAACCCACGGAACATTGGGATGTGCGGCGGCTCCGCCTGAACCTGTGGTGGTAACGGTCGACCATCCTTTTATTTTTCTCATCCAGGATATGAAAAACGGGAACATACTTTTCATCGGCAGGGTCATCGATCCCACCCAAAAAGCATAGCCTCATCCCGCGCCCTATGCCTGTTTGCCGGACTGTTGAAGATAGCTGCCCGCGTATTTGAACCGGGCGTGCCTTCCGCCCTGTTGCGCCAGCATTGAGGTCGGCACGCCGCCGTTCTTGGCCCGGAATGCATTGGAGATTGACATTTTTGCTTGTTATGGGGTATAATTGGAAGTTATGAAAGGTAAAATATAGGAAACGCTCAACATGGTCCGGCCAGGGGGAGCCATGGAAGACGCAAGATTGAAAAAACGCGAATTGAGGTCGGCGGCCCAGAAGCGGTGCGAGGAGCTTTCCGAAGAGGAATACCGCTTCCGCTGCGACGAGATACGAAAACGGCTGGCTGATTTCGCCAATTTCGAGGAGGCCCAGTCCGTTCTGTTATACATGAACCTCCCCAATGAGCCCGACACCAGAGCCATACTCGCGGACTGCGTGGCCCAGGGCAAGATCACCCTCATTCCGGTTTTGAACACAAAGACCTTCGAGCTTCTGCCCTTCAAGATCGATTCCGCCAACCCCGAGCTTTATCCCAACGTCTTCGGGCGCATGGAGCCGGACCCCCGCGCCACCAAGCACGTTCCCCTGCAATACGTGGACCTGGCCCTCATTCCGGGCTCGGTCTTCGACGAGCGCGGGGGCCGCATCGGCTACGGCCAGGGCACCTACGACCGGCTCATCCCCCAGCTTCCCCTCACCACCCGCAAGGTGGCGCTCGCCCTGGAGGCCCAGGTGGTGAACCAGGTGCCCATGGAGGCCCACGACCGCTTCATCGACATCATCATCACCGAAAAACGCGTGATCTATAAAATCTGACTTTTCGGGCCGGCTCCGGTTTTTCCTTGCGGCCAGCCCCGGAGGAACTCCTTGTTTCCCAATATCCTCATCGTTGACGACGAAATCCCGATCCTGAAAACCCTTGCGGGAATCCTCTCGGATGAAGGCTTCGAGGTCGAAACCGCCCAGACCGGCTACGAGGCCCTCAAATCCATAGGCCAGAACTACCCGGACCTGGTTTTGCTGGACATCTGGATGCCCGGAATGGACGGCATCGAAACTTTGAAGGAGATAAGGAAGGATTACCCATATCTTCCGGTTGTGCTCATAACCGGGCACGGCTCGGTGGAGGCGGCTGTCCAGGCGGTGAAACTGGGGGCCTACGACTTCATCGAAAAGCCCCTTTCCATAGACAAGGTGGTGGTGACCATAAATAACGCCCTGAATTTCCGCCGCCTGGAGGAGGAATACCGCTACCTCCGCAAAAAGACCCTGGAAAAGCACTCCATAACCGGGCAAAGCCAGCCCGTGGCCCAACTCATGCAGCAGATTCACATCGCGAGCCCCACCGACGCCTGGGTCCTGATCACCGGGGAAAACGGCACTGGAAAGGAACTGGTGGCCCGAACGGTCCACCAGCTTTCCAACCGAAGCGAGTATCCTCTTATAACGGTCAACTGCGCCACCATGAACTCCGACTGGCTGGCGGGCGAGATTTTCGGCTACGAAAAGGGAAGCCCGGCAGGGCGCAGAAGGCGCGGCAAGCTGGAAATGGCCCACAAGGGCACGCTCTTTTTCGATGACGTGGGCGAGATGGACATGGCCACCCAGGGAAAGATTTTAAAGGCCATAGAGGGCGAGGCCTTTTCGCGGGTGGGCGGGGGCAGGCCCCAGAAGGCCGATGTAAGGGTCATCGCGGCCACCAGCAAGAACCTGGAGGACGAGATCGAAAAGGGCAATTTCCGGGAAGACCTCTATCACCGGCTTAACGTGATACCCATAAAGGTGCCGCCCTTGCGGGAGCGGTCGGAGGACGTGCCCGTGCTGTTTTCGGCCTTTCTGGCGGAGTTCGCCTCGGAAAACGGGGCTGAGGCCAAGGCCGTCTCCCCGGAGGCCCTGTCCGTGCTCACGTCCTACCACTGGCCCGGAAACGTGAGGGAACTGAAGAACCTGGCCGAAAGGCTCGTCATAACAGTAGAGGAAGACACCATAGAGCCAGGACACATCCCTCCGCCGGTGAACGAGGCGAGGGCCTGCCTTACGGCTGACGAGATCATGCGGGTGGAGCCCTTGAAGGAAGCCAGGAAGGCCTTTGAAAAGGCCTACATCCAGGCGGCCCTTCTGCGCCATGAAAACAGCCCTTCTGCGGCGGCCAAGGCTCTTGGCATCGAAACCAAAAGCCTTGAAAAGAAACTGCGCGGGATGGAATGAGGATAATAGCAGGGCAATACAGGGGCAGAAGGCTTGGCGCGGTTAAGGGCGCGCCCGTGCGGCCCACTGCGGACAAGACCCGCGAGGCGGTGTTCTCCATCCTTGGTGGGCTTGTAACGGACGCGGCGGTCCTGGACCTTTTCGCCGGAACCGGGGCGCTCGGCCTGGAAAGCCTCTCGCGCGGAGCGGCCAGGGCCGTTTTCGTGGATTCCAACCGGGAGAGCATAGCCCTTTTGAGGCAAAACATTCGGTTTTTTTGAGGGACGTTCTGCGCCCGGGGGCTCTGGCGGGGCTTCCCGGACCCTTCGATCTGGTGTTCGCCGACCCTCCGTACAAGGCCGACGCCCTTTCCCGAACCCTGAAAAACATAGCGGATTCCGGGTGCCTTGCCAGCGGGGCCACGGTGGTGGCCGAGCACAGCGCGCTAACGGATCCGCCATCCCCTCCTTCAAATCTTGTTCTTTCCGACCGCCGGAAGTACGGGAAAAGCCTTGTCTCGTTTTTTAATCACGTGTTATGAGCCAACAGACCGGCCAAATCCCGTAACAAGGCCCGGCCAACCGGAAAGCCGACCGCATAAGGGCAGCAAGGCCGCATCCCATAACCCGGAGCATGTCACATGGAACGCATAGCCATCTATCCCGGCTCCTTCGATCCGGTCACAAACGGGCATCTGGACATCATAAAGCGCGGAGTCAAGCTCTTCGACACCATAATCGTGGCCATTCTGGTCAACCCGCGAAAAAACAACCTGTTCACCGTGGAAGAGCGGGAAGAGATGCTGAAGGAGGTCTTGAAGGACACCCCCAACACCCAGGTTGAGTCCTTCCAGGGTCTTCTGGTGGATTTCGCGGCCAGGAAAAACGCCACCGCCATTCTGCGCGGGCTTCGGGCCGTGTCGGATTTCGAGTACGAGTTCCAGATGGCCCTCATGAACAGGAAGCTTCAGCGCGAAATTCAGTCCGTGTATCTCATGACCGGCCTCAGGTGGATATTCACCAGTTCCTCCATTATAAAGGAGGCGGCCCAGTTCGGCGGGGACATCAACGGCATGGTTCCGCCCATCGTGAAAAAGCGCCTTGAGGAAAAATTCGGGGCTAAGGCGGGATAAAAATAATGGACCTGTGGCAGTTGAAGATTTTTTGCAAGGTGGTGGAGCTTGGCAGTTTTTCCCGGGCGGCTGAGGCGGTGCACCTTTCCCAGCCCACTGTATCGAGCCACGTGAAGGATTTGGAGGAGCACTTCGACTGCCGCCTCATCGACCGTATGGGAAAGGACGCCAAGCCCACCAAGGGCGGCCAGATTCTCTTCGGCTACGCAAGGCGTCTTCTGGACCTTGCCGACGAGGCGGAAACCGCCATGGCGGCCTTCATGGGAAAACCCACTGGAACGCTCGCCATAGGCGGCTCCACCATTCCGGGCGCGTACATCCTGCCGGCGGCCATAGGCAGGTTCCGAAGTCTTTACCCTGAAGTCTCCTTAAGCCTTTCCATAGGCGACACCCAGGAAATAGCGGACATGGTGATGGAGGGCCGCATCGAGGCCGGGGTGGTGGGGGCGCTTCCGGCGGACAAGCGCCTGGAGGCCCTTGCCGTGGGCCGCGATGAAATACGGCTGGTGGTTCCGGGCGACCATCCCCTTGCCTCGAAAAAAGAGGTAGGCATAGCGGGCGTAAAGTCCCTGCCGCTTCTTATTAGGGAGCCTGGAAGCGGCACACGGCGGTTTCTGGAAAACGCCCTGGATAAAAAGGGGCTCAGCCTTTCCTCCTTCAAGGTGGTGGCCCAATTGGGCTCAACGGAGTCCGTGCGCGAGGCCGTGAAATCGGGGGTCGGGGTGTCCTTCCTGTCCACCCTTGCGGTGGAGGGCCAGTTGAAAAGCGGGGAGCTGGCCGCCATAAACGTCCCGGAACTCGATCTTAAGCGCACGTTTTATCTGATCCGCGACGCCAGGCGCACCCCGTCGCCCCTGTGCAGCGCCTTCATGGAGTTTTTGAGGGACCGGCTGACGGAAAAGACCTGATCCGGCGTCAATCACCTTAGGCCAAGCTCTGGGAGAGCCCATGACCGCCTTTCTCACGGAAAACGCCCTGGTGGTGCTTCGGCGGCGCTATCTCAAAAAGGACCTTCACGGAAACACTGTGGAGACCCCGGAGGAGCTTTTCCGGAGGGTGGCCAAAAGCGTGGCTTCCGCCGATCTTGCCTTTGATCCTGCAACCGAGCCCGGCAAGACCGAAAACAGTTTTTACGGGCTTCTTTCAAGTGGGCTCTTTCTTCCCAACTCCCCCACCCTCATGAACGCCGGGCGAAGGCTGGGCCAGCTTTCGGCATGTTTCGTTCTGCCGGTTGAAGACAGCCTGGAAAGCATCTTCGATTCCTTGAAGCATACCGCCCTCATCCACAAAAGCGGCGGCGGCACCGGCTTTTCCTTTTCGCGCCTGCGGCCCGCCAACGACACGGTGATGTCCACCGCAGGGGTCAGCTCCGGTCCCATATCCTTCATGAAGGTCTTTGACACCGCCACCGAAACCGTGAAACAGGGCGGAACCCGGCGCGGGGCCAACATGGGGATACTCCGGGTGGACCACCCGGACATAATGGATTTCATAAGCGCCAAGGACGATCTTTCCATCCTCAACAACTTCAACATCTCGGTGGCCTTAACCGACCGCTTCATGGAGGCGGTGGAGAAAAACGACCTCTACGACCTCATAAATCCGCGCACGGGTGAGGTCTCCGCAAGAATCCCGGCAGCAGGGGTCTTCGACCGCATCGCCTCATCGGCCTGGGCCACCGGGGAGCCGGGCGTAATTTTCATAGACCGCATCAACCGCGACAACCCCACCCCCGCGCTCGGAAAAATCGAGGCAACAAATCCATGCGTTACGGGCGACACCTGGATAATGACCGCCAGAGGGCCGCGAATGGCCCGCGACCTTTTAGGCATCGAGACGGAATGCGTCGTAAACGGAGCTGTTTTCAAAACCGACGCAAGGGGATTTTTTTCCACCGGAATAAAGCCCGTGTTCCGCCTGGAAACCCTTGAAGGATTGAGTTTGAGGCTCACCGGGGATCACAGGGTGCTGGCCTTTTCGGGCGAGGCATCGGAGCCAGCTTTCGTCGCTACGGAAAATCTTCAAAAGGGCGACAGGATAATCTTGAACGATCACCGGAATTTTCTGTCCTGGCCCGGCTCGTTCGGCATGGCCGAGGGTTACCTCACGGGTCTTCTTCTGGGGGATGGAACCCTTAAAACCGACAAGGCCGTGCTCTCCGTCTGGCCTCTGCCCCTTGCGGCCAACGGGGGGGCGGAACAGGAAAGCGGCGTGATGAAGGCAGCCCTTGCCTTTGCCAAAACGCTTCCGCACAGGAGCGATTTTTGCGGCTGGACCATGGTCAAAGGGCGAGGGGAGTACCGCATGAGTCCCGGTTCCCTGAAGGCCGTGTGCGCGTCCTTGGGCCTTAAGCCGGGTCACAAGCGAATCACGAAGGCCCTGGAGGAATGCTCAAGCGATTTTTACAGGGGCTTTCTGGGCGGACTTTTCGACGCGGACGGCTCGGTCCAGGGGGACCTGAAAAAGGGGGTGAGCGTAAGGCTTGCCCAGAGCGACCTTGAAACCCTTCAAGCTGTCCAGAGAATGCTTTTGCGGCTCGGTATAGCCTCCGTCATCTATGAAAACCGGAGAAAGGCTGGTCTTGCACTTTTACCCGACGGTAAAGGCGGCGAACGGGAATTTCCCACCAGGGCGCAGCACGAGTTGGCCATCGCCAACGAAAACATGCTCCGGTTTCAAACTCTTGTGGGCTTTCGCCACGAGGAGAAACAGGCGCGCCTGAAAATTCTGCTTTCTGGCTACAAGCGCCGCATGAACCGCGAGACCTTCACCGCCAGATTCAAGGAACTGGTTCCCGACGGGTTCGAGGAGGTCTTCGACGCAGGCGTTCCAGGAGTCAACCGCTTCGACGCCAATGGAATAATGGCCCACAACTGCGGAGAGCAGCCGCTTCTCCCCTATGAATCCTGCACCCTGGGGAGCATCAACCTTGGGCGCATGGTGGAAAACGGGGCCTTGAACCGCGATCTTTTGCGGGAAACCATTCGCACTGCGGTTCATTTCCTCGATAACGTGATCGAGATCAACAAGTACCCCCTGCCAGCCATAGCCGAACGCACCCGGGCAACAAGGAAGATCGGCCTGGGCGTCATGGGATTCGCGGACATGCTCATCCGCTTGGGCATTCCCTACGATTCGGATGAGGCGGAAAAGGCGGCGAGCGAGGTGATGAGCCTCATCGACGCCGAAAGCAAGGCCGCCTCGGCGGAACTTGCGAAAAAGCGCGGAAACTTCCCGGCTTACGAGGGAAGCGTTTACGATACCCCCGAAACGCCCTTCATGCGCAACGCCACCACCACCACCATCGCCCCCACAGGCTCCATATCCATAATCGCCGGGTCCAGTTCGGGCATAGAACCCCTTTTTGCGGTGGCCTACAACCGCCGGGTGCTGGACGGAACCAGCCTGCCGGAGCTTCACCCGCTTTTCGCCGAAACCGCCAAAAGCATGGGCTTTTATTCCGAGGCCCTGGTTGCGGAGGTGCTCCGAACAGGTTCGGTGAAAAACATCGAGGCTGTGCCGGAATCCGTCAGGCGGCTTTTCGTCACCTCCCACGACATCCCGGCGTCATGGCATGTGCGCATCCAGGCGGCCTTTCAGCGGCACACGGACAACGCGGTGTCCAAAACAGTCAACCTTCCGGCCAGCGCCACCTCCGAGGACGTGAAGGACCTCTTTTGTTCGGCCTTCGAGGCGGGCCTGAAGGGGCTCACCATATACCGGGACGGCAGTCGGGAAAGGCAGGTCCTCTGCGTTGGATCCGCCACGCCCGACAATCCCCAGAAGGATGATGTCCAGGCCCCCGGCAGGCTTGCCCCCCGCGCCCGGCCCCTTGCAACCTGGGGAATAACCGAGAGGATAAAGACCGGCTGCGGCAACCTTTACGTAACGGTGAACCGCGATGACGAGGGCATGGCCGAGGTCTTCGCCCAGATGGGAAAAACCGGCGGCTGCGCCAGTTCCCAGACCGAGGCCACGGGCCGCCTCATCTCCCTGGCTCTCAGAAGCGGCGTCCCCCCGGCGGAGGTGGTGAAGCAGCTTATCGGAATCCGCTGCCCCTCGCCCGCGTGGCAGGACTCGCGCCAGGTGCTTTCCTGCCCGGACGCCGTGGCCCAGGTGCTGCAAAAAAGAATCGGCTCGCCGGAGCTGACTCCCACGGGCCCGGCTGGCCAGTGCCCGGACTGCGGCCAGATGCTGGCCCATGAATCCGGCTGTCTGGTATGCCACTCATGCGGCTTTTCAAAGTGTTCGTGAAAAGGCTTAATTATATGCGGAATGGGTAATGTTAAAGTCAATGAGGAATCTCAATGAACAAGCAGGAAGCTATAGAAAAGCTTAATCGCCAAGTATCGCAAACAGATAGCCTTAAACAACAGGAAAAATTTTGTCCTGATTTCAAGAAATGGCATCGTGATACTCAAGTCTTAATTGAAAAAATATTTGGTAAAGACACGCGACATATAAAAGATTTCAATAATATAAATTACATCTTAATGTCTTTTTCTAGCTCTACACCCCGCGATGATTATGAACGAGCTTATTATAGAGGGCTTGATAATGCAAAATCTATTTTAGCATCATTAATTCAGGAGATTGATGAATTTTTTGAAGACGAATCTATGACTCAAAATAAATTATACGGCATTAGTGATATTGATATTTTATGTAACAGATTCCATTTGGTAGTTAGACAAATTAGAGAGAGATACAATGACCGTGATACATTAAATGTAGAAGATGAATATGATGTTCAAGATTTATTTCATGCACTTCTGTGTTTATTTTTTGATGATATCCGAAAAGAAGAGTGGACGCCTAGCTATGCTGGCTCATGTTCAAGGGTAGATTTTTTATTAAAACAAGAAGAAACAATTATTGAAATTAAAAAAACTAGAAATGGTCTTTCAACAAAGCAATTAGGTGAGCAGTTATTAGTCGATATTCAAAAGTATCAAACTCATCCTTCGTGCAAAACATTAGTATGCTTTGTTTATGATCCTGATGGGCGTATAGCGAATCCAAGAGGTATAGAAAATGATCTCAATCAAGAAAAAGATGACTTTAAAGTTATAGTATATATCGCACCAAAAGGCATATGATTGTACAACTTTGAAAACAGCTTTGTGAGAACCTCACACTTTAACACGCCTCTAACGGAGTGCATAATGACAAATTCCTCCGAGACCCAAACCTTCTTCCGATCCTGCAACATCTGCGAGGCCATGTGCGGCATAGTGGTGAAGACGGAAGGCGGGGAGATAGTCTCCATAACGGGGGACAGGGACGACCCCTTCTCCAAGGGCCACGTGTGCGCCAAGGCCACGGCCTTGAAGGAGCTTCATTCAGACCCGGACCGCCTTCGGCATCCGGTGAGGCGCAAGGGGCGGAGTTTCGAGCGGGTTTCGTGGAAAGAGGCCCTGGACGAGACCGGGCGCAGGATTTGCGCCACCCAAAAAAAGCACGGCAGGGACGCAATGGGCATTTACGTGGGAAACCCCACGGCCCACCTTCCGGGCGCGCTATTGATGGGGCTTCCCTTCATCGATTCGCTAAAGACCCGCAACCGCTATTCGGCCTCGTCCACCGACCAGTTGCCCCTGATGATGGCCTGCCACTACCTTTTCGGCCACCAGTTCATGTTTCCGGTACCCGATATCGACCGCACGGATTTTTTCATGATCCTGGGAGGCAACCCGGCGGTGTCCAACGGTTCCATAATGACAGCCCCCGGCATGGTGGGGCGGATAGGCGACATAAGGCAGCGCGGGGGCCGGGTGGTGGTGGTTGACCCATTCAGGACCAAAACCGCCGAGTTGGCCGACCAGCACCTTTTCATAAAACCCGGAACCGACGTTTTGTTTCTGTTGTCCTTGATCCACGTGCTTTTTTCGGAGAAGCTCATAAGGCCCGGAAGGCTTGCGGCCTTCACGGACGGCATCGAAAGGCTCGCCGAATGCGCGGCGGATTTTTCCCCCTTAAAAACCGAACCCTTCACCGGAATAGCCGCCAGCGACACCGCGCAGCTTGCCAGGGACTTCGCCGCCGCCCCAACGGCCGTGGCTTATGGCCGCCTGGGAACCTGTACGCAGGAATTCGGGGTCACCACCACCTGGCTCATACTTGCGCTGAACATCCTTACGGGAAACCTGGACAGGCCGGGAGGCTTCATGTTCCCAAAGCCAGCCGTGGACCTGGTGAAACTGACGGCCCTTGTGAACGAGACCGGGCATCACGGCCTGTGGAAAACGAGGGTAAAGGGGCTTGCCGAATTTTCCGGCGAGGCTCCGATCTCCACTCTGGCGGATGAAATTTTGACCGAAGGCCCGGGCCAAATCAGGGCCTTTTTCACAATCGCCGGAAACCCCGCGCTTTCGGCCCCCAACGGAAAGCTCATCGAAAAGGCCCTGGAAAAACTCGATTTCATGGCATCCTTCGATACCCACATAAACGAGACCACAAGGCACGCCGACATCATCCTGCCGCCCGCAAGCCTTTTCGCCCACGATCATTTCGATTTCGTGTTCCAGTCATTTTCCGTGCGCAACAACGTGAAGTATTCCCCGGCCATCTTTCCGCCGGAGCCGGACCTTCTTCCCAACTGGCGGATATTCCGGGAGCTGATTCTGCGGGTGGAAAAGAACCCGGCCAAGAGGCTGGCCTTTTCCCTTGCGGAGCCGGAAAGGATTCTCCGTTTCCTGGTGCGTTTCGGCCATCACGGAAAGGGCTTTTCGCCCCTCAAAAAGGGCCTGTCGCTGGACGAGATCAAAAAGCACCCCCACGGCCTGGACTTAGGGCCGCTCACCCCCGCCCTGCCGGAAAGGCTCTACACAAGCGGCAAGCGCATCAATCTGGCTCCCCCCGTTTTCGTGAAGGACATAGACAGGGCGCGCTCGCTCACGGAGTTCAAACTTGCGGAGCTTTCGTCTTTCGACATGCTTCTGATCGGAAGAAGGAACCTTTCCTCCAACAACTCCTGGTTCCATAATACCGAGCGCCTTCACAAGGGCTCCAACAGATGCACGGCCATCATAAACCCCGAAGACGCGAGAAGGCTCAAGATCAAATCCGGGGACAGGGTGCGGGTGTCATCGAGGTCAGGGGCGGTGGAACTTACGGCCGAGGTATCGGCCAAGGTGATGCCCAAGGTTGTGAGCATCCCCCACGGCTGGGGCCATCACCGGGAGGGCACTCGAATGAAGGTGGCAGAGGCCCACGCCGGGGTCTCGGCCAACGACATCACCGATAACGAGGTCATGGACCCCGTGTCCGGCAACGCCGTTTACAACGGCGTGCCGGTCAGGGTGGAGAAAATCTGACTGCCTTTATTTCTTTTACATATTTCACTAAGCACGCCGAAAAAATGTCGGCTCGGATAGCCTGGATAAAAACGATGAAATGCAAGGAAGGTGAAGCAGGGCGGGGAGGCCGTGTACTTTTCGTACATAACGACCCGCCCTGCTTTGCCTGACACAGCAGTTCGCGTTTTTATTCAGCCTATCCCCTAGTCCCGTCGGGCCAGTACTTGGATTTCAGTTCCCGCTTCATCATCTTGCCGTCTATGCGCCTTGGCAACTTTTCCATGAAGCCCACGTATTTCGGGAGCTTGTAGCCGAAAAGCCCCTCTTTTTTCAGAAAGTCCAGCATCTCCTTTTCGCTGGACGAGTGTCCGGGCAGAAGCTGGACCTCGGCCCGCATCACCTCGCCAAGATCGTCGTCCGGCACTCCGAACACGGCCACGTCGTCCACGGAGGGGTGCTTGATGAGGGCCTTTTCCACGTCGCCCGGAAAAACGTTCACCCCGCCCGAAATCACCATGTCCTTTATGCGGTCGGTGAGATAGACGAAGCCGTCCTCGTCCTTGTAGCCGATGACCCCGTCGATGTAGTATTCCCTGTCGTCCAGCTTGTAGTAGGATTTCTTGAGCAGGTCCTCCTCGCCTCCGTAATTGAGAGTAAGGGTGCTCACGGTGCGAATGCAGACAGAGCCCGCCCGTCCGTCCGGAAGCTCCTTCACGTTCAGGGGATCGATTATTTTCAGGTCCCCGCTTCTCACCTTGCCCACGGAATTTATGCGTTCGGGCTTTTCGGCGTAGTCGTCGGGATTCAGGACCGTCACTATCATGGTTTCGGAGCTTCCGTAATACTCGTGAAAGACCGGGCCTGCCGCCCCTCGCGAAATGAAAAGCTCGTTCATCTCCCTTTTGAGGGCGGGAGGGCAGGGGGCGGCGGCGCTGATGAGGGATTTCATGGACGAAAGGTCGTATTTGGCCTTCACGTCGTCGGGCAGGTTCGCTATGCGCCTAAGCATTGTGGGGACCATGAAGGTCCAGGAGATGCGTTCGTCCTGGATGGTTTTGAGGATTTTTTCCGGGTCGAACTGGGGCACCAGGACCAGGGTCGCGCCGAACAGCACGGGCAGGAAGCCTGCTATGGTGCCCGCGTGGTAAAGGGGGGTCACCACCATGGAGCGCGGCTTGGAAATCTTGTGAACCCCAAGGTGAAAACTTGCGTTAAGAGCTTTAAACAGGAGGTCTGTGTATTCCTTGAGATTCGTGCGCGGGGCCTCGGCCTTGTCGTTGAAAAGAAAGCTCACCCCGTCGTGCAGGTTGACGCTCTTGGGAATGCCCGTGGTGCCAGACGTGTAGGGCGATATGGCCAGTATGAAGCGCTCCCTGGGGATTTCGGTGCCGTGAAACGTCACCGCCTCCTCGTAGGGTGTCATTCCTGGGGGCACTTTTTTTCCCGCCACCAGGAAAACCTTGACGGACGGAATCTCGTCTTTGATTGCAACAACCCTGTCAACGAACTCCTCGCCCACGGCCAGCACGCGTGGCTTGGTGATGTTTATGGTCTTTACAAGCTCAGGCCCGGACAAATGCCAGTTGACGCCGGGGCAGGGACAGCCGGCCAGGCTTCCTGCAAAGAGCATCTCAAGCACCTGGTGGGAGTTAAACATGTAAGTGGCGATTTTTTCCTTGGGCTCTATACCCTTGTCCAGGAGGAAATTGGCGAGCCTTAAACCCCGGTCCTTGAACTGGGCGTAGCTTAGACGGGTGGAGCCTGAGACCAGGGCTTCCCTGTCCCCGTTTTTTTCCATCAAAAATAAAAGAAGCGTGGGCAGGGCGTTCGACAGGCCCATGGAAAAAAGGCGGTAAAGAAGCGTTGGGCTCAGAAACTGCAAAAGCCCCGAAAAACCGGCGGTTTTGGCCATGTGCTTCAAATGGAACCGTGCCGACTCCATCTTGGGAATCTCGGAGATAAGGCCCAACACCTGAGCTGTGGTGAATCTTTTTGATGCCATTTTTCTCCCCGCTCCTTAGCTTTTTCGTTAACCGCCCTTGGATAAGCCTTCCGTGAATAAAGCCGTCGCCATGAAAAATCATCGGGCGCATAGCCCGGAATATCCTCCAAAAAGCATGCTACCTTGCGTGCCTTTCCCAAAGCTCCCTTGAATTTATGGGCTGCATATCCTCGTTGTACTTGGGGTTCCGGCCCGAAAAGTTCACGTAATCGTAGGGCGCGCCCTGGTAATATTCGCCCGTGGCGGTGTTTTGGGTTCCCCAGGAATCGGTGTGATAGACTTGGCCTCCCTCGGCCTCGCTGACCCAGTCCATCTGGCCCCTGATGTAGCCGGTGCGCTGGTAGTCGATGTAATCCTGGCTTCTCTGCCGCTCGTCGTAGGCCGCCTGCATCATCTCGCGTATCTCGGCAGCGTTTCGGGACACCTTCCGGGCGGTCTCCTTTTCCATCTCCCGAAGCCTCGCCATACCCGCCGCTATGTAGCTTCGGGCGAACTGGTCGTTGATCCTGTAGGATTCAAGCATTTTGATGAAGGTGGGAACAAAGGAATCGAATTCGTTTTCGGGAGCGAAAACCGACATGTGGAAGAAGCGCCAGCCCGTGTTCATGCGCGAGCCGAAGGATACGCCGAAGGTGAAGGCCTTGCGCCTGTCGCCCCTTGCGCTGGTGCACGTGTAGCGGAAATCCTCCACCAGGACCGGCCCCACGGTGTACTGGGACGACATCTCCCTCACGATTTCGGGCCGCTGATTCACCTCCAGGAATTTGACTCCGTAGGCGAGCCTTTGGAAGCCCAGCAGAAACTCCATGGCCCTGTGGGGCGGAAGATAGGGCGAAACCGGGGTGTTGGGTACCCTGACCCCAAGGCTGGGGGAGAGGACCTCTGCGCTGGCTACAAGAAAATGCCGGCTGTCGGTGGGGTCCTTGGCCAGGAAGCAGCCTGCGCCGAACTCGGTGACCTGCCAGTTACTGGGAATCATGAAGCTGGCCGAGCCGTCCGACATGCGGTGGCTTCTTAGCTCCGCCATTTGCGCCGTTCCCCTTGCAGGCCCGGATGCGGCCTTCATGACCCTCACGTTGGAAAGGATGGTGAGAAGCTCCTGCCTTTTTCCCTCCAGCTTTCCGAATGGCCCCTCAATGGCCGAAAAGACGAAGCCGCCGTCAGGCCCGGTGGAAACCCAGCCTCTTATTTCCCGGCGTCCTTTTTTGCCGGAGGCGTAAGCGCCCGAAAAATGGAGCCTTCGCCCGGCGTCTGACGTGAAAATTCCGCCCGGAAAATCCAGGTCCGGGTGTCTCTTTCGGAAGGGCGACAGGCAGAGCCTGGCCGCGTCAGCCGCCAAGGCCCCCTGGCCCAGGTTTCCCACCGTCATTTCGGCGGAAAAGCTCTTTTGGGGGTCCGCCACCGAAAGCCTTCGCCCGTCCTTGATGCTTTCCTCCGCAGCGCTCCAGCCTGCGGGCATGTAGAGCACGAAACCGGCGTCTTTGGTGACGAATTTTTTCATGGCCTTTTGGGGAGCCTGCACACCGGCCTTTTTGGCCGCCAAGGCTCCATCGAACCCCCAGAAAAGCGTGGCAAGGCCGATGAACAAAGCCGTCACTAAAATGCTAACACCGTGATTTTTCATTAGGTCACCGTTGGTTACCAATTGATTGCATAAGGGTGATGCTTGGACTGGCCGGGCGAACACTTTTTTGACGAGTGGAAAATTTTGTTGGATTTAACACAATTGGGAGGCGGAGCCAAGAAAATATTGGATGGGGTGGGAAAAAATTTTTCAGGTGCAGGGAAAATGGGGCGACGGGCCGGTGAACGCGGGGGGCTATCAGCCTGTTGAAAAAAGCGCGATGCGAAGCTTGGATATCAATTTGAACTTGGGCGATGAAGTGCAACGCCGCAGTTCGCGTTTTTAGACAGGCTGCTATGGCGCAGGTTCCGGGTCCCCGCCCGTGGGCAGTTGGGCGAACAGCGAGGCGGAATCAGCGTCGCGGATTTTTTCCATGCAGCCGGAAAGGGCCTCCTGGGCCGAGTACCCGGTCCCCCAGAAGCGCTTCTGGGACCATGCCCCTGCGGCGGTCACCGGAATGGCCGCAAAGGGGCGTTCGGTGCGGCCTTCCAGAACCTCGTGGAGGTCGATCAGCACCCGCTCCCGCCTTTTCAGCACCTCGTGGCGGGTGACCCTGGTGAGGACAAGGTTTTCCGGCCTGTTGTCTGTTGAAGGATTCAGATTTCCAGCCTGTCCCGTTCAAGGTCGCTTATGGCGTAGCTAATGAGCTCCTGGGCCGAGGGGGCGATTCCAGAGGCGTAATAGGCCGCGCCCGACGCAAGCACCAGCGGGGGCAGGCCCTCCTCCATCAGCTTGGCGGAGAGCGCCTTGAGCCTTCGGGTCACTGCGGCGGTCTCGGCAGGCCCGGCATGAACTAAAAGCACGGCGAACCTCCAGTCGTCCAGCCGACACATGATGTCAAAGCACCTAAGCTGGCTCGCAAGGTTCTGGGCCAGGATGGAAAGGGCCTTGTCGCTGGCCGAAAAGCCGCTGGAACGAAGCATCTCCCGCCAACTCACCACCTCCAGTATCAGTACCGAGAGCTTGCCGCCGTAGCGCCTGATCCTTTCGGTCTCGATCTCCACCGCGTGAGGGAAGGTGACCGGGCTCGTGAGGCCCGTTATGTCGTCGCGGTAGCCGGATGTGGCAAGCATCCGCGTGGTGCGGTCCAGGCGGTCTGCCAGGATGCTTATGTAATTGGTGATGAACCTGGACGCCGCAGGCGGGTAAAGCCACTGCAGCCGCCTTATGGTGCGCGGGTTTATCATGAGCATCTCGACCGGCGTGGCGCACACGAAAAAGGCGCTTTCCTTGTACCAGCGATCGGTGGGCACGTCCGCTATAACGTCGCCCGTGCGGAAGGTGGTGACCCTGATGCCGTTCCTGGCGTCTTGGGCCGACTGGGCGTAGTAGATGCCCACCTCTCCCGACAAAATGGTGTGCAGAAATTCTCTGTCCGACCCACTGAGCGAAAAGACGTGGTTTTCGGGAAAGTCCACGATGGTTCCCGAACCCAGAATGGTCCGCACCTGGAAGCGCGAAAGGCCCGAAAAAAGCGGAATCAGCCTTGTGGGCTCCGGCCCCAGCCTCACCCTCACCAGGTCCCAGGCGGTGAGGAATTCCACGTTCATGAGGGCCGAGGGGAGCACTATGAGATCGCCCAAGATGGAGGCCATGAGCGTTGCCACCAGAAGACCTCCGAACATGGCCGTTGGCTTGAAGCTCGATAGCATCAGTATGGAAAAGCCCAGGCAGATGGTCACCGTGGTCAGTATCTTGGCCCTGCCTGCGGAACTCATGGCCTCGGAAAGCGCCCGCTCCTGGTCCAGGTGGGTCTTGAAGGATGTGTTGTATCGGGAAAGGAAATGCAGGGTGTCGTCCACAGCAAGGCCGATGGCTATGGTTGCGATCATGGCCGTGTTCATGGAAAGCTCTATGTCGAGCCAGCCCATGAGCCCGAAAACCACCACAAGGGGAAAAATGGACGGAATGATGGCGATGAGGCCCACCTTCAGGGAAAGGAACAAAACCAGCATTATGCAGAAAAGGAGCACGATGACGTAAAAAAGGCCCTGGATCAGGTTCGCCGTGATGACGGCGTTGGAGTGGGCCACCACCACCCCCATGCTGGTGAGGTTGACCGAAAAGTCCTGCCCCCATCGTTTCTGGCAGTACTCCCGGATGAGCTTTTCGGTTTCCAGCCACTGGTGGGAGCTTGAGATGTGCATCATCATGAGTATGGATGTCTTGGAAAAATCATCCCGCATGAACCTTTTTGAAATCTCTTTGCCAAGAACCATCTTGTAAAGATTCAGAAGGTTGGGGATTATGGATTCGTCTCGCGGCAGGGAGTAGGATTCCGGACCGTAGTTGTTGACCGAGTAATTGATGAGCATCATGTAGTCGGAAAAGGAGATGGTCTTGTCGATTCCGGGCACCGACTCCAGGTATCTCTGAACCTCCATGATCTTGGCCAGGTTGGCCGGATTGCGGAAATAGTTCTCCTTGTCCGCGTCAAGAACCACGTTGATGGGAAAGCTGCCGGACATGTCCTTGTAGACATCGTGGAAATGCCGCGTCACCGGCGAGTTGTCGCGGAAATACTTTGTGGTGTCGGCCTCGATCTTGAGCTTTGCGACGCCCACGGTTCCGATCACGGTCAAAATTGCGAAGACTATCAGGTTGGTGCGCCGCTTTTTGGTGGCCAGCGCCAGAATGGCGGAAAGCAGCCGGTCCAGGCGGTCCTTGCCCACGAAACGCCGTTTTTCCTCGCCCGGCAGGGGAAAGATGGCCAGAACCGCCGGAAAAAAGGTGACTATGAGGATCAGAAAGGCCAGGATTCCCAGGCAGGACGGCAGGGAAAACTCCCGTATTATCTGCATGGGCGAAAAGAGCTGGGGCGCGAAACCTATGAGGGAGGCGGCTATGGTGAGGATGGTGGGAAGCTGGACCTGCCTTATGCACTCGGCTGCGGCCTCCGCCCTTGTGCGCGCGGTCTTGGCCACCTGCACGTATTCCGACAGGACGTGCATGCAGTAGGCGGTTCCCACGGCCATCAGGATTATGGGCACCACAAGCGACAGCGAGGAAACCGGCTTGTCGGTCCAGGCCATTATTCCGAAGGTCCACACAAGGCAGACCAGTATGGTGGCCACCGGCGGAATGATCAGGCGCACCGACCGGAAAAAGGCGAAAAGGGTTAAAATCATCACCAGGAGGGTGATGGGCGGCAGTACGGCGAAATCCCTCTTAATGGTGGCCAGAAGGGTCTGGGAGACTATGGGCATCCCTATTGAGTAAAGGCTGAAAAGTCCGCTTTTTTCGTTTTTGATTATTGCGTCCACAGCCGAAACGAGAAGAGTTTTACGGGTTTGATTATTTTCTCGAATTGCGCCACGGACCATTCGTCCAAAAGGTCCATGTCCCTTTTGGCGTCCGGAAGGCTCACCACCTTCACCACGCCGGGAATCTTGGCCAAACTGTCGGCAAGCGCTTCGAGATGCCTGAAAACTTCGGGCTCGAAAACCGAAATGCTTGTTTTCGCTATGACCTGGATGTATTCGCCGCCGCCGAATTCCCTGAGGAAGTTTTCGTAATTTTTTGTGGCCTCGATGTCCTTTATGGCTATTTCATACGAGCTCGCCCTTATCTGGAGCTTGGGGAGCCGCCATCCCAGGGCTACGGTGCACAAAAGGATCATTGCCACCACAACAAGGGGATGGAGAACTATCCAGTTCAAGCACCTGTCGTAATCAAGGGCCTTTGAAATTTTTCGGAGCCTGCCGGGGCTGGCGCTTCCCATTGTTTTTTTCAAGTCCGTTCGTAAATTGCTTAAAAGGCCGGTCGATGGTTCGGTCCGGCGGGTGTCTTCCGGTTGAGCCGTCCTGTCACTCGGCCTTGGAAGCCCTGTATCGGGCAAGGGTGACCAGAAGCTCGTCCAGAAGATCGGCCGGGTAGAGCCTGCCGGACATCTTCCTCCAAAGAGGCGTTACGGCCCTCCTTATTTCATCCTTGTCCTTTTCGGAGATGCGGGATTCGACTATTCCGTACTTGGTTATGGCGGCGAAGAACCTCTTGTTGTTGCGCCTCACGTCCTGGAGCATCCTTTCCCGCACCGCGCCCCGAAGCTCGTAGTATTTTTTCACGTATTCGGCAGGAAGGCTCCGCCAGTCCTCCGAGCGGATCACCACCATGGCCGGGGAATAGCGGATGTTCAAGGTGCTTGCGTACTTCAGCTGTGTGAACATCTGGCTTCCCACTATGAAGATGGCTGGCGAGATAACGGCGTCGGCCTGCCCCTGCTTGATGGCCGGGGCGATGAGGGTGCCGGACACCGGCACGGGCTTGGTTCCCAGGGCCCTCAGGACCTCCTCTTCCAGGGTTCCGTACCAGGTGAGAAATCGCATTTTGGAAAAATCGGAGAGCTTGGTTATTGGCCTGTTGGAATATATCTGATCGAAATCCTGGTCCAGCCACGAGAAAAGGAAAACGTTGCTCTTTTCCATGTAGCTTTCAAAGCGCGAGCCCATCTGTTTTACTATGGCGTCAACCTCTTCGTAGTCGTTGAAAAGGAAGGGAAGTGAAAGCACGGAGGTTTCGGGGCAGAGAAAGGTGACGCCCTGGCCGGAAAGGCCGGCCCCGTTCAGGTATCCGAAGCGCATCTTGCGCATGATGTCCTGGTCGTCCCCCATCGAGCCGCCCCAGTGGACCTTTACCTTCACCTCTCCCCGGCTCACCGAGGTGACCAGGGGCATGACGTAGGTGTTGATCTGGTTGGAGTAGCCCACCCCGTCCGGGGCCATTGTGCCGAATTTCCAGTAAAAACGCGGTGCCTTCTGGGCTGGCTTGGCCGTGTCCGCAACGGCGGCGTCCACAGCGCCGGACACCAGAAGGAACACGGAAAAGACTATGGCCGCGATTGGAAATCGCCCGCCGCTTTTTTTGGCGGGGCTGTCCGCACGATGTCGGGGATGTTTCATGGTGAGCCCACCCTGCTTTCATGGAGGGAAAACGGGCCGGAGGCGCTGTTAAGCATCCGCCGGCCCAAGGATCATAAGGAAAGGTTCTTTTTTTACCAGCCCGTTGAAAAAGGCTAAATATGAAGCCTGGATAAAAACGATGAAGTGCAACACAGCAGTTCGCGTTTTTAGACAGGCTGTTATCCGTTTACAGGCTCTGGTGACGTAGCGCGTGTTTCAAGGCGATCACGGAATAGGCCGTGGCCAGTTCCTTCATGTTTTCCATGTAGCGGTTGTTGGGGTTCTGCCAATAGCCCTCGCCCTTTTGAAGGGAGACCAGCTTGTGGACCAGCTCCTCGCGCCAGCGGTGCTGCTTGCCCATAGTGTCGGTTATAACGTCCTCGTTGATGAGGTCCATGCACTTGGCGAAGGTGGTGTAGTAGTAGAAAATGGATTCCGTGCCGAAGCCGGGGTTGGTGTCCAAGGTGTAGTTGGCCCTTATCCACTCCACGGCCTTCTTCACCCTGGGATCGCTCTTGTCGGTCCGGGCTATCAGAAGGCTCATTACGCCTGCGTAGGTCATGGAGCCGTAGGAGTGGCTGCGCTCCTTTTTATACGTGCCGGTTTCGTATATGAAGCCGCCGTCGTCCATCGTGTAGGGCTGGTCGTTGACCGCCTTGTTGTTCTGGCAGCGGTTGATGAAGGCAAGGGCCTTTTGCCAGTGAAGCCCCATCTCCTTCTCCTCACGCTCCACCTGTCCCTTGTCCTTGGGAACCACGCCGGAGAAGCGGTCCTGATACTGCTCAGCCGCCCTGATGGCCGAAAGGGCGAGCCAGGTGTTGCTCATGTCGGGCCTGCCGTCGCTGTTGGCTCCGCCGTAGCCGTGGCCGCCGTAGTAGACCTTGTCGCTTGTGTAGCCCTCGCCCTCGTCAACCTGGGTTTCGATGAGGTACTTCCTTGCGCCTGCGATCACGTTCCCATACTGCTTCTGGTTGGACCGGGTAAGCGCCATGAGGCAGACTGCGGTTGTGTAGTTGGACAATTCCTTGCGGTAGATGCCGCCGTCGGGCTGGGCGAATTTCGCCACGTAATTGAGGCCCTTCTGGATGGCCGCCGGAACCTTTTTATCCGGCGTGTAGACCGGGTCCAGCATGAGGCTGTAGGCCACCAGGGCCGTAATGGCCGGGTCGTCGTTCCAGGAGCCGTCGGGCTTCTGGGCCGTCATGAAATACTTGGTGGCGCTTCTCAGGCCCGCCATGGCCCGCTGCTCCAGGGAAACCGAAACCTTCCCTTTGGCCGCAGCCTTTCCTATGGTGACGGGTTTTTGCTTGGCGTAAACCACCGGAGCAAGAATGAATGCCGCCGCAACAAGAACGGCAGCCGCTTTTTTCAACTTCATTTGGAGTACCTCCTGATCACGATTTCATAGTCCAGGTCCTTTTTAAGACCCTTGGCCCTGGTGTTCATTTCAAAGCCGAAATTTCCCCGGTATGGGTTCTGGCGGCCCGAAAACAGGTTTATCACGGCGGAAACATCGGGCCACACGCCGATGAAGGAAAGCTCCTGGTCCGCCCTGTACGGGGTTTCCCCAAGAAAGCGCCCGCCGGTGTGGACCCAGATAAGGGGATCCTTTTTACCCTCGCGGTCGCGCACCACAGTGGACAGGGGGACGGGCTTGCCTTTTTGCGCTATTTCCAGGGTCAAAAGAGTCTGGGGGAAATTTTTTTTCAACTCATCCCGCCCTTTGGCGGTTTCCAGAAGCCTCATGAAATTGTCGAAGGGCAGGGCTTCGCAACCGATGAGAATAAGGGCGAAATGAAGCTCCGAGGGCAGCGCGTCAACCGTCTTGAAGGCAGATTCGTAGGCCTTGCCCTTTTCGCCCACCAGGAGGTATTCCAGGATGCCACGGTCGATGGCGGTTTTTACGGCGATCCTGATTTCCCTGGTCTTTTTGTTGATGGTGATGTTCTTGAGCCTCACAAGGTCTCCGTCGGCAACCGCGTTGGGCGGCAGGGCCACGACGGGCGCGGCTTTCACGGCCTGGGCTTTTGCCGGTTGGGCCTTCTTCTGCTCGGTGAAGGCCGGGCTTGCGGCCAGGGCGAGCGCCACGGCTGCGGCCATGAGGCACAAGGAAATTTTCGCTCGGTTTCGTGACATTGCCGGTCTCCATGCTTTTGGGTGGCTTGAGGGTCTTTTTCCGGCGTCCGGGTTAAAGGAGCCCCAAGGAATCTTTTTTTCAGCGGGCCTTGCCGCATTTATGTGAATAGGTTTTTTTCATACACACATACCACGAAACCGAAGACGCCACAACGGCAATCTGACGGAGAAGCCCATGATTCGGCGAATCAGAAATATTGTTTGATTTCAACGTAAAACTGGGAGGGGAAGGAGCCGAACTCGCTTTTGATGTCGGGCGCTCCCAAGGGGGCCTTGGGCCTTTTTCCGGCGTTTATGGAAGCCCCCATTATTGCTTCGGCGTTGTCGGAAAGGCTGATGGTGAGATTCGGCGATATATTGGTGGATATGGGGGCCGAAAGGCTCTGGATGACGGAAATCCGCGCCGTGGCCAGGGGGTTTATCTCGTAGGAGGCGGAAAAGCCCAGGACGTTCCGGGACATCTGGGGTATGGCCCCTTTCTGAAAGCGGCTGAAAGCCTCGTTCCAGTCTTCACCGGCCCCGCCGGAATTGATCAGGTACTCAGCCTCGATGTCCAGGCTGTTGTCGAACCTGTGGCCAATGCCGATTACAGCCGTTGCGCTGTCCTCGTAAAGATCGCCCGCAAGGGGGAAGGGAAGGGCGGGGCCGTTGTCGTCCGCGAAAAAGCCAGCCGCCTCGAAGCGCAGGGCAAGCTGCCCCACTTCTCCGCTGGCCCCGGCCCCGGCGTGGAAGCCGCCGTAAACCTTTCCGCCCGAAAGGGCCAGGTCAAAGCCCCTGACCGTGGCGTAAAGCCGCCCGATCAGGGCCGAGCCGCTCCACGAGGCGTCGATGTTGTCGTTTGTCTTGTAGCCGCCCGACCCGTCCAGTTCCCTACCTGCAACGTAAATGACGGTGGCCCCGGAAAAGTCGGAAAATGGGGCGTCCAGGCGTATGGCGTCAACTCCTGCCTTGTAGTCCCGGTCGAACTGGGTGGCGTCGAAGGGGGAAAAGAGGTCCAGCGGATTCCAGAACCAGGCCTTGCCGAAGGTGACGGCCTGCCTGCCTATGGTGAGGTCGGCGCGCCTTAGGGAGATTTTCACGCTTGCCCGGTCGATGGAAAGGGAGGATGCATGGTGTTCGCCGCTCGAAATGTCCCAGGCCTCGTCCCAGGCCCGGTATTGCGGCTTTCCCGATGATGAAAGGGCGTCCCCGCCGCTTGCGGAAAAATGGTCGTAATGGGTAACGGCATGGAATTCGTACGAGAATTTTTCGGTGGGACGCCCCAGGGCCGTGACCCGGAGAATGCCGGAGAGGGTGGTGTCGGCGTCGCCGTCCGTTCCGAAAAAGGCCGGAAAATCATACGGATCGCTATATAGGGCGATACCCCGCACCGACCCTGCCAGCCCGAAGGCCTTGTCGGAGTCGCCCAGAAGGGCGAAAGCGGGACGGGGAAGCATCAGGGCTGCGGCCACTAAGGCTGTTATCGCGGCTTTTCGCAGGCTTTTCGGGGAGGGGATGGAGAGCATCCGAGATTTCTCCTTATCAGCTTTCCGACTCTATCCTTCCGTCCTTCAGAACTATCATCTGCCGGGCCTGGCGCATGATGGCGTGGTCGTGGGTGGAGAAAAGAAAGGTGACGCCCTTCTCGTTAAGGCTTCGCATCAGCGTTATAAGGGCCTCGCCGGTCTTGGAATCCACGTTGGCGGTGGGCTCGTCGGCCAGGACCAGGGCGGGCTCGGCGGCAATGGCTCTTGCTATGGCCACCCGTTGTTGCTGGCCGCCCGAAAGCTCGCGGGGAAAGCGGTTTTCAAGGCCGGAAAGCCCCACCTGATCAAGGACCTCCCGCACCCTCTCACGGCGTTGGGCAACCGGCACACCCTTTAACATCATCACGTACTCGGCGTTTTCCATGGCCGTCATCACTGGAATCAGGTTGTATCCCTGGAAAATGAAGCCTATGCGGTCGCGCCGCAAAAGGCTCACGTCGGAGTCCTTCATGGCCGAAAGGTCGCGGCCCTCTATTTCCACCCGGCCCGAAGTTGGCCTGTCCAAGCCGCCGATGATGTTTAAAAGGGTGCTTTTCCCGGAGCCCGAAGGCCCGGCCATCACCGTGAAATCGCCCGAACAAAGCGAGAGGCTCACCCCCTGCAGGGCGGCAGTTGTCACGGAGTTCGAGCCGTAGGTTTTGACGACGTTTTCCACCTTTATGATTGGATTGATGGGATCCAATGCGATTCCCCCTTCGTTATCTCAAATAGTCGGCAATGGCGATCTTGATGGCCCGGCGCATGGGAAAGATGCTCACCAAAAGCGTTGCCGCGAAAACCAGGGCCGCAGGCACGAAAAGTATTCCGGGCGTTACCATGGTGAAAATGCGGGTGGAGACCGCAAAGCCCGAAATGGATATGCCGCCCTCCACGAACCAGGCGAGGTCTATGCCCACCACGTTGAAAATCCAGGCGATTATTCCACCCAGCACTATCCCCGAAATGCAGCCCAGGGCCCCCAGAAAGGCCGATTCCAGGAACACCACGGAAGCAAGCTGGCCGGGCCTTGTGCCTATGGCCATCAAAATGGCGAACTCCCGCCGCCGCTCCAGAACCGACATGCTAACGGTGTTGAATATGGTGAAAAGGACCAGAAAGAGCAGAATGGCCTGGAAAATCCAGTTGGAGCTTCGGTCCATTCTAATGTAGGAGGCCACCTCCGGCATGACCTCCTGCCAGGCGCGAACTGCTGCGCGGGTCTCCGGCAATGTTGCGGCGAGCCTTTTTTTCACCGGCTTCTGGAACTTGGCGTTGTTGAGGATCACGCCAAGCTGGGTGGCCGAATCCTCCGGCATCCTGAACAGGCTCCGGGCAAAACTAATGGGAACCTGGATTACGTAGGTGTCCATCTCATCCGATTTTGTCTCGAAAATGGCCTTTACCCGGCAAAGCTCCTCGGTGAGGTTGCCGGAAACGTCGTTTGTGGCGATGACGAATTTTTTCCCGACATCAAGATTGAGCTTTGCCGCGAGCTTGCTTCCAACAACAGCTAACGCCCCGTCGGAGTCTTCAAGGTAGCCGCCCTTTTTGATGCTTTTGACCAGCGGGGACGCCGCCGATTCCGCCGAGGGCAGAACCCCCATGACGGCGGCCCCAAGGCTTCCGGCCCCGGATTTAATCATGCCCTGGCCCATGACTATGGGCTTTACCTCCTCCACTTCGGGCCAGCCGGAAACGGCTTTGACGATTTCCGACGATTTTTCCACGTACAGGTCAATGGCGGGGGCGTCGCGAAAGAGCCGGTGCTCAAGGGTGACGTGCCCGGCCTGTAGCCTCACGGCCTGATCGATGAGCTTGGCGTAGACGCCCGCTCCCCATGACACGAAGAAAATGGCCAGGGCAAGCCCGAAGGCCATGGAAATCATGGTCACAATGGTGCGCCGCTTGTTTCTCCAGATGTTGCGGAAGGCCAGTTTAACGAGCATGGCTACCTTTTATCGATTACCTGTTTTGGGGCGCAGATTCTGCCGTATGCGCAAGCGGGCCGGCTCTGTAATGATCTAAAAGACTCATTATGTAGAGTCCTCCCTCGTTGTCCCGGCCGGACTGCTGCCAGAGGGTAAGCACCTTGGTGACTATTTCCTTCTTCTCCGCGTCCAAGAATTTTTTTACTTCAAAAATGGTCTCCAGCTCTGTTATCTGCGATGTAGCCGAATGAAATCTGTAATGAGGGGAATAGAACATTTTATAAGGGCCGCCACCTCGGCTGTATACGCGCTGCCAGGGATCAATTTCTGGTTTTACATTTACGACCGTTCCCGCCAGGATATTCGTAATTAGGGTATCTTCAATCTTCTGACTGACCGGGCGGTAAAATCGCATCCTGGTTTCCCGGACTTGGCCAGTTT
The DNA here is from genome assembly GCA_016235345.1 of Deltaproteobacteria bacterium. NCBI lineage: Bacteria > Pseudomonadati > Myxococcota > Myxococcia > Deltaproteobacteria bacterium. The sequence continues at coordinate 170,972 of JACRLG010000002.1, read as the reverse complement.
TAATGTTGATGTCAATATGGCGGCACCAGAAATCGGTTTGGGGGTTGTCCAAATAAGCGTAAAAAGAAGTCCCCGCGATAAAAACCAGAACTACGATAAAAAAAGTGGAGAAGGTTTTCATGGCCGATCGCTGATCTTATTGCCTTCCTTTTTTGACCTGCTCCTTCAATTGTTCTTCAATTGCCGCGAAAAGATCCTTTTTCCGCGCGCCTTCGCCCTTGGCAAGGCTTTCTATGCGGCTTAGGGCGGCCTTTTTTTCGGCGGCGAATTTTTCGATGTCCTTTTCCATGCCCGCCGCCTGGCGCTCGCGTGGAAGGTCTTCAATGGGTTTCGGGTCGGCCACGAAAATGCGGTCGCCCGTGGCCGAGGCCACCGTTTCAAGCACTCCTGCGCGGCACAGGGAATTTACCGTGTGGATGACGTCTTCGATATTCTGGCCGAGTTCCTTTGCAATTTCCGAGGCCGTGGGGGGCGCTCCGGTCTTGTGCTGCATGAGTCGTGCGGCTGCCGCAATCAGATGGGCCTGATAATAGGGCGAGAGCTTGTCCATGAAGGGTTCTTCCTTATGCGACCGTCCACAAGCGCGAACTTAAGTGTCAGACTTCTCGGCGCGGGTCGTCATGTACGAAAAGTACTATTCCTCCCCGCGCCGCTCGTCAACCTTAGCATTTCATCGCTTGTGATCGGCCTTGTTGAAATCGAATTTAAAATTTCAGCCGTACAGCCTTCTTCGTTTTTTGGCTTGCAGATGGGGTTCTTCCTCTGTGTTGTTGACACAAGGCCCGCTTACGGGTAATTTCTGCGTAACGGAAGAATATCATAAAGCATAATCAGACGGAAAACAAAAGCCCCCGGACCGAGTCCTGGCCGGTTTCCAAAAAGGTTTCCTTTTTAAATAGGGAGTGAGCCATGAAAAAGATTACGGAAGTCAAGGCCCGCCAGATTCTGGATTCACGCGGCAACCCCACCGTTGAGGTGGACGTGGTGCTGGCCTGCGGCGCAATGGGTCGTGCCGCCGTGCCGAGCGGCGCGTCGACGGGGGTTAACGAGGCCCTGGAGCTTCGGGACAAGGACGCCACCCGCTACGGCGGAAAGGGCGTGGCGACCGCTGTGGCCAACGTTTTGAACATCATCGGCCCCAAGGTGATCGGGCAGTGCGCCGCCGACCAGTGGGCTGTGGACAAGCTGATGCTTGATCTTGACGGCACCGCCAACAAGAGCCGCCTTGGGGCCAACGCCATACTGGGCGTTTCCATGGCCACGGCCCGCGCCGCCGCTGCCGCCTTCGGAACGCCCCTCTACCGCTACCTTGGCGGCGTGGCCGGAAACCTGCTGCCGCTTCCCATGATGAACATCATAAACGGCGGGGCTCACGCGGCCAACAACCTGTCCATCCAGGAGTTCATGATCCTTCCGGTGGGCGCTCCCAACGCCGCCGAGGCGGTGCGCATGGGGGCGGAGGTCTTCCACAAGCTGGCAAGCCTTCTGAAAAAAGCGGGCAAGAGCACGGCGGTGGGCGACGAGGGCGGTTTCGCGCCAATGCTGGATTCCAACGAGGCGGCCTACGAGTTGATAACGGAGGCCATAAAGGGCGCTGGTTACGCTCCCGGCAAGGACGTTGCCTTGGGGATGGATGCGGCGGCAAGCGAGTTTTTCAAGGACGGGCGTTATCATCTTGAGGCCGAGAATCTCAAGCTGACGCCCGCTGAGCTTGTGGCCTACTACAAGGGACTCGTGGAAAAATACCCCATCGTCACCATCGAAGACGGCATGGCCGAGGACGACGAGGAGGGCTGGAAGCTCATCACCGAGGCCCTTGGAAAAAAGATTCAGCTTGTGGGCGACGACCTTTTCGTAACCAACCCGCAGCTTTTCTGGGAAAAGGGCATCTCGAAGGGCATCGCGAACGCCATTCTCATAAAGCTCAACCAGATAGGCACCGTAAGCGAGACCCTGGAGGCCGTGGCCCTTGCCAAGCGTTACGGCTACAACACCATCATCTCCCACCGCTCCGGCGAGACCGAGGACGCCTTCATAGCCGATCTTTCGGTTAGCGTGAACGCGGGCCAGATCAAGACCGGAAGCCTTTCCCGCACCGACCGGGCAGCCAAGTACAACCAGTTGATAAGAATCGAAGAAGAACTGGGGGTGGGGGCGAGGTTTGCGGGGAATGTGTACGCTAAATAGACGCCCGTCTAAAAACGCGAACTGCTGTGTCAGGCGGCAAAGAAAGTAGGTTGGGTGGTTCCGAGCCGAAAGGCGAGGGTTCACCCAACAATTATTTAATGAATCTAAGATGTTGGGTGAACCTGCGCTTCGCGCAGAACCACCCAACCTACATTAATATAACACCCGACAACGCCGGGGGAGGGGATGGCTCAGCCAGCCTTTCCCCCGGTTTGCGTTTTTGGACCGGACAGCATCAAAACCCCTTGACAAAACCTAAGGAGTCTATCTATAAATGAATAAAAGAAGTTTTCATTCATTTATTAAGCGATCATCATGAAAAAAAAGGAAGACATCGAGCGGATTTACCAGGCGGCGCTTTCGGCGTTTTCGCTTCACGGCTACAGAAAGACCACCCTGGAAGAAGTGGCGGGGCGCCTGGACATGGCTCCCAGCAATCTTTACCTCTACGTGAAAAACAAGAGGGAGCTTTACCATAAGACCGTCATCTTCGCGCTTCTGCGCTGGCAGGACAGGGTGGCCAAGGACATGGAGGAGCAGCAAAGCCCGGAGGGGAAATTCCTCACCATGTGCCGCTCCGCAGTCTTCTACCTGGAAAAGGACGAGGCCCTGCGCCGTCTTCTGATACTGGACCCGGACATCTTCCCCATGTTCGCGGAAAAGGACCCTTACGAATACGTCAACCGGGCCAGCGTGGCGCTTCTCACCGACATGATAAAGGAGGGGATGGCTTCGGGGCGCTTCCGCAAGGTGGACCCTGAAACCACGGCGGAGGCGATTTTTTCCGTTTACAAGATGCTCATCATAAGAAGCTACATAAAGATGGAGAAAAAGGCCGGGCTGCTGCTTTTCGAGCAGATTCTCGATTTGATCACAAGCGGCCTTTTCATTTCCAAGAAAGCCGATTGATCGGAAACAAAACCGGAAACATCCAAGGGAAAGGAAGCGTCCATGGCGGGGAAAATCGCGTATCTATCCAAGGAGTGGCGGGACGAGGCCGAGAAGAAGCTGAAGGCCGAAATCACCCCGGACAAGATGAAAAACCTGACATCCTCCATGTCCAACATCTACGAGGGCTGCCCGGACGGAAAAAGCCGCTTCCTTTTCTTCAATTTCGTGGACGGCAAGTTCGCCGAACTTCTGCTTGGGGAGGGCGAGCCGCCCGAAGCCGAGTTCCGCATAACCGGCAAGTACGAGACCTTCGCAGCCATTTCCCGCGCCGAGCTTGGATCCCAAAAGGCCCTCATGACCGGAAAATTGAAATTGAAGGGCAACATGATAAAGGCCCTGAAACTGGCCTCCATAGCTGATCGAATCAATAAAGTCCTGGCAACCATAGATGCAGAGTATTGACGCCCGGCGAAAGGAGATTGAAATGTCCTGTGCTTCTAACGATCCGTATTTCATTGATTTTCCAGGGCGCGTCAAAAAAATCCAGGCGGAGATGGCGGCCCGGAACATCGACGTCTACCTTGGCTCCCGGCTCCGCACCCTGTCGTTTACTCTCGATACCTTCTGCCCCTGGCGCAGCTTCGTGGTGATACCGGCGGAAGGGATGCCGTCGGCCTTTACGTTTGTGATCGACGCGGCGCGGGTGCTGGATGAAACCTGGCTCGATGAAGACCACGTTTTCGGCTTCGCACCCATGGGCGGCCAGGACCAGATAGAGCAGATTTCCGACGTGATCCGGGAGGCGCTTCCGAAAGGCAGGGGGCGGCTTGGAATCGAAAGCGGGATGTCGAACTACCTGCCCGAAGGCTGGCTCACCCACTACGAGTACGAGAGGTTTTCGGCGGCGCTTGACGGCGTGGAACTGGTGAACGCCCACGGCATAGTGGACGCGATCTCCCTTATAAAGGACGCCGGAACAATAGCCCGTTTCAGGGAAGCCTCCCGCATGGTGGACGTGGGTCACAAGGCCGTCCTGGAAGTCATCAGCAACGGCGGCTGGAAGGGCCGCACCGAAACCGAGATAGCAGGAATCGCGGCCCTTGCCATGCGGAAGGAGGGCAGCGTCTTCGAGTGGAGCTTCACCGGCGGAAACGAGATAGCGTCCGGCTTCCGCACGGGCTACGCGGGCGGGGCGTGCACCCCCGCCACCAGCCGGGAGCTTAGGGCGGGGGAACCCTTGATGGTGGACATCCACTCCATGTTCAGGCTCTGCCTTGGGGATCACTCCCACAACTACCTGATAGGTCCCGCCACCGACCGCCAGAAATGGCACGGCCGGAATTTTGTGGACATCGTGAGCGAGACCCTCAAAACCTACCGGGCGGGCATCACGCCCTCCGAGCTTGCGGATAAAATGATGGGTTTTGCCGAAACGCGCGGGTTCGCCGAGTACATGGTGCCCGGCTTCGAGCACGGAATAGGCATGATGGGCGACGAGTGGCGGATAGGTTTGAACGACGGCCCCTTTCCCTACTGGACCAACCCGGACCACGTTTACCTTGAAAACGAGGTCCTGATCTGCGCCATGCAGTACGCCTGCCCGGAGGAGAACATAGGCTTCCGGTACGAAAACCCCATTCTCATCACCTCCGGCGGCTGCGAGGCCATGAGCAAATTTCCTCTTTCGGTGGACGAAATAGCCTGACAGGCCGCCTTGCGTTCCGATAGTTCCGGCTCCCCACGGGCCTTCATCGGGCCTGTGGGGTTTTTTCCGTCCCCCCGCCCGGCCTTGCGGCCTGCCGGATATTTTGATCTGCAGAAAACGCATCCCCGCGAGCCTTCTTCACGAGCTCCATGCCGGAATTCGCCTCAGGGTCCGAAGGCGCGAGCCTGAGGGCTTCGAGAAGCTCCTTTTCCGCCTCGTCGATCCGTTTCAGGCCAAGGAGGGTTGAGGCCAGATTCAGATGGGTGCGCACCCTGTCGGGTTTTATGGAAAGCGCCCTCCTGTACCAGAATATGGCGTTTTCAGGGTTTTCCAGCCTGTTCCATGCATTCCCTGTGTTCACCGCAGGCTCGTCCAGGGAAGGGTTCAGAAGCCAGGCCCGGTTGGAATGAAACAGGGCCTTTTCGTTGTCGTTCTCCTCCAGAAAAAACGCTCCAAGGTTTACGTGGGCCAGGAAGTTGTCGCCGGTGGCGTCAAGGGCGTGAAGGTAGAGGCTCTTGGAGTTTTTCCAGTGCCCTGCCTGGACAAAGGCCGCCGCCGAAAAAGCGCATACCACGGCCACCCCGGCATACCTCGCCGCCTTCCGGGCACCGGGACGGGAACCCGCCAGGTCTGCTCCAAGCCACATCGCAGCCATAAAAAGGCCGATAAGGGGCAGGTAGGCGAAGCGGTCGGCCATGGCGGGCCACATGCCCGACTGGATGAGCCCTGACATGGGGGAGAGCGTCACCAGGAACCAGGCGTATCCCGCCAGCAGATACGGCCTCTTTTTCCTGAGGCCCCAGAATAAGGCGGCCAGGGCCGCAAGAATGGCCGTGCAGGCAAGTGTCCGGGAAATCGGCACGGTTGACGGGAACGGATAGAAAAAGGCGAGGTTTTCGGGCCAGATTGCGTTTTCGATATAGCGGACCGAGGAGACTATAGCGTTTTGAATCCTGATCAAAAGTGCGCTGTCCGTTTCCACCGAAAGGCCGAAAACCGATTTTCTGGTGCTTTGAACGGTCAAAAGGACGCTTCCGGCGGAAAGCGCCATCAGGGGCAGTTTCTCGGCGATGAGCTTTAAAAGCCTGCGCGTCCGGCCCGGCCCGCCCGGATAGCGCCCCAGGGGCCAGCAATCCAGGATCAAAAGAACCACTGGGAGTGTTATCACGGCGGGCTTGGACAAAAGGCCCAGAAGCATGGCCGTGAAAACGCCCGAATACCTTATAATGGAGGGGCGTTTTGCGTAAGCCGCGTAAAAAATGAGGGCGGCGAGCCAGAAAAAGGTGGAAAGGAGGTTCTTCCTCTCGGCTATCCAGGCCACCGATTCCACGTTTAAGGGATGAACCGCGAACAGGGCCGCCACAAGAAGGCTCCTGCCCCAATAACCGCCTGTAAGCATTCCAAGGGCCAGGTAGAGAAAAAAGGCGTTAACAAGGTGGAATAGGGCGCTCATCATGTGATGAAGGCCGGGGTTCGGGCCGAAAAGGGAGCAGTCGGCCATGTGGGACAAAAGGGGCAGGGGCTGCCAGTAGCTCACCTCGGTGAAGCTTATGGCGTATTTGACGCCCTCCCACGAAAGCCCAGCAAGCACGCGGGGGTTCTCCTTTACGTAGCCGGAGTCGTCGTAGCTCACGAAATCGTGCGTAAGAGTCCTTCCGTAAACCAGGGCCACCAGGATGGCCAGAATGACAGCGGCTTTGAGGTGCCGGGCGCGGGACAAGTTCTTTATTCCAATCATGGTTTTGAGGTCGGCGGAATCGGGTTTCGGGCTGCGTATATCAAAAGGTGATCCATGATAGGCCAAATCGCGCTTTCTTTCAACTCCGCAGGCTCATGCCAAGCCGCATGGTGTTGATTTGCCCGTTCAATAGGCGTATATTTGATTTGAGGGGGCGCAGCCATTCGGGGTCCACGGGTCGACAGATCCGCCACCTTTTTGGCGCGTCAGCCGGGATATGGACCGTCCCGGTCATCGCCTCGCCCAAGGAAGCAAGTCCCACCTTTGTTGATCTGCGTATCCCAGGTCCGGCAGGGCGTCTCCGACTCTCGGCAAAAATTCGGCAACCCCCATGACCGAGCCGCCAGCCCAAAAATCATGGCGGTATTTTCAAATGCGGTGGCCCTGTTTCCGCCCGTCTCTTTCTTGTATCCGCCGGGTTTTTGAGATATGAATGGTTTCCGTAAGCCAAGGCCCGCTTGTGATGGAGGAAACGACATGGCTTCAGGCGAAATTCCCGTTGATCTTGAAAAGGCCTTTGCCGCCGCAGGCGAGAGGGCAGCCGCCAAGGCCGGCGTTTTGAGGCACGCTTGGGTTTTTGTCTGGGTCAACGTTTTTTTCCTGGCGGTTGACGCCGGGGCCTCGCCCGAATCATTCTGGTTCATGTGGCCCCTTTCGGCCTGGGGCCTGGTGCTTGCCGTACAGGCCGCCCATGCGTGGCGTCCCAAAAAATGGAACATCGTCTTTAAGGAGGAAAAGCCTTGAAAGTCACCATATATTATTGCGGTCGCTGAGGCTACCGGGAGCGGGCGGTCAGGCTCGCGGAGGAAATCGAAAAGCGCTTTGGGGTCGCAACCGAAACCCTTACCGGGCAGACGGGCGACTTCGAGGTAATGGCCGAAAGCGCGCCGGTGTTTTCAAAAAGGAGCCTGGGGAGGTTTCCTTTGGATGGCGAGGTGGAAAGCGCGCTCGTAAAGCTCCTTTCCCAAAAGGCCGGGGATTATTAAGCGGAGCATGGTTCTTTTCCATTTTCTAGGAAATCCGGCAAAGGGAAGAAATGCCCCGGTCTTCCTCCCCCGCCATTTTCGGGAAAACGAAAAATGGAAATAAATTGCGCTCCCTGTAATAGCCTGATGAAATCTCAAAGGCGATAAAAATGGATCAGCCGCCGACAGGGCTTGTACCCGAACAGGTATTCCGGGAAAAATTGAAAAAGGCCCTGCCCCAGGTGGGCGAGGTCATTTTCACGGAAAACCGCCGCCAGCTGGTCTGGGTGAAGAAGAACCGGGAAGGCGCCCTCACGGTGCGCCTCCAGCACGCGTTCAGGGCCGCCTCGGGGAGCGATTTCGCGGCCTTGGCGGACTTCATCCGAAAGCCCGATCAAGTCTCGCGAAAGGCCGTTTCGGATTTTGTGAAGAGGCACGGGGAGCTTTTCGGGACTCTTTCGTCAAGGCCGGTTCCCCGCCGACGCACCGTGGTCCATGTCACCAAGGGCCGCCACCGTGACCTGTTTGCGATTCTCCGCAAGGTGATGGACGAATACTCCCTTATGGTGGACGGGCTTTCCATAACCTTCGGAAACGACCCCTTGGGCAGGATGCAAAAGGACGAAGGCGCACCCGCGTTCAGGGGGCGCACCCGAAGCAGGTCCATCCGATTCGGCAGCTATTCGGCGCTTCACAACCTGATCCGTATTCATCCCCTTCTGGACTGCCTTGACATACCGGATTATTTCGTGGAATATATAGTTTATCATGAAGTGCTACACGCCCTGTGTCCACCGATATCAAGGGGATGCCGTAAGTCGGTGCACACCGCCGAATTCCGGGTTCGGGAGAGGCGCTTTGCGCTTTATGAGGATGCAAGAAGGTTTGAGAGGGAATGGGTAAAAAGGTTTCTCTGATCAAATCAATCTTTATGGCCGCCATACCCTGGGCGGTCCCGAAAAAGGACTCCGCCCAAAAAACGGGTATCGTGAAATTTGACATTCCACTCAAGCCCGGCACCGGCTTAAACTGAATAAACGGCGTCGTTTTCGGGCAGGCTTTCCATAACGATTAACGGATAATCGGGTGATTTTATCGCAGAATCCGGACAAATTGAAAAAATTTTATAGACATCGTTAAAAAGTGCCTGTAAGCTTCCGTCCGGTCCCGATTGGAAGGGATCGGTCTTGTGCATTTTTTCGCCATGTCTCTCCTCCCGCGCTCCCGGACGCACAAGACACTGTCGGCCCCCTTTCAGGTTTTTCGGGGGAAATGATCCCCGCGTTTCATGTCTGGTTTCAAATCCGAATGTCCGACAAGCGTTCAAAACCGGGAGCTCTGTTCGAGCGGCCCCTGGCCGGGAAAGTTATCGGTTGGCCGAAGGCAATGTAACTGGCTGGATGGTATTGTAAAACGAAAAGTTCGGCAGGTGGTCCGGCCACTGTTCCCTGTGCGCCGGGAGAGGCAGCAAAAGAGATGGCGACAACGCATTGATGAACGGCGTTCATGTTTTGCAAACGGATTCACATAATATGTTTATAAAGCCATAATCATTATTGCAGGAATATAATTGAATATATTGAAACTCAATAGCTCCATAATGAATGATGTACAGGTTACATGTTGATGTACGAAATGTCCTTGGATACATGTAGTGGTGCCATGGAGGTTTTTAGGGGTTGTTTACGTTTTTTTCATAATTATTATGTTGCAGTTGATTGATAAACCATACAGCCCTCATTAACAATAATTATTTGCATTTGATTGGGTGATATGTCATGATTACTATAAAGCATGGGATGCTGAAAAGAGCATCCTTTACTGGTCAGGCCACTGGAAGGTGAACCTTACCGGCGAATGAGTTTTTTGGTGTGGATGCCGCGAAAACGAATTGTAATCCCGGCGCTCCACGTATGGTGCATAACAAGAACAGGAGAAGGTGGAAATCCCATGGAAATCGTCATAGGACAATACGTACGGGACAAGAGAATGGCGCTTTACGCTAAGGACCGGAGCTATTCCCTGCGCCAGGTGGCCATGCGCATAGGAATCGAGCCTTCCTACCTCTCAAAGGTGGAACGCGGCGAGCGCGCGCCCCTTTCCGAGGAAAAGATCATAGCCCTGGCCGAGGAACTCGGCGAGGACAAGGATGTGCTTCTGGCCATGTCCAACAAGGTGGGCCAGGAGATTCAGGAAGTGATCCGCAAGCGGCCCAGGCTTTTCGCCCAGCTTCTTCGTGAATTGAAGGATGCGCCCGATCACGCCGTTGTCAGCATCATAAGGGAAGTAAGGGACGGCAAGTGGTGAAACCCGGCCACGCGCCGGGTTTCTGACCCGCGCGGCCCCGCCCGATCCTTGAAAACGGAAGGCGCGCCACGCCGGGCGTGGCTTTCCGATTAAAGGACGCCTTACGGGCCTCCTTCCAATGCCTTCTTTCGCATCCAACGACGGGCGCGAAAGATTCGGCTGCACGTCGCGTTCATCCTCCCGGTCGCCCGGAGAAAACTCTGTCCGGGAGGAGGAACGGGTGTGCTCATCCTCATCCGCATCTCTTTGTTTGTCTTCCGCCGGGGTTCCAGGCGGCTCGCCCCTTGTTTCCGCGAAGATTTTTCTCGACCATAAAGCCCAATTGAGGTAATTTTCAGGATATCGAAAAAGTCAGGGCCGCAAAGCCTTTCCGGTTTGCCCACGGGCCTTGGTCTTGTATGGTAACATACAGATATTACAGCTTTTTCAGCCTGGAGAACCCATGGTCGAGCTTGGCAGCGACGTCCTGTTTTTCCGCTTCCCCCTGGTGCATCCCGAAGCGAGGCTCCTTGTGGGCTTCACGCGGGCCCTGCGAACCCCGGAAGACGACGGATACCACCCCCAGCCTCCAACCTTCGGCAGGCTTCCCCTTTGCCATGTGGAGGATTTCGCGGCAAGGCTGCCCGAAGCCTGGAAGGCCCACGGGGGGGCCATGCTGCCCATAAGGCCAGAAGAGGCCGTGAACATACAGTTTTACTCCCAGCCCCTGCCTTGTTCGGACTTGGCCTGGCCCTTTGCCGTCAAGGTGGCCACGGGAAAGGTGAACGCCCTTTCCGGCGGGGAATGGAACGAGGAGATTTCAGCCGGAGTCCAGGATTACCTGGTTGCGCCGCCCCAGACGGACATCGGCGGCTATTGCACCAAAAAGGGCGAGACAAGGCAGTTCGTGGCCCGCCCTTTGGGAGAGGGCCGGACCCTGGAGGAGCGCCTTGGTGGCCTTGCTCTCCACGGTGGAATTCAGCTGGCCGTGTATCCCCTGAAGGCCGAGGCCTTTGCCCGGCGCTTCGGCGAAGCCAAGCCAAGAAGGCCCGGAGCGGGGCGGGTGAGGGAGCCCGCCGCCTACTATTCCGCCCAGATGGGCCTTGACGCGGGCGGGGCCCTGCGCCGTTACATCTACAAGGACCCCTACGGGGCATCGGACTGGGACGCGGAAGGCCGGAGCCGGATTTTCGTTCACCTTCTGGACGCCGGGGTTTTGGAGGAGATCACCGGGAGAAAGCCCCACGACCGGGCGTTCAAGGCCGGTGAATACGACAAGGCGGACCTTCCCTGGTACGACGCGGGAAAAAAGGGCGTGAGGGTCATCACCGGCTCGGAGGCGCTGGCGTCGATATCGGGCCGGAACCCGAAATAGAAGCCTGGATAAAAACGCGAACTGCTGTGTTGCGCTTCATCGTTTTTATCCAGGCTTCATCAAATCCAGGCTTTTTCAACGGACTGCAAGAAGGGTAGCGGGCCATGTCGAAGGCGGGTCTTTCAACCGGTCATGGCCGTATGATTTTCCCCGCAGCGGTTTTTTTCGGGGTGGGCCTCCATCTTGTTCTGCTCTTGACCTATCTTTCCTCTTCGCCTTTCGCGTCGGCCCCCCTGGTGGACTCGCGTTATTACTGGCTTGTGGCCACGGATACGGTTCTTGCGGGAAAGCCTCTCCCCGGCGTGTTTTTCGGTGCCCCCTTTTACCCGCTTTTCCTGTGCGTTTCGGTTTGGCTTTTCGGCCCGGTTTTCTGGCCCGTCTACGTATTCCAGACCGGCCTTTGCCTTGCGACGGTCTTTCTTGTTTACCGCACGGTTTTGACAGCCTTCGGAAAAAATCCAGCCCGCTGGGCCGCTGTTCTTTTGCTTTACTATGCGCCCTTCGCCTTTCAGTCCTTAAAACTTCTCCCGGACACCTGGGGCTTTTTTTTCCTGGCTCTTTTTCTGGCCGTCAGTTCCGCGACCGGGCGATCCTTGAAAATGGCCGTGCTTTGGGGCCTTCTGGCCGGAATCATGGTGCTTTGCCGGGCCCAGCTCTTTCTCCCGGCCCTGGCAATAATCGCTTTCAAGGCCCTTTGGCCCTGGTCGGCCTCAAGGCTCCGCCCTGGCCTTTTGACCATTTGCGCAATGATTGCGGCCCTTCTACCCTTCGCCCTTTACACAAAGGTTCACACGGGAAGGTTCACGCCCTTTCCTCCTTACTCCGGCCTGAGCCTCCTGGAGGGCAACAACCCGGCAGCAGCCGGGACCTACTCCAGGGTTGTGAGCGATGAGGACAGAATGGAAAACCGCCTTTCGGACATGGTGAAGGATGCCTCTAAAATTACCGGTCAAAAGGTGAAGGACCCCTTTGAGGCGGACAGGATATTCAGGAAGCGGGCATTTTCCTTCATGAGAAATGAACCGGAGGAATTTCTGGCCCTTTTGTGCAAAAAGGCGGTTCTGATGGTTTCCCCCAGGGAAACCTTCGATATTTACGACCTTTACGCCGAGCGCCGCCTTTTTTTGCCGGTTCTTTATCTGTTCTTCTCCGGCTGGTTCCTGGTTTTCCCATTAGGTCTCGCCGGGGCCTGGAAAATCTTCAACGAGCCGGAAGCCCGCACCCGTGCGGTCCCCTTCGCCTTGGCGGTTCTATGCCTTTCGGGGATACTCTTGGTTTTTTTCGTCAACTCCCGCTACCGCCTGCTCCTTTTGCCCGCCCTGGTCCCTTTTTCCGGCCTTGGGGCGGATGCCCTTCCGCTGTGGGCAAGGGGCCGAAAAACTGCGCTCATGTCTTTATTCGGCGGGATTCTGGCCTTGATGACCCTGTGGGTCCTTCTCACGAACACGAGTCCTACGCCTTCCGGGGTGCTGTCTGCTGGCAAAGCCCTGGCCATGGCGGGCAGGGCCGGAGAATCCGTGGCGCTTTTTGAAAACCTGGCGCAGGAGAATCCCTTTTCCCTTGACCTTAAAAACAGTTTGGCGCTTTTGTATATATGGGAGGGCAGGTTCACGAAGGCGTCCCCCCTTGTGGAGGAACTGGCGAAAAGCCCGCAGTTTGAGCCAAGAGCCAGGCTTTACCGAAGGCTCATGTCCGAGGGGCGCAGTCGGTACGGATCCCCTGGAGGTGCCGACGTTGTCCCCTCGGACTCATTTCGATCATTTCTCCACGAGGAATCATACGAGTGGCGAACGAAAAACCCCTGAGAGTCTCCTCTAAAGCGCCCGTCCACCCAGGCTGAATAGGCCCAGGCCCGGAGCCTCACCCTCCCCGCCGGGCTTTTCCAACCCAACTGATCGGCCGGTTACAAGAATCATGGTAATAGTGAAGAACATAGCCTTTTCCCCCAATTCGGCGCAAAACGACGGCTCGTCACGGATGGGCGTCCGCTGCCGGGTGTTTTCCTCCCATGACTTCGCTTCCATCAGAAGCGTGTGGGTGGACCTCCGCCACACCTCCATTTTCGACAGGCTGCCCATTAAGCCCGATCCCGGCTTCGTCCTGGACCGCTCCGGCGAGGGGGATTACGCGGGGGAGATGGAAATTCCCCTTCACCTGGAACCCGGACGCTACCGCATACCCATAGTGGCCGAGGACTCCACCGGGGCCAGGGGGCGTGGCATGGGCACCTTTTCGGTGGACTACAAAAGGCGCGAGGACACCCCCCCCGTGGGGAGCCCGGAGTTTTTAAGGCAGATGGAAGCCCTCACAGGCGAGGACTTCACCTCCGGGAACACGGTGCGGGTTCTGGACGGGGGCGCGGACGCCCTGAATCTAAGGTTTTCCCTCATCGAGGGGGCCGCCCGCCAGATCAATCTCCAGACCTACGCCCTTGGGGGAAGCGGGTCAGGGGCAAGAATGCTGGACACCCTTATCCGCAAGGCGGAGGAGGGGGTTTCCGTGAACATGGTGCTGAATTCCGACACCCAACTCCCCTTGAGCCCGGTAAGCATTCTCCGGCTCAAGTACAACCAGTTCCTCTCCGACCTTGGCCGGGACGGATCAGAGGAGCGCCGACCTTCGGGAAACGCCAAGGGCAGGCGGGAGAAGAAGCGGCGGGTGCGCCTGGGAGGCATAACCGCCCTTTTCTTCAACAGGAACCCCCTTCACGAGGATGACGACAAGGACCCGGTGACCGGGCCCATAAAGGACCACTGGCTCCAGAAGCTCCAGGACGCCAGCCGAAGGATAAAGGGCGAACTTGAGCTTGATGAGTTGAAATCCACCTCCGGCGCGGGGCCGGGCGGGCTTCCGGCCCTGCCCCTCTTGGATTACGCAGTACACGAAAAAATCCTGGTGGTGGACGGAAGGTACGCCATAGTGGGCGGGCGCAACCTTGAGGACAAGTATTTCACCCATTGGACCGATCTCGATCTCGCCCTTTCAGGTCCCATCGTGGGCCGGATCCAGGCGGGCTTTCTTTCGGGTTTCGCTCAGATAGCGGCAAGCGCGCCCAACACGCGGCTTCCAGAGGCCATCGCCGAGTGGACCGAAGGCCAGGGCGGGGTGTCGGCCCTTTTCGTCAACAGCCGCCCCTGGGAGCGCAAGTACGGGACGACCACGGCCATGGTCCATTCCATAGAGGCCGCCACCATGAGCATCTTCGCCTTTTCCCAGTTCGTGATCCTCCCGGACTGCATAATAAAGGACGCCCTGATGGACGCTGCCCGGCGGGGGGTGGACGTGCGCATCATCACCAATTCCCAGAACACCGGCCAGGAGGTGAGCTTCTCCGCCGGGTACTATCTCACCATCAAGTACCTTGCGCCCCTGCTTGAAGCCGGAGTAAGGGTCTTCGAGGTGGTCGGCAGCCCCAATCCGGAGGAGCCCCAGCCCTACATGCACAACAAGGAGTTCCTGTTCGACGATTCCCTCTGCGCCATAGGCTCCTTCAACCTTTCGGTGCGCTCCTGCTACGTGGAATCGGAAAACCTCGTTTTCATAAACGACACGGATTTCTGCCGGAGCCGGATTTCGGCCTTTATGAGCTTTCAGGAAAGGTTGACCCGCGAGATAAGCGCCGATCAGCTTTCGGCCCAGCAGGGACTCCACAAGGGAAAGATGGAGATGTCACGGTTTTTCGAGCTTCTGTTCTGAAGCGGGGGGGAAGATCCATGAGCGAAACCGAAAGCATGAATTTGAAGGCCGTGCTGGACGCCCTGGAAGACGGCATCTACATAATAAATGGCGATTACGTCATAGAGTTCATGAACAAGGCCATGATCGAGACCTTCGGTTTCGGCGTGGGCAAAAAGTGCCACGCGGTGATCCACGGATACTCGGAGCCCTGCCCCTGGTGCGCGGGCGAGAAGGTCTGGCAGGGCGAAACCAGCCGCCAGGAAATCCTTGTGCCCAAGGTGGGCAAGGTCTACGAGGTGACCGAGTTTCCCCTCAAAAACGCAGACCACAGCTTTTCCAAGCTCACGGTTTATCGGGACGTCACCACCAGCCGGGCCCATGAACGGAAGCTCAAGACCACCGAGGAGTCATTCAAGAGCCTTTTCGAGCACGTGGGCTGCGGGGTCTTTCTGTCCACCCGTGAGGGCCGGTTCGCCGACGCCAACCGCGCCCTTCTCACCATGCTGGGCTACGAGGACAAGGAAGAGTTCCTGGCAATGGACATCCTGAAGGACCTCTACCAGAGGCCGGAGGACCGAAAGGCCTTCCAGGAGCGCATCGAGCGTGAGGGCTCGGTCCTGGACCACGAGGTGGTGTTCCGCAAAAAGGACGGCAGCCCCATCAGCGTTCTTCTCACCAGCCACGTTGTGCGCGACGCAGAGGGAAAGGTGGTTGGCTACGAGGGCATCATCACCGACCGCACCCAGCAGAAGCGCATGGAGCGCGAACTCAGGAAGGCCACCATCTTCATGGGAAAGCTCATCCAGAGCTCTCCCAACGCCATAATGGCGGCTGACATGAAGGGCGACATCCTGATATGGAACGGCGGGGCGGAGGAGCTTTTAGGCTACAAGGCGGAGGACGTGATCGGGAAGATGAACATAGTGAAGGTCTATCCCGAAGGCATGGCGAAAGAGGTCATGAAGATGCTGCGATCCCCGGACCACGGCGGCAAGGGCGTTCTGCGCTCCTACCACCTGCTGGCCCGCACGAAAGACGGCAGGGACCTCGACGCCAACCTCTCCGCCGCCATCATCTACAGCGAGGAAGGCCGGGAGGTGGCCACCGTGGGCATAATGGTGGACCTTGGCGAACGCATGAAAATGGAGCACAAGCTCCGCCGCATCCAGGAGCAGCTTCTCCAGTCCGAAAAGCTCGCCGCAATGGGCAGGCTCACCTCCCAGATAGCCCACGAGCTCAACAACCCCCTCTACGGCATAATGAACACCTTAGAGCTTCTCAAGACCGAGATACCCCCCACCAGCAGGCGGCGGAAAATCCTTGAAATGGCCCTCTCGGAAACCGTGCGCCTAACCGACATGCTAAGGAAGATGCTGATTTTCTCCAAGCCCGACCAGGAGGAGAGGTGCGAAACCGACTTGAACGTCATCCTGGATGAAATCCTGCTCCTTTACGGCAAGCAGCTTTCTGAATACAGCGTAAAGGTGGCGATATCCTTCGAGGAGGGCCTTCCCAAGGTTTTCGCCAGCCGCAACCAGCTCCGGCAGGTCTTTCTCAACATGATAACCAACGCCCGCGACGCCATGCCCGAAGGCGGGGTTCTCTCCTTCCGCACCTTTTCGGCGGACGGCTTTGTGTGCGTGGAGGTCTCCGACACCGGAACCGGCATCAAGGATGAGCACCGGGACAAGATTTTCGAGGCATTCTTCACCACCAAGGAGTCCATAAAGGGCGTGGGTCTTGGGCTTTCGGTGTGCTACGGCTTCATCCGGGACCACGGCGGCGACATCAAGGTTTCGGGCAAGCCCGGCGAGGGCACCACCTTCACCGTCATGCTTCCCATAATGCCCGAAGGCGGGGAGAAGGCGTCCTGACCGACTGATACAGCCCGTCTAAAAACGCGAATCGCTGTGTCGCGGCGCGGGTCGTCATATACGAAAAAGTATTATTCCTCCCCGCGCCGCTCGCGTTCCTTGCGCTTCATCGTTTTTATCCAGGCTTCATGTCGAGCCTTTTTCAATGGACTGATACAGGTATTGAAAGGTGGGAACCATGATAAAATCCAAGGTGATAATCCGCTCCTGCCCGGAATATGATGCAGACGCAATCCGCGAAATCGTGCGGCAGTCCCTTGATGAGCTTGGCGGCGGCTTCAATTTCGCCGGGAAGGTCTTCATCAAGCCCAACGTGGTTTCCGCCAACAAGGGCTACATCCACGACTCCTACACCAACCCGAAGGTTGTGGAGGCCGTGGCTTCGCTCGTCAATGAGAGCAAGCCCGCGCGCCTCACCATAGGGGAGTCCGGCGGCTACGGCATTCCCTCAAGGCTTTTTCTGAAGGAGGCGGGCTACTTCGACCTCGGGAAAAAGGTCGGGGCCGAGGTCATCGATCTCAACGAGCACGAGCTTATCAAGGTGAATCTCAAACGCGCCTCCTGCCACAAGGAGGTCCTGCTCTCGCGCCGAATGGTGGAGGCTGACTGCAAAATCTGGCTCCCGAAGTTGAAATTCCACATTTTCGCGTCCATAACCTGCTCCTTAAAGCTCAACATCGGAATTTTAAGCCACAGGGAGAGGATGCTCTATCACGACTGGCGCATCCACGAAAAAATCGTGGACCTTCTGGAACCCGGCTATCCCGACCTCATCGTTGCGGACGCCATAGACATCACCTACGGCTTCGAGTCCGCCCCCTACCCGGTGCGGCTTGGGGCGCTCCTTATCAGCCGGGACCCCCTGGCCCTGGACGCCGTGGCGGCACATATCATGGGCTACGACCCCAGGGACGTGAAGCATCTTCAAATCGCCGCCGACCGTGGTTTCGGCACCATAGACTTATCCGAAATCGAGATAACGGGCGACGCGGACATTTCGGTACTCCGGGCCAAACCCAAGGGCAAGCCGCGCCTCTTCCAGGTTTTGAGCGAGCTTGAGACGCCCATCAGGTTTTTCGCGGGCTTTGCCAAGGATAGCGACATAATCTGCGACGGCGGCTGCGAGGGGGCCTTGAAAGGCTGCCTGGGGACCATTGAAAAGCGCAGGCCGGGGTCCCTTTTGGCGGCGAAAAAGGGCGCGATAGTAACAGGGGTCTTCCGGGGCGACGTAATAATGCCGGACGGGCCGGTGCTTCTCATCGGCGACTGCACGCGGGTGACGGGAAAACTCGAGGCCAAATCCATCCACCGGGTGAAGGGCTGCCCCGTGGGCGCGCGCGACCTCTTCGTGAAGGTCCCGCGTCTTTTCGGCCTTCCCAGCCCCATGCTGGACTTCCGGGACGCCTCCCTATTCCTGGCCCAGAACGTCGTAAAAGGCAGCGCCATAGTGAAGAACAAGCTCATTGGGGATTAGGCGGCAGTGGGCGGCAACCTACGGGACTAATTTATTCTTTATCATCATTATTTTGATTCCATATATCAAACAAGCTAGCTAATCGTAAAATAGCAAACACTGCAGCTAACGCTAACAATATTGAATATATTAATAGTATAAAACCTATCCATGATATCAGTCCATCTTGAATACTTATCGTCATTGATAATAATGCAAATAGCAATGAGATGATTTGAATAACTATAAAATGAATAAATGTTCCATGCAATTGTAAGTATGGTGAAGGTCCGTTATTGTCATCTTTGTCGGCTTTAAATAATTTAAAAAATTCTTTATCACCAAATGCAAAAAGTATTGCATAGCCACCTAATGTGAAACCTATCATAT
Source organism: Deltaproteobacteria bacterium (assembly GCA_016235345.1). Taxonomy (NCBI): domain Bacteria; kingdom Pseudomonadati; phylum Myxococcota; class Myxococcia; species Deltaproteobacteria bacterium. The sequence goes on along the minus strand of JACRLG010000002.1, from coordinate 152,430 downwards.
TGGGGAGAATTGCTAAACTTACATTATACCATATTGCGTCCTTGTTCCAAGGAGGATGGAATATCACTCCTAAAATGATAGAAAGATGCAAATAAGTTGAAGAAATAAATGATTGCACACCACCATAGAAACGCCAATACCGCGCAACAATCTCAAAGAAATTTTTATATGTTTCCCTAATGATGCTCAATAACTGCATTAAACTATCCTTTTCTTCTCAAGTACGCCCCTATCACTCGTTTCATTGCTAAAAATACAGTATCTCTTTCGGGATGATAAAACTCTGTTTCGATTAAAGGATGTTCTTTTGTTGAAATTACCATTGTTTGGCTATCTTCGCGGCTAGTGGCAATTACTTTACCATTAGACCTAGCCATATACATTAAAGCTTGTGTCTCATCATCAGGTTTTATACCCGCCTCGTCATCTGTAATTAACTTTTCATCAATTTTTTTTACATTCTGTTTGTTAAGTCTTTTCATTATTTTCTTTTCAACTTCGGCGAGGTCGTCTGGATTGGGTTTTGCGAAATAAATTTCTAACTTCCTAATAGATTTCAATTTCAAAATGTTATCAATAGCCTCTTTTGTTGATTCTATATTAACTACAACTTCACCATATTTCTTACGAATTTGTTTATTAGCACATAATCTAGTTATTAGCACCATAGCATCCCTAATTGAAATATTATCGGTATCAATAAACAAACGGTGCTTATCAACGAAAAAAATATACACAATATCTCTCCGATTAGGCTTCAAATTTTCTGGAATTGGGACAACAAAAGTTCCATCTTTTGGATCAAGCTTTTTTACTTTTTTTGTATCAAACCATGGTTCATTTGGGTCAATATTTAAAAACCTACAAATAGTGCCATGTAAAATCGAAGATTCTCCGAATTTTTCACGCGTTAAAGAATAAAGCATACCATAGTCTGAGCCCCTGATTTTTTCAATTTTAGATAGCTCGAATATATCATCAAATAATTCTATATATTTTTTAGGTGAATGAGGGTGGGTCGTGATGTTTAAAATACCGACTTTTAGTAATTTTGATCTAGGCATGATTGTTTCTCCCTTTTTAGGTTAATGCATATGGTTATGGTGTCATATTTATATTACAAGAATTTTGTTGTCAATTGATTTCCCCCAAATTTTATCTGCGGGCGGCCTGAATCCGTCGTCCACGATGAAGGGGCCGGGGCCTCCCCTGCCGTCATTCCGGCGAAAGCCGGAATCCAGTCTTTTGCCTCCTGCACCTTCTCTGGACCCCGGCCTACGCCGGGGTGACGGAAACTCCTTGGCTCCGGGGTAACGGAAACCCCTTGGCACCGGGGTGACTGAGAAATCTCACCCCCGTGGTGAGGGGCGGCCCTTATCCGTCACTCCATTGTATCCATCATACCACGGGTATCGGAGCTTGAAAACAGGTTTTCTGCAATCCTTTGGTTTTGGGCCTTTCCGTTTTGCGGCTTTCTGTTTAAAGGTTGGAAATAAGGCCGGTTGTATGGTATTTCATTGAAAATTTGTCCGACCGGTCTTTTCGCGTCAACTTTTGCGGAGCGGGAAATGGAGCGCATTGAAACCGACGTGGTGATTGTGGGGGGCGGGGCCACTGGGGCTGGGGTTCTGCGGGACTGCGCGCTCCGGGGCTTTTCCGCCGTGCTGGTGGAAAAGGACGACCTTGCCGCAGGCACTTCGGGCCGCAACCACGGGCTTTTGCATTCAGGCGGGCGGTACGCCGTCAAGGACACCGAGGCCGCCGCCGAGTGCATCGCCGAAAACCGCATTCTGAAACGCATCGCAAGCCACTGCGTGGAGGAGACCGGCGGGCTTTTCGTCTCCCTTCCCGAAGACGATCCGGGCTACCCGGACAAACTCCTGGCGGGCTGCAAAAAGGCGGGAATCCCCGCAAAGCGGATAGGAACCTCCGAGGCCCTTCGCATCGAGCCCAATCTTAACGGCGACATCCGCTTCGCCGTAAAAGTGCCGGACGCCACCATAGACCCCTTCCGGCTCTGCGCCGCAAACGTGATGGACGCCATGGGGCGCGGAGGGCGCTGCCTCACCCACTGCGAGGTTTCGGGATTTCTCGTGGAGGGCGCGCGCGTTGCCGGGGTAAGGGCATGGGACAGGCGGGGCGGGCGCGACATCGAAATTCGGGCCAGGGTCACGGTGAACGCCTCCGGCATCCACGGCCTGAAGCTCTGCCGGACGGCGGGGATAGAGCTTCCCATGTACCCGTCCAAGGGAAGCATGGTGATAATAGATTACCGGGTGGGCAACGTGGTCATCAACCGCTGCCGCCCGGCCTCGGACGGCGACATCATAGTGCCCGGCGACACGGTGAGCCTGATCGGCACCACCTCGAAAAAAATCCCCTACGAGGACATAGAAAACCTCACCGTTGACGACGACGAGATAGAGGTACTCCTTGCGGACGGAGAAAAGCTCATCCCCAACGTGTCCAAAACACGGGTTCTGCGGGCCTACTGCGGGGTCCGGCCCCTGGTGGGGGCCTTCGGCCCGGCGGACGGGCGGGAAATCTCGCGGGGAATAGTTCTTATCGATCACGCGGAGCGCGACGGCATGGCGGGCCTTGTCACCATAACCGGCGGAAAACTCACCACTTACCGCCTCATGGCCCAGTACGCCACCGATCTCGTGGCGAAGAAGCTCCAGGTCGAGGCCCCCTGCACCACCTCCACCCAGCCTCTTCCGGGCTCGGAGCTGAAGATTCCCGAAAAAAAGGCGGTGAAGGGCTTTTCAGGCGTTCCCCGGTCGGTGGTGGGGGCAACCCATTTCCGCCACGGGGACGAGGTAAAAAGGATTTTAAGCGACGACCCGGACTCCTACGGACTTGTGTGCGAATGCGAGATGGTCACAACCGGCGAGGTGGATTACACCATCAAAAATCAGCTCGTTACCGACATCATTGATTTAAGGCGGCGCACAAGGCTTGGCATGGGGCCGTGCCAGGGGGCCCTTTGCGCATACCGGGCGGCGGGGATTCTGAACGAGACAGCGGGGGTTTCCGGCGAGAACGCCATAGGGATGCTGAAAGGCTTCATGGAGGAGCGCTGGAAGGGCATCAAGCCCGTGCTCTGGGGGGACGCCTTGCGGGAAATGGAATTTTCCCACTGGATTTACGCGGGCCTTTTCGGGCTGGCAGACGAGCCCGCACCGCCGAAAAGCGCGGAGGAGCCCACCTTTGACCTGATCCGCCTGGAAAAGGTGGAGGACGAATGAAATACGACGTGGTAATCATCGGCGGGGGCATGGCCGGGCTGATCGCGGGAATCCGCTGCGCCGACTCCGGGCTTTCAACCGCCATCATAAGCGCCGGGGTGAGCGCCCTTCATTTTTCGTCGGGCTGCATCGATCTTCTTGGCCGCACGGCGGATGGCGGCGTGGCCCGCGAGCCCTTTTCCTCCATGCCGGAATTTCTTGCGGCCCGCCCCGGCCACCCCTACGCAAGGGTAGGGGAGAATACCCTTCGGGCGAGCCTCGCCTTTTTCCAGGAGGAAACCGCCTGCGCTGGTCTTCCGTACTGCGATAACGGAGACGAAAACCATTTTCACGTCACCGCCCTTGGCACGGTGAAGCCCGCCTATCTTTCGCCTGAGGGCGTTTTTTCCGAGCTTGTGAAAACCGCCTTCGAGACAAGGCGATGCCTCGCCATATTGAATTTCAAGGGCTTCCGCGACTTTCACCCAAGGCTCGCCGCCGCGAACCTTGCGAAAAACCCGCTTTTTTCGGACTGGAAAATTTCCACCGGCTCGCTCACCCTTCCGCCCATAGCGCCCCAGGGCAAAAACCCCCGCGAGCTTCGCTCCATAGACATAGCAAGGCTTTTCGACACCGAATCCAGGCTTGGTGAGGTTGCGGAGCAGATTAAGGAAATCGCCCCGGGCGCCGATTTCGTGGCGGTCCCGGCCTTTCTGGGCACATCCCCCAGGCGCGGCGCGGAAAAGCGGCTCTCGCTCCTTGCGGGCCGACTCATCTACGAGGTGCCCACCCTTCCGCCCTCCCTTCTGGGGATGAGGCTGGACGCGGCCCTGAAAGCCCGGTTCGCGGCCAGGGGCGGGGTCTTCATAGCGGGGGACAGGGTGACCGGGGGAAGGATCGAGGGCGGAAAGCTTCGCTTTCTAAGCACCCATCAGGCGGGTGAGGACGCCATGAGCGCCCGCTTTTTCATCCTGGCCACGGGCAGTTTTTTTTCGGGGGGCCTAAAAAGCCGCTTCGACGCGGTGGAGGAGCCTATTTTAAACTTGGCTCTCGACAGGACCCTGCCCCGCAACACCTGGTATTCGTCAAAATTTCTTGGGGATGAGAGCCACCCCTTCCTCTCCTTTGGCGTGAATGTGGACGAAAACGCGAACCCCAGGGACGCCGACGGGCGCACCGTAACGAACCTTTTCTGCGCGGGCGCTGTGCTTTCGGGCTACGACCCTGTCAGGGAGGGGAGCGGCTCAGGTGTGGCCATAGCCACAGGCTACTTCGCGGCGGGCCGGGTCATGGCGCTTTCAAAAACGCCGACTGGGATATGATGGAATTTTTCGATTTTTTCGGGAATTGAAATGATCGATCTTGAAAACATAAGTTTCGACCACTGCATAAAATGCACCGTCTGCACCGCCTATTGCCCGGTGGCGCGGGTGACACCCCTCTATCCGGGCCCCAAGTCGAGCGGCCCGGACACCGAGCGGCTGCGCATAAAAAACCCGGAACTGGTGGACGACACGCTTTCCTACTGCACCAACTGCAAGCGCTGCGAGATCGTGTGCCCGTCGGACGTGCGGATCGCCGACATCATCCAGAAGGCCCGGCACCGCCACGCCAAAAGCGCCTTGCGGCCCCGCGACTTTTTCATGAGCCGCACCGATCTTGCCGGAAGCGCCGCAACCCTGTTTCCTTCCGTGGTCAACGCCATGACCCGGAACAGGGCCGTGAAATGGGGCATGGACCGCCTTGTGGGGATTTCGGATTCCGCCCAGATGCCCAAATACGCCAGCGGCACCTTTCGCCGGAAATTCGCCAAAAGGGCCGACGAGCAGGCGAAGTTTTCCCGAAAACTGGTCTATTTCACCGGCTGCTACGTCAATTATTTCGACCACGAGCTTGGAAACAACGTGGTGAGGGTGCTGAACGCCCTTGGCTACGGGGTGGCCATTACCAACGAAAAGTGCTGCGGAGTGCCTTTGATCGCCAACGGCTTCATAAAAAAGGCGCAGAAAAACGCCCGGCACAACGTGGACGCCCTGAAAGCGGCGGCGGGCAGGGACGTCGCCATCGTGGCCTCGTCGTCGTCCTGCGCCTACGCGCTGACAAACGAGTATCCTAACATTTTATCCATAGATAACAGCAGGATCGCCCCGCGAATCCGGTTCATAACCCGTTTTCTGGCCGAGGAGGCCGCAGCCGGAAACCTGCCCGAACTGAAACCCGTGCCCGTAAAGGCCGTTTATCACGCGCCCTGCCACCTCTCGCGCATGGGCGGGGCGGTGCACACGGTGGACATTTTAAGGCGCATACCGGAGCTTAAACTTGTCATGCCCGCCACCGAGTGCTGCGGGCTTTCGGGAACCTACGGGTTTAAAAAGGAATACGCGAAGGTTGCAACGGACGTTGGGGAGAAGCTCTTTGGCCAGATCGCGGCGGAAAACCCGGACGTGGTGGTGACGGACTGCGAAACCTGCAAGTGGCAGATCGAGGCCCACACCCCCTACAAGGTCGTCCACCCGGTGACCCTGCTGGCAAAGGCGATGTTTGGCGGCTGAGGGATATTGAGGGCTCCAATAAGAGTCTGGCTGGTAAAAACCCCTCTCAAAATTGCAGGCAATAGACTTAATGGCGGACAGAGTTGCTGCAGAAGCATTATCGCATCCTATAACTTTACAAGAAGTTATTCAAAAAGCACATGAAAAAGGTCTGAAAGAGGATGATGTCTGGAGATATGTGGTTAAAGGATCTCAAAGATCGAATGCTAATGTTGATGCAACACTTGGACTTTCGAGGTGATAAATTGCATAAACCAGTTTTATTCAATATAAAACCGAACCAGCCCTTAGAAGTTGACATTTGTGCAATTCCTGGATGGGAAGGCTTTGATAAGTTAATACAGTTTTTAAAGAATGAATATTCAATAGATATTATCAAGATGATTGATGGACCTGATGCAAGAAGATGGATTCTTAAAGCCAGAGGAATAAATTTTGAACTCAGACACGATGATGTTTATGGGAATTATCTTTACGCGCCTTCGTCTGAAAGTGAAAAAATTGTCACTGAAATAGGTCAAGATATAGAACAAAGATTAAAGAATATGTGGAGGTTATCTACTTATTTATAAAGCTCAAGAAATTGTCTGACATGTAAAAGTCAAACATCTGCCGGACGGTTTTGCTTCTCCGTGGGCGCGGGCTACTCGGTCTCCTACGGCTACGACGAAAAGGGCCGCATGAACAAGGTCGCGTGAAACATCGATGTTGGTACTATGTGATCGGATACCGGTACATGACGAGTTATAAAAAATTTTGTACTAATGTGCTTATTAATTTTTTTATTTGGCTTATTATTACTACTGTATTATCAAGTATTAATAGATATCACGATGTTATACCTTCATATATGTGGCTTAAAAGTGGCATATTGGTATCGAAAGTATTATTATTTATATCGGTTATTTTAAAAATTTATTACAAATTTAAAAATATCAATTCAAATTTTAATGATTTTATGACTTTGGCAATTATATTTAACAGCTTATTATGTATGGTATATCTATTTATGTTTATGAAGTATTTTGATGATGTTGTTAGCGTGCATAATTTTTTTATTTTATTAATATATGGCAATTAATATTATGAAAAATTTTTCTTGTCTTAAAAGTCAAGCATACCATGAATTGGCATCTGTTTTTCATGCACGTTACATTTAGTCTAATCTATTTCCCGCAGCTACGACACGAAGGGCCGCATGAATCAGGTCTTCTGGAACGTGGGCGGCGCGGGCAGGTCTGGGGCGAGGGCGTCTTCGCGGGATTTTTCCCAGAGGCGGTGGAGGGTTTTTTTCGAGACGTCGTGCTCTATGAAATCCCAGGGGAAAAGCTCGGCTGCGGGGCGCTCGCGGTTGACGTAAAAGGCCGGGTCGATTTCCGATTCCTTCAAGGTTTTCGGCCAGTTGCCCTGGTTTTTGAGGGCCGCCTGAAGAATTTCCCCCGTCCTTCGGTCCCCCCGCGACAAAAGGGCCTGGATGAAGGCGTGGCGCGGAACGTCGGTGCGCGCGGTCACGTTGGCAAGGCCCTTCAATCCCTCCCTTATCCTTTTCATCTTCAAAGCGAGAGTCTCCACGGTGTCCATGGCCGCCCACTGGAAGGGCGTGACGGGCTTGGGCACGAAGGAGCTGACGTTCACCACGATCTGGCCCATCCTCCCCTTTTTTTTGCTCTGGCCCAGAAAGGCCGTTTTGACCTTTCTGGTGAGCGCCGCTATGGCGTCCACGTCGGCCAGGGTCTCGTGGGGAAGGCCCGCCATGAAGTAGAGCTTGAGATTTGGGACCCCTGCGGCCACCAGCATTTCCGCAGCGTTCAAAACGTCATCTTCTGTAATCCCCTTGCCGATCACCCGGCGCATTCTCTCGCTTCCGGCGTCCGGGGCGATGGTGGCGGTCTTGGCTCCTGCGGACGCCATGGCGCGGGCGATTTCGGGGGTCATGGCGTCGGCCCTGAGAGACGAGAAGGCGAGCCTCGCACCGCGCTCCACCGCATATTGGCAAAGCTCGGAAAGGCAAGGCAGGTCGGTGACGGCGGCTCCAAGAAGCCCGATTTTACTGGTGAGCGAAAGGCCCCGGTCAACCGAGTCCTTGAGCATTTCAAGCGTTCGGAACCGGACGGGCCGGTAGACGTAGCCCGCCGCGCAGAACCTGCACCCGTGGGGGCAGCCCCTGGCCACCTCCACGAGGAATGAGTCGAATGCGGCGTCCGGGCTTACGAAAGAGGACTCGGTGGGAAAATCCGGGGAGTCTTTGGCGTGCACCCGGCGGACTTTTTCGGGCGCGCCCGATATGGGCGAAAATGACACAAGATGGCCGTTTTTGTCCCACTCCGGGACGTAAAGGGCGGGGACGTATGCGCCGGGAAGGCTCCGGGCCATGTCGGCGAGCATCTCAGACCTGTCCCGTTTCGGGTCAAACATGCCCAGAAAGCCCGGAAGGACCGCCTCGGCCTCTCCCAGAAGAAAGAGGTCCACGAAGGGGGCCAGGGGTTCGGGATTGATGAAGGAGGCCACGCCTCCCGCGATCACCAGCGGGTGCGCGCCGGTTCTCTCGGACGAAAGAAGGGGGACGCCACCGGCACCCAGCATGGAAACGACGTTTAAGTAATCGCTTTCAAAGGAGAGGGAAAAGGCCAGGATGTCGAAGGATTTCAGCGGTTTTCCGGATTCCAGGGAAACCGGGCCGGAGCGCTCCGTGCTGTCCGTGAAAACCCGCTCGCAGGCGGTTGATTCGTTTTCGTTAAAAAGCCTGTAAACCGTCTGAAACCCCAGGCTCGCCATGCCCACGGCGTAGGTGTTGGGGTAGCACAGCGCCACGGTGGTGCGGCCTCGAAGGCTTTTTGAGGCGGGGCCGGTTTCTTTGAATGAGAGGCCCACTTTATAATGCCTTTCCCGGGGATTTCGGCGGCGGGTGCATCAATCGGTCAAGGACAGAATCGGAACCGAAACGGCTTTCCCGAGGATAGCCGAGACGGTCTTTAAGTCAAGCATGAAAGGATAGGCCAGGGGGGCGGGAAAATTCGCCCCCCTGGCCGGGGTCTTCCGAAAAAGGGAATGGAAGCGGCTGACGGCGCTTCCGGCTGCTACTTGAGCCCTCCGCCTGCGACCGCCTGCTTGCGCAGGAAGGCGGGGCTTTCGTACTGGTTGTCGCCCGTGGCGTTTTTCATGTCGTAGGGGTCGGGAAAGGAATCTTCCGCCTGGGTGGATTTTTGCATCTTGCCTGCCTGGCCGGGCAGAATGGAAGGCGCGACGCTTATCCCGCCGCTTGCCCTGAAAATGTCCTTCAGGTTCTGGAACACGTTTTCGGGTTCGGGCTGGGGCAGGCTGACCACCTTGCCCGCCGCCTTCTTGTCGTCTTTCACGGGCGCGGCTTGAAGGCACACCGGTTTCGACTGGCTGATTCCGGCTGCGATCACCGTGACCTGGAGGAACTGCCCAAGGGAATCATCGATGACGAACCCGAAGAAAACCTCGGCCTGGCTGCCTGTTTCGTTGGTGATGTACTTCGCGGCCTTGTACATTTCAGCCATGGTAAGGTCGCTTCCGGCGGTTATGTTGATCAGGACCGCGTGGGCGCCGATTGCCTTGACGTCTTCCAGGAGGGGATGGGAAAGGGCCGCCTTGGCCGCGACCTCGGCCCTGTTGTCGCCTTCCGCCGCCCCTATGCCCATGAGGGCAAGGCCCGACTTGGTCATGACCTTTTTAAGGTCCTTGAAGTCGCGGTTGATGTAACCCGGCTTTATGATGAGCTCGCTCACGCCCTTGACCGAGTTTATGAGCACCTCGTCGGCCTGCTTGAAAATGTCCAGGGCCCGGACGTTGGCGTCTGCCAGCTTCAGCATTTTTTCGTTTGGAATGGTTATGACGGTGTCCGCCTGCTCCTTGAGCGCGTTCAGGCCGCTGTCGGCAAGGGAAGCCCTTCTGCCCAGCTCCCATTCAAAGGGGGTGGTCACCACGGCCACGGTGAGGATTTCCATGTCCTTGCATATTTCGGCTATCACGGGCGCGGAGCCGGTGCCGGTGCCGCCGCCGAGGCCGGTGGCGATGAATACCATGTTCGCGCCTTCAAGTGCCTGGCGGATGGAGTCGCGGCTTTCCTTGGCCGCGTCGCGCCCGGTGTCGGGATCGCCGCCCGCGCCCATGCCCTGGCACAGGCGTTCGCCCAGCTGGATGCGGTTCAGGGCCTTGGAGCGCTCCAGGGCTTGAACGTCCGTGTTGGCCACGATGAAATCTACGCCCGTGATTCCGGCGTCTATCATGTTGTTCACCGCGTTGCACCCGGCCCCCCCGGTGCCTATTACCTTGATTTTGGCCGGTGAGGTTCCCTCGACGTAGGTGTATATGTCAGCCATGTTCTTCCTCCCTTTTTGTTCAAAGCTAATGATGTTTCCCGCTTGGACTGTGTTTGGCGAATGGTGTTGTTTCACAAAATGACCGGGTTAACTTTCGAGGGCCTTCAACGGGCTGATGAAAAGCGGCGGGCGGCTTAGGGCCTTTCACCGCCTTTTCATGGGCCTGTTGACGCTTCCTCACATCGCATCCTTGAACCAGCGCTTCATGCGCGAAATGACGCGCTCGAAAAGGTTCTTGTCCCTGATCCGAAACTGGGTGGGGGTCTGCCGGCGCGCCCCGTAAAGCACCAGGCCCACTCCCGTGGCGTACATGGGGTTGTTCACCGCATCCACGTAACCGGTGATCCCGTGAGGCTTTCCTATGCGCGCGGGCACGTTGAAGACCCTTTCGGCGGCCTCGGTCATGCCGTCCAGAAGGGCCGCGCCGCCGGTTAAGACCAGCCCGCCCGCCATGTAATGCTGCATCCTGGCCCTGATGATTTCCTGCTGAACCAGGGCGAACATCTCCTCAACGCGCGGCTCCAGGATTTCCCCCAGTATCTGGCGCTGGAGCCTCCGGGCGGTGCGCCCGCCCACTCCGGGTATCTCTATTATTTCCTCTTTGCTTATCTTGGAGCTTGCGCATGAACCGTATTTTTTCTTCAGCATTTCGGCGTCCGCTATGGGGGTGCGAAGGCCGATCGCTATGTCGTTGGTAAGGTTGTTTCCGCCCAGGGCCAGCACGAAGGTGTGCTTTATGTGGGAGTTGGCGAAAATGGCCAGATCTGTGGTGCCGCCGCCGATATCGATAAGGGCTGTGCCCACTTCCATTTCATCGGGCATGAGAACCGCCTCGGAGGAGGCGATGGGCTCAAGCACTATGTCGATGACGTCCAGCCCGGCCTTGGTGGCGCACTTTATGATGTTGTGGGCCGAGGCCACCGCGCCGGTTACGATGTGGATGCGGGCCTCCAGGCGAACGCCAGTCATGCCCACCGGGTTCTTGATCCCCCCAAGGCCGTCCAGGATGTATTCCTGGGGCAGGACGTGGAGCATCTCCCGGTCCATGGGAATGGATACCGCCCGCGCGGCCTCGATCACCCGGTCCACGTCGGTCTGGGTGATGGTCTTGCCCTTTATTGGCACCACGCCGTGGCTGTTGAATCCCTTGATGTGGCCGCCCGCTATCCCAGCGTAAACGTTGGAGATTTCGCAGCCGCTCATCTTCTCGGCCTCGTCCACGGCCCTTTGAATGGATTCCACCGTGGCCTCGATGTTGACCACCACGCCCTTGTGAAGGCCCACCGAGGGATGGCAGCCTATGCCCACTATGTTCACCCCGGAGCTTGAGACTTCGCCCACCACCGCACATATTTTGGTGGTGCCGATGTCGAGCCCTGCCACCAGTTCAGGTTCCCTGCCCATTTTCATGCCTCCTTGCGGGCTTTTTTTCGGATTTGCGCGGCTTCGGGCACGGGCCGGACCACTATGCGGTCGTCCTTGGAAAGGTCGATGGACTTGGCCGCCAGACCCTTTTCCCTGCCAAGCTCGTAAACCACCCTTTTCAGGCGGGCGGCTTTTTCATCGTAATGGTCCCATCCCATGAAAACCGTGATCGGCGGATCAAAGGCAGTGACTGAAAGGCCGACGTCGGGGTCGGCATAAAGGCCGGTCACGGAGGCTGGCGGAATGGGGAAACCCACCGCCTGCATAAGGTTCAGAAAGTCCACCACCGCCTTTGCCGACCTTCTCATGGGCTCGCCCTTTATGGACACATCGGTGAGCTTAAGGCCCCTGACCTCGCAGAGACCTTCGGGGTCCCCCTCCTCGAAGAGCTTGAACGCCTGCCCCTCGGTGTTCATGAGGTATTTTTTGTGCCCCATGAAAAGAACCGCCATGGGGGTATGCTCGCGGACGCTTATTTCCAGGCGGTCGGGAAGCCTTCTCGAAACCGAGGCCCAGGCTATCCAGGGATGGGCGCTAAGACGCGCCCTGGCTTCGTCCAGGTTTATTGCAAGCACGTTGGCGTCAGGGGCTATCCGGGCCTGTTCGAGGATTTCGCTGGCGTCCAGGCGCTTGTTTCCGGTTACGTCAACCCTGGAAGCGGCGAAGAGCGGGCTTTGAATGGCCAGATCATAGGCCGCCACCACCGAAAGGCCGAAAAGGGTCATTATCCCCACCACCGCGCAAATACCCGCCGCCCAGACCAGCTTCTGTTTCGGGGTCATGACGGGGACTGGCTTTTTCTTGTAAAGATTCCTCTTTACGGGCTTTTCTCTGTTCCAGAGCTTCATTGCCGCTTCCCGCTTTTGAAAAAAATATTTTTGTTTGAAATTGTCGTTTGAAAACGGATTCCGCCCCGCCAGTCGGGCCTTTGGCTTCTCAGTCGCCGGGCGTGATCACTTCAAGTTCCAGTTCAACTCCGAAGGTTTTTTTCACCTCGCCTTTGACCATCTCCACCAGGGCCAGAAAATCCGATGACGAGGCGTGGCCCGCGTTGACCAGAAAGTTCGCGTGAACGGGCGACACCAGGGCATCATTCACCCGAAGGCCCTTCAGGCCCGCCTTGTCTATAAGCTGGCCCGCGCTCGCGCCTTTCGGATTTTTGAAAAAGCAGCCCGCGCTTTTCACTCCCCAGGGCTGGCTGGCCTTTCTCCGGGCCGCCAGGGCCTCGGCCTCGGCTGCGATTTCATCGCCGTTTCCGGGCTTAAGGGCGAAAATGGCCCCGGTTATGATGGAGGGCCTTTCGGGGGAGCCGAAGAATTCGGCTGCGCGGGCAAGGCTTCTGTACGAAAAATCGAGGTCATTCCTGTCAATGCGCCTTGGGGCGGCGTCAGGCGTAATGATTTCGAGGCCCGTGATCCTGTCCGCCACGCAGCCCGCCGCTGTTCCGGCGTTTCCGGAAACCGCCCCGCCCACCGATCCGGGTATGCCCACCGCGAAGTTCATACCGGAAAAGCCGTGCTTTATGGCGAAGCGGCAAAGGGCCGAAAGTGAGGCCCCGGCCCCGGCCCTAACCAGGATTAGGCCGCTGTCTTCGCCGATAAGGCCGATGCCGGTGAAGCCCTTTCCCAGGGTCATCACCACCCCGGAAAGCCCCTCGTCCCTCACCCAGAGGTTGGTGCCCCTGCCGGTTATGCGCCAGGAAAGGCCCGCCTGCCGCATTTTTGAAACAAGCTCGATAAGTCCCGGAAGGTCCGGCACCGAAATCCAGGCTTCCGCAGGGCCTCCCACGCCAAGGCTCGTGTGGCGGCTCATGGGCTCGCCGAATCGGGCGCAAGGCCCGAATCGCTCCGAGAGCCAGTCGCGGAAGTCGCCGGGTATCGCCACGGGCCTAGTCCCCTGCTTCCAGAAAGGCCGCGCCCACCTGCCAAACGTCGCCCGCTCCCAGGGTGAGCACCATGTCGCCCGCCCTGGTTTCCGCGCAAAGGATGTCTATGGCCTCGTTCTTGCCGGACACCGCAACAGCGCTCTTGTGGCCGTGGCGGGTTATGCTGGCGCAGAGGTTTCTCGAGTCCACGCCTTCCATCGGCTTTTCGGAAGCCGCGTAAATGGGCAGCATTATAAGCTTGTCCGCCATGTAGAAGGCCCGCGAGAAGTCCTCGAAAAGGGCCTTGGTGCGCGAGTACCGGTGGGGCTGGAAAACCACCACCAGCCGCCGCCTGGGCCACGCGTCGCGTATGGCCGCGAAGGTGGCGGCAATTTCGGTGGGATGATGGCCGTAATCGTCTATCACCATCACACCGTTGCGCTCGCCTTTAAGCTCCAGCCTGCGGCCCACGCCCTGGAACCCGGAAAGGGCCTCGGCTATGGTTTTGAAATCCACCGAAAGCTCAAGGCCCACGGCCACCGCCGCAAGGGCGTTGGAAACGTTGTGGCGGCCCGGCACGCCAAGGGTGATTTCGCCCAAAAGCTCCTGCTTGTGGGACACCGCAAAGACGCTGCCCCCTCCCGATGAACGCACGTCCAGGGCCGAGAAATCGGCCTGGGGCGAAAATCCGTAGGTCACCATGCGCCTTTTGACCGTGGGGATGATGTCCTGGACCGACGGGCAGTCCAGGCAGAGCACGGCAAGGCCGTAGAAGGGCAGGCGCTCCAGGAAACGGGCGAAGCAGTCCTTGATCTCGTCCAGGTCGGCGTAGAAATCCATGTGTTCGCGGTCGATGTTGGTGACAACCGCTATGGTTGGGCTCATTTTCAGAAAGGAGCCGTCGCTCTCGTCGGCCCCGGCCACGATGTAGTCGCCCTGGCCAAGCACCGCGTTGGTGCCCAGGGCCTTGACCTTTCCCCCCACCACCACCGTGGGGTCGAGGCCGCCCGCAGCCAGCACCGTGGCCACCATGCTGGTAGTCGTGGTCTTCCCGTGTGAACCGGCCACCGCTACGGAGAACTGGAGCCGCATGAGTTCGGCCAGCATCTCGGCCCTGGCGATAACGGGGATGCCCGCGTTCCTGGCCGCCACCACTTCCGGGTTGTTCGGGGCAACCGCCGAGGACACCACCACAACGTCGGCCCCCGTGGCGTGCTCCGCAAAGTGGCCCTCATGGATGATTCCGCCCAGGGCGGCCAGCCTGCGGGTGATGTCGCTCGACTTGAGATCGCTTCCCGACACCAGGTAGCCCTTGCTTAAAAGCACCTCGCTTATGCCGCTCATGCCGATGCCGCCGATGCCCACGAAGTGGATGTGATACTTTTTCCGGTACATGCTTTTCCCTCCCGTGGCTTTCCGTTGCAACGGCTGCTTAGCGCGCTTGAGGCGCCCCGGACCCCGCCTTCCGGCGGAGCCTTGAATTCTATAGAGGCTTCTCCGGCCCGGAAATCCAGGCCGCCATGTCGGCGGCTATGTCCATTGCGGCCCTTGGCCTTCCGAGCCTTTTGGAGGCCTCGGCCATTTCCCTGAGGGCTGAAGGATTCTCGGAAAGTTCGATCACCGTGTCGGCGAAGACCTTTCCCGAAAGGTCCTTCTGAATTATCACCCTTGCCGCGCCGGACGCCTCAAGGGCCCTTGCGTTCTTTTCCTGGTGGTTGTCGGCGGCAAAGGGAAAGGGCACGAAAACAGCGGGCTTCCCCAGGGCCGTCAGTTCCGCCACCGTGGTGGCCCCGGCCCGGCAGACCACCAGATCGGTCGCCGCGTAGCGCCTGTCCATGTCGTGAAAAAAGGCCTGCACCACGTACCTGCCGCCCCAATCCCGATAGGCCTCTTCCATCATGGCAAGGTCGGCTTCCCCGGTCTGGTGGATGAAAGAGATTCCCGCAAGCCTCAACGCCTCGGTTTTCAGGGCCTCGGAAACGGCAACGTTCATGCCGTGCGCGCCCTGGCTTCCTCCCGTGATGAGAACGGTGAAGGCCGGGGCAGCGGTGCGCTCAGGGGCCTTTTCACCGCTCAATCCGTCCATGAAGGACAGGCGCACCGGGTTTCCGGTCACCAGGATTTTCGAGCCGGGAAAAAACTGCCCGCTCTCATTAAAGGAGGCGTAAATCCTGCCGACAAGACGCCCAAGAATCTTGTTGGTGATTCCGGGGGCCACGTTCTGTTCCTGGATGGCAAGTTTCTTCCCCATAAGGAATCCGGCCAGAAGGCAGGGGGCGGAAGCGTAGCCACCGACTCCGAGAATGATGTCAGGCGAAAATTTCCAGATAATTCCGAAAGACGTGAAAATCGCCCCGACGAGTTTCACCAGGGCGATCAGCTTGTTCCAAAGGCTCCTGCGTTTGAGTCCTTCCACAGCTATGCTTTTGTGCTCAAACCCGGCCCTTTGGGTTGCGTCCCTTTCAAAGGGCTTGTCCGTGCCAACGAAAAGCACCCGCACGCCGGGATCGAGCCTTTTCGCGGCCTGGGCAACGGCGATGCCGGGGAACAGGTGTCCCCCGGTTCCGCCGCCCGCGATGATGATTCCTACATGGCTGGGCTTGGCCACGGCATTCTCCCGATGCGGCTGTTCGCCTCGGCCCTTGATGGCGATTTTGCCGCCGCCAGCCTGGGGCGGCGTTTTGCGCCTATGTTGCAGAGAATGCCCACTGCCGCCATGTTCAGAAGAAGCGAGCTTCCGCCGTAGCTCAAAAAGGGCAGGGTGAGCCCCTTGGCCGGAAGAAGGCTCATGGCGACGCCCATGTTTACAAAAGCCTGCATCCCGATTCCGGCGGTTATGCCCATGGCCAGGTAAGAGCCGAACATGGTGTTCGACCTGCGGGAGATATCGATGCCCCTCCACAGGACCAGCCCGTAGAGGCCCACCACGAATACGACGCCCCTCAAACCAGCCTCTTCGCCGATTATTGAGAAAATGAAATCCGTGTGGGGTTCCGGAAGGTAAAGCAGCTTCTGGATGCTGTCGCCGAACCCGGACCCGTTGACCCCGCCCGTGCCGAAGGCCATGAGGGAGTGGCATATCTGGTAGCCCTGGTCGTTTTCGTAGAGCCAGGGATTCAGAAAGGCCAGAAACCTTTCAGACCTGTACTCGGAGCCCATGATGAGGGACAGGCCCAGGACAAAGGCGTAGCTTCCCATGAACAAAAGGGTGGAGGTCCTTGCCCCGCCGATGAAGAGCATCAGGCCGCTTACGCCCACAAGAAGAACCGAGGAGCCGAAGTCGGGCTGTGTGAGCAAAAGCCCGCACAAAAGGCCCGTGACCAGGATGTGGGGCAGGATTCCCAGGTAGAAATTCTGCATCACCTTCTGCTTCTTGGTCATGGAATAGGCGTAGTAGACCACTATCGCTATACGGGCCAGTTCAGAAGGCTGGAACATCATTCCCGGAAGCTTTATCCATCTGGTCGCGCCGCCTGCGGAGTGCCCTATGCCCGGAACATGCACCAAAATCAGAAGCAGGCCCGTAAGGGCCAGAAGAGGGTAGGCCAGGCTCCGGTATATCTGGTAGGGAATCCTGTAGGCCACGTAGAAAGCCGTAATTCCTGCAAGAAAGTAGACTATCTGCCTTTTTATGAAATATGTTTCCGCGCCGTGCATTTTAAGAGCCCAAGCAGTGCTTGCGCTGTAGACCATCGCCAGGCCGATTCCCGCCAGGCCCATTACCCCCACCACGAGAGCCACGTCCAGACCCCTGGTGGATACCCTTTTTCCTGTCGCCCCGCCCTTGCCTCTCATTGCCCCATGTCCTTTTCAGTGAAACGCTGTTCCTTATTCTGTTGACTATGTTCCTGAGGACGTTTCAGCCGGTCCTTATCAGCCTGTCTAAAAACGCGAATTGCTGTGTCGTGCTTCATCGTTTTTGGACAGGCTTCATATCCAGCCTTTTTCAACGTGTTGTTAAAAGGCCGACTGATTTGAAACCTATAATATCCACAGTTTCTATCTATTGAACCAGGCTGCGCACGGCCCGGCAGAAGTCCCTCCCTCTTTCCGCGTAGGAGTTGTAGGCGTCGAAGCTGGCGCATCCAGGAGACAGGAGCACCACCCAGCCCGGTTTTGCTGCCCGCGCCGCCATCCTCACTGCCTCCGGCACGTTCGGCGCGGTCTCTATGGCGGTGGTTCCCGAAAGGGCCTTGCCGATGACCGGCCCGGCCTCCCCGGCGAGAATCAGGAGCTTCACCTTTTTTTGGACCATGTCCCTTAGCACGGTGAAATCGCTGGCCTTGTCGCGCCCCCCCATTATGAGCACCAGGGGCTCGTCGAAGCCCTCCAGGGCGCGGAGAACCGCGTCCACGTTGGTTCCCTTGCTGTCATCGTAGTAGCGGACGCCGTTGATTTCGGCCACGAATTCCAGGCGGTGGGCCAGGCCCGTGAACTCGTCCAGGGCGGCCTGGATGCCCTGGGCTTTCGCGCCCGCAAGATAGGCCCCAAGGGCCGCCGCCGCCACGTTTTCCCGGTTGTGTTCGCCCGCGAGGCTCATCTTTTCCAGCGAGAGCGTCCAGTTCGCGCCTCCCGGAAGGAAAAATTCGATGCGGTCCCTGTGGATGTCCGCCCCGGCCTCGTTTTCCCGACGGCCCGCGAAGAAAAACTTCTTCGCCTTGATCCTTGGGGCCATTTCCCTTATGTAGCCGTCCTTGCCGTTCAACACGGCGAAATCGTTTTCGGTCTGGTTGAGAAAGAGCCTTTCCTTGGAGGCCGCGTAATCTTTCATGCCGGAATAGCGGTCCTGGTGATCGTCCGTCACGTTCAGGAGAATCGACACAAGGGGGTGAAAGTCGATTATGGTGTCGAGCTGAAAACTCGACACCTCCACAGCCGCGCAGTCGGCCTTCTCGCTCCGGTCCGCGTAGCCGATAAGGGGGTCGCCGATGTTGCCGCCCAAAAGCACGTTGGCGAAGGTCTTTTCCAGCATTTTGGACAAAAGCGTCGTGCATGTGGTCTTGCCGTTCGTACCGGAAACCGCTATCAGGTCGGCCTCTACGAAACGGCAGGCGAGCTCCATTTCGCCCATCACCAGAGCGCCCCTTTTTTTCGCCTCCACGATGGGGGCCAGGGTGTGGGGAACTCCGGGGCTCAACACGATTATATCGGCAGCGTGAAAAAGCTCGTCCTCCTGGGAGCCCAGAACAACCGTGATACCCAGGGCGCGGAGTTTTTCCGCCCTTTCGGCAAGGGTGGGGGAGGACGCTGCGTCCGCCACGGTGACCACCGCACCGCGCCCCAGGCAGAAACGGGCCGCCGCGTCGCCGCTTCTGGCAAGCCCCACCACGAGTATCTTTTTTCCGAAGATGTCCAAGGTCTTACCTCAATTTCAGGGTGCTGAGGGACAGAAGCGCCAAAAGAACGGCTATGATCCAGAAGCGGACCGTAACCTTGGTTTCGGGCCAGCCCATTTTTTCGAAATGATGATGCATGGGGGCCATTCTAAAAATTCTTCTACCCGTTCCGAAACGGATTCTGGTATATTTGAACCACCCGGTCTGAATCATTACGCTAACGGCTTCGGCAACAAAGAGGCCCCCTACGATCACCAGGGTGAGTTCCTGCTTTGTGGTGACTGCGACGCTCCCCAGGGCCCCGCCCAGGGCCAGTGAGCCGACGTCGCCCATGAACATCTGCGCAGGATGGCAGTTGTACCAGAGAAAGCCCAGGGAGGCCCCCACGAGGGCCCCGCAGAAAACAGCCACTTCGCCCGCCCCGGTAACGTGGGGAACCTGGAGATAGGTGGCGAACTTGATGTTGCCCGCAACGTAGGCGAATAATAGATAGGTGCCCGCAGTTACGGCGACTGGCACGATGGCCAGGCCGTCGAGGCCGTCGGTCAGGTTTACCGCATTGGACGCACCCACTATCACCAGCATTCCGAACAGCACGTAGAGCCATCCGAGGTCCGGGCGGAAGGCCTTGAAAAACGGGACGTTGAGATGCGTGTCGAAACCGGGGTGCGTTACAAGGGCCGTGCAGGCGGCGGCTGCCACCAAAGACTGGAACAGGAGCTTCTGTTTTCCGGGAAGGCCCTTGGGGTCTTTTTTGCTCACCTTTTTGTAGTCGTCCACGAAGCCCACAAGGCCGCTTCCTATGGTGACCGAAAGCACCACCCAGACGTGGATGCTGGCCAGGTCAGCCCATAAAAGGGTGGCCGGAATCAGGGCTATGAGAATGAGAACCCCGCCCATGGTGGGGGTGTTTTTCTTGTCGTAATGGGATTCGGGGCCGTCGAGCCTTATGGGCTGCCCTGCCTTCAGGCGGCGCAGAAGCCTTATGGTGTAAGGGCCGAGCAGGAAGGAGATGACGAGAGCAGTGACTGTTGCATATATGGTACGAAACGTAATATATTGAAATACCCTGAAAAACGATACATCCGACGCCAGCAGATGAAGGTAGTAAAACATGGTGGGTGCCCCCGCCCCGGAAGAGGCCGTCGAAAAACGCGATCCGCAGTGTTGTTCTTCAAAGCCGATTCCGCCACGTACATTTGGTACGTTTACTAATCGGCTTTTCGAACGCCTTGCGGCTCATCGTTTTTCACCAGCCTCTTCACTTTAAGATTTTCAACTGACTGCCAAACAAGCCCGGCTTTTTCAGCGGGCAGAATCAGCCTGCGCCAGATACTCGAGAACCTTTTCCATGGCCATGCCCCGCGAGCCCTTCACGAGAACCCGGTCTCCGGGCCTTAAAGCCCTGCCCGCAGCGGCGCTTATGCCCTCCCGGTCCGAGGCCATGATTCTCTTCTCATCCATCCCGGCACCCACCGCGCCAGCAACCACGTGGCGGGCGTTTTCACCGGCCACGAAAACCAGGTCGATCCCAAGCCTTGCGACCAGCCGACCCAGCTTCTCGTGCTCTTTTCGTGAATCGGCCCCAAGCTCGAACATGTCGCCCAAAATCGCCACGGCCCGGCCATCCTTTTTGATGGAGACCAGGGTTTCAAGGGCTGCCGCCATGCTGCTTGGGTTCGCGTTATAGGTGTCATCAAGCAGGTACACGCCGCTTTCGAGGGGTTTGGGAGCGAGCCTTCCAGCCACCGGTTCAAATCTCCCCAGGGCTTCGGCGATAATCTTGGGGTCGATTCCAGCCGCATACCCGGCTGCTGCTGCGGCGGCGGCGTTTTCCACCATGTGGCGTCCGAAGGCCTTCAGTCTCACGGAAACGGAGCTTTCGGGAAACCTGAGGGTGAAGGTCTGGCCTTCTTCGGTGAGCGCAAGGTCCGTGGCCCGCACGTCCGCTTTTTCACCCAGGCCGAAGAAGATAACCCTTCCGCGAAAACCCTTGGCCATGGCGGAAACCCAGGGATCGTCGGCGTTTAAGACGGCGATGCCGGACTCCATCCCGTCGATGAGCTCCTTTTTGGCCAGGGCCACACCCTCCACGCTGCCCACGCCTTCCAGGTGGCCGGGTCCCACGTTGTTCACAAGGCCGATGTCGGGCTTTGCGATTCCCGTAAGATAGGCGATCTCGCCCGGATGGTTCATCCCCGCCTCCACCAGGGCCCATGCGTGCTCCGGGCGAAGCTCCAGGAGAGTCAGGGGAAGGCCAATGTGGTTGTTGAAATTGCCCTTGGTTTTAAGGGTGGCGAAAACCGCCGAGAAAATGAGGAAAAGCATTTCCTTTGTAGTGGTCTTGCCATTTGTACCTGTAAGACACAGTATTCTGGCCGCCATCTTCCGCCTGTGATGGGCCGCAAGCCTGCCAAGCGCAAGGGTCGTGTCCGGGACCGCAATGATGGTGACCCCTTCGGGAAGGGCGCCAGTGCGTTTTTCCTCGACGATTATCAGGGACGCGCCCTTTGCGGCCACTTCGGCGATGAAGGCGTGGGCGTCGTGGCGCTCACCCACTATGGGGATGAAGATGTCGCCGGGCCTGACCAGGCGCGAATCCAGGCAGATTCCGGTGAATTCCGAAACCGGCCCTTCCTTGATCACCCTGCCCTCGATGGCGGCAAGAATTTCGGCTTTTGTCCACATGGCCATCAATTTCCTCCGCCCAGGTCCGCAAGCGCCCTTGCCGCTTCCTGGCGGTCGTCGAAATGGCGCTTTTGGGTTCCGATGATCATATAGTCCTCATGACCCTTTCCTGCCACCAGGACCGTGTCTCCGGGCCTCGTTGCCCTTATGGCGAGGGCTATGGCGCGGCGCCTGTCCGGCTCCACAAGAAAGCCGGTTTCGGAAAAGGCGCCGCCCGGAAGCTCCTTCTTATGGAGGCTGGCACCGGGAATTATCTGGGCGATGATGGCTTCCGGGTCCTCGGTTCTGGGGTTGTCACTGGTAATCACAAGAAGATCGGACAAAAGAGCCGCCACCGCCCCCATGAGGGGCCGCTTGGCCCGGTCCCTGTCTCCGCCGCAGCCCATGACGGTTATGATCCGCCCGGTTTTTATGCCGTTCAGGGAGGTGAGCACCTTTTCCAGGGCATCGGGAGTGTGGGCGTAATCGATAAACACATGGCGTCCCAGCTCGTTTTCCACCCTCTCCAGGCGGCCCGGCACCAGGGTGAGGGCCGCGATTCCCTCCGAGATCACCGACGGGGCGAGGCCCAGGGCGCATCCCACCCCAGTCGCAGACATGGCGTTGTAATAGTTGTGCATCCCGACCAGTGTGGAGTTCACCTTAACCGTCCCGGCGGGGGTTTCGATGTCCCCCCGGATGCCCGAATCGTCGGCCACCACGTTTGCGCCCCTTATGTCGGCTTCCCTGGCCAGTCCCGCCCTCAGAAGCGGGGTCCTGATTGCGCCGCACAGGCGCAGGCCGTATGGGTCGTCGCCGTTGACCACCGAAATCAGGGTCTTATTGCCGTTTTTGGAGGGATACTCTGTGAAGAGAATGCCCTTGGCCCCGAAATAAGTTTCCATGTCCTTGTGGTAGTCCAGGTGGTCCTGGCTCAGGTTAGTGAACACTGCCACGTCGATGGAGCAGAAAAGCGTCCGGCCCTGGACCAGGGCGTGGGAGGAGACCTCCATCACCACGTGGGTCACGCCGCCGTCGCGCATCTCGGCCAGAAGCGCCTGCAGATCGGCTGCGTCCGGGGTGGTCATGGGGCTTGGGACCGCCTTGCCAGCGTAACGGTAATTGACGGTGCCGATAACCCCCACCGAAAAGCCCGCAGCAATAAGCACGCTTTCTATGAAATAGGAAACGGTCGACTTGCCATTGGTGCCCGTCGCCACGATTATCGTGAGCGATTCCGATGGGTTACCGTGAAATGTCGTTGCAAGGCGGGCCAGGGCCCTTCTGGAATCCCGCACTATGATCAGGGGGACGCCGCCCGTGTCCACGCTGCGCTCGGCCACCACGGCCACGGCCCCGCGCGAGATGGCGTCCTTTATGTAATCGTGGCCGTCGGATTTCGTTCCCTTGATGGCGACGAATATCCCGCCGGGCCTGACGCTTGCCGATGAGTAGTGAATCCCGCTGATTTCGGCGTCTTTGGGCAGCTGGCCGGAAATGATTACCGGGTTGGCTGCCTCGTCCCCGTGAAGGTCGTTTATCAGGTTTTCAGATTTCATGGGGTTGGCCGATCATTCTCAAAAAGTATCAGCGCTTCCTTCGGAGCCGTCATCCTGCCAGGAAATGCTCGGCAGGGGGTCTGAGCAGGCCGCTTCGTCAACGGCTGCGGTTTCGTCAACAACGGTCTCCGGAAGGATTTCCGGCGGCACGTTGAAGTGGGGCAGGGCGCGCTCGGCCACGGCCTTGAAAACCGGTGCGGAAACCAGGCCGCCGTAGTACTGCCTTCCCCTGGGTTCGTCCAGGATCACTATCATTGCGATGGCCGGCTTGTCCTTGGGCACGAAGCCCACGAAGGAGGCTATGTACTTGCCCTTGGCGTATACCTTGTTCTCCACTTTCTGGGCAGTACCGGTTTTTCCGCATACCGAGTACCCCACCATCTTGGCCATTGTTCCCGTGCCGCCTTCTCTGGTCACCAGGGCCATCATCTCCCGCACCTTTCGGGCGGTGTCCTCGGACATGGCCCGTCTTACCGCGCGCGGCCCGAAGCTCTTGATGACCCGGCCCTCGGAATCGGTAACCGCCGACACGAGATAGGGCTTCATGAGGGTTCCGCCGTTGGCTATGGCGCAGGTTCCGGCAACCACCTGCATGGCCGTGACGCTTATGCCCTGCCCGAACGCGATGGTGCCAGCGTGGATGTCGCGCCAGTACTGGAACGGAGCCATGTAGCCGCCGACCTCGCCGCCGAAATCGATGCCGGTGCGGCTGCCGAATCCGAAACTTCTGAGCGAGTCGTGAAGCCTCTTTTTCCCGATCAGGGCTCCCACCTTCAAGGCCCCGATGTTGGATGAAACCTTCACGATTTCCGCCAGGGTCAGGTTGCCGTAATGATGGGTGTCGTGGATGGTGTGCCGTCCCACCCGGTAGTTTCCGTTCTCGCAGAAAAAGACGGTATCCGGGGTGACAAGGCCGGATTCCAGCGCAGCCGAAGCCGTGAATATCTTCAGCGTGGAGCCCGGTTCATAAGTGTCGGTTACTGCCCGCAGTCTGCGGAGCCCGGCGTCGTGATCGCCATAACTATTTGAATTAATTAGAGGAGCCTGGGCCAGAGCCAGGATTTCTCCTGTCTGGGGCCTGACCACTATCACCGTTCCGCTGATGGCCTCGTTTATCTCCACGGCCTTTGCTATCTCGACCTCCGCCACGGCCTGTATGGTGCGGTCAATGGTCAGGATTACGTTGTGGCCGCTGTGGTCCAGGTTCGGCAGGCTGGACGTGAGAAAGCTGCGGCGGGAGGCGTCCACCTTCACTGAAAGCGAGGTGCCGCGCCCGGACAGGTCATCGTTGAAAAATCGCTCCACGCCTTCCAGGCCCTGCCCGTTGGCCCCGCAGTAGCCCAAAACCTGAGCGGCAAGGGTCTTGCCCGGATAAAAGCGCCTGGGGTCGGGCTCGAAAAGTATCCCCTTGATTTTCGCTTCCTTGGCCTGGGCCTTTATCTCGTCCACCAGGGCAGGCTCCACGAAGCGGGCCATGCGGACGAACTGGCTCTTGGCGGCCAGCCTTTTTTGAATGTAGGATTCGGGCAGGTTGAGGGCCGAGGCGAGGAGTTTCGCCGCCGCCGCCTTGTCGGTTATGACCTTGGGGTCAACCGCCACGGACAGAAGTTCGAGGGTCACGGCCATGTCCTGCTGCATCCGGTCCTTCACAGCCCCGCGCATGGCCTGGGTCACCAGTTTCCGGGAATACTGGCTCAATGCCTTGTTGGCCAGAAAGGGCCGGTCGATTACCGCAAGATGGGCGGCCCTGCCGATTACCAGCAGGAAAAGACACGTGAACAGAGCCACCACCACGTGGGTTCTGGCCCTGAAGCGTTTCGCGTTGCTATTTTTCATTTCCATCAGGCACCACCACGACATTGTTCAGGGTAGGCACGCCAAGCCCCATTTTTTCCTGGCCTATGGCCAGAATCCGGTGGGGGGACTTGAGATATCCCAGTTCGGCCTCGAAACTCTTTTTCCGTCTCTTGATTTCCTCGCCGGTCCTCTTGGCCTTGAGAATGTCGCGGCCAATTGCCACGCACCGGCTCTCGGTCCACACCGATACGAAAAGCTCGCACACCAGGACTGTTATCAGCACCAGGTAGGAAGCCAGTTTGAAGGTTCGGTTTTCAGATATCGAGGCCATGGCCGCCTGCCTGGGAAACGTTAAAAAGCCAGGTAAATTGGATGTTTTTTTCCCGAAATGCGCAGCCGCCGCCTTTTGTCCTGTTCCGAACAAAAGACGTAACGGCCATCCTTTTTCTGCAAAATCGGATCTGGCCCGCGAAAAATGCGGGCGAAGGTGTCAAAATGACTCGTAAACCCTGAGCTTGGCGCTTCTTGCCCTGGGATTTCGGGCCGTTTCCTCGTCCGACGGCTTCACGGCCTTTCGGGTGACCAGTCGGCCCCTCGGAACCAGGCCGCAGGTGCAGGGAAGGTCGGTCGGGCAGGTGCAGCCCTTTGCGAGGTCCCGGAAACGGTTCTTGACCATGCGTCCTTCAAGGGAATGAAATGCGATGGCCGCCATGCGTCCCCCCGGAAGCAGGTGATCGGGAAAAACCTCCAAAAATTTCGCCAGATGCCCCAATTCGTCGTTCACGGCCATGCGCAGGGCCTGAAAGCACTGTGTGGCCAAATGTATACGTTCGTATTTATGTATAAAGGGCCTTTTGACCCGGTGTATCAGGTTGGCCAGTTGAAGGCTGGAAACGATCCGGCCCGTTTTCCGCTCCTTCACTATGGCGCGGGCAACGGCCCTGCTGTGCGGCTCCTCGCCCAGTTCCCTGAAAATGAAGGCCAGCTCATCTTCGGGGGCCGTGTTCACAATCTCTTCTGCGGTAAGGCCCGGCGAGGACGAGTCCATGGACATGCTCAAGGGTTCGTCCCGCATGAAGGAAAAGCCCCTGCCGCTGTGCTCCAGCTGGTATGACGAGATACCCAGATCGCAAAGAATTCCGTTTACTTTGAAAATTCCAAGCTCAAATAAAATTCTTGGCAATTCGCTGTAATTGGCGCAGAATAGATGAACTTGGGCATCGCATGGCGGCAGGCCCGGAGCCCCTATGGCCAGGACCTCCTGGTCCCTGTCTATTCCGATCAGGGTGCCTCCGGGGCAGATTCTCGAAAGAATCGCACCGGAATGCCCTCCGGCCCCGAAGGTGGCGTCCACATAGACCCCTCCCGGTTTCGGGGCCAGAAACTCCAGGCACTCTGCAAGGAGCACCGGCACATGTATGGCCGCATCGGTCATTTGTTGAGGTTTTCATGGAATTTTCTGAAATTGACCTTGCCGGCGCTGACTTTCTGATCGAAAGCCTGTTTCTTTTCCAGGTACGTGGCCATGGGCCATATTTCTATGTGGTCGCCCTGGCCTAAAATGGTGATCTTGGTGCCTGCAAAAATTTTAACCTCCTCCCTTATGTAGGAGGGAATGTTGATTCTTCCCTGCTTGTCGGGCTGGCACATGGCGAACTGGGCGTACCCGAAACGGGCTATTTCCTCGGCCTCATGGGCTTCTTCTTCGGAAACGGAATCAGAGCGGCTGTACCGGGACTCGTTGACCTTGTCCATGATGCGGTTGAAGGCCGGTTCGTTGTAGCCTCTCAGGAACAGGTCGTGGTCCTTGCCCACCACGATTGAGTTTGTTTCGAGGGCTGCCATGGCGTTGCGAATATGCGAGGGGAGGGTTATCCGGCCCTGGTCGTCACAGGCCAGATGAACGGTTTGCAGGAATTTTGTGGCGATTCCCGCTGCCATAATCTCCTAATCCCCCCAAAGTGGTCCTTTTCGTGGATTATTACCCCTAAGATGGGGTGGTGTCAATCTTTATTTTCAATGATTACAGGACTAACAATAATGCGGGGTTTGCCCTTGAAGGCCCCTGGAACCAAGGAAAATCGGGCATCTTGCGCCTTTTGCTTGCAGGAAAATACATGGAAAGACCCGTAGAAGGGCCTGGGGTCCAGAAAGCCTTGAAGGGCCTGGATTTTGGAGGGGAAGCCGGATTTGGGTCAGGGGATGGTAACAGGAGAACTGAAATTTTAACTATTTGATAATATTATAAATTATAAAAAGGTGGAAAAAGGGGGGGATTGGCCGGGCTTTTTCGGTCGCAGGCGGATTGTGGGGGCAGGGGCAAAAAGGGGGGGATCAGTCGGAGGAGTCCTCCCCGTCGCCGACTGCGGGGGCTTCTTCGGGCTGGCTTCCCGGTACGGTTTCGGACGCTTTGCCCAGGCTTTCCACCTCCACTTCGATTATCCGTTGCGGATCCGCCTTGGTGATCCTGATTATGGCGTCCTCGAGCCTGACCTCTTCTCCGGGCTCGGGGATGTGGCGAAGGTGGGTCAGCACGAAGCCCGATATTGTTTCGTAGTCCTCGTCCTCCTTGAGGCCCAGGTCAAGAACCCGGTTGACCTCCTCGATTTCGGTGTCCCCGGCCACCAGCGCCTTGTTTTGGCCGATCATCCTGATCCGGTCGGGTTCAAGGTCCGTCTCGTCCCGTATTTCACCCACTATTTCTTCAAGAAGATCCTCGATGGTGACGAGGCCGGATACCCCGCCGTGTTCGTCCACAACCAGCGCCATGTGGATGCGGTCCTGCTGGAACTCGCGCAGAAGGTCGTCCACCTGCATGGTTTCGGGAACGAACATCACCGGCTTCACCCATTCCTTGACCAGGGCCTCGTCCTTCTCGGCCAGAAGGGCGGCCAGTATCTCCTTCACGTGGAGAATGCCGATCATGTGGTCGCGGTTTATCTCGTACACCGGAATCCGGGAGTAGCCGCACTGGGCCGCTTCGCCTGCGGCCTCCCTCATGGTCCTGTCGGCCTTGAGGGAAAAAATCTGCGTCCTGTCGGTCATTATCTCGCTTACGGAAAGCTCGGAAAACCGGAAGATGTTGTGGATCATCTTGGCCTCCCCGGCCTCCACCTCTCCCACCTCCTCGCCCATGTTGACGACCGTTTTTATTTCATCTTCAGTTATTATGAGCAGGTTTTTCTTTGCGGAGCTTCTTGTGATGAATTTGTTTATGACTTCCAGAATCCAGATCACCGGCAAAAAAACGAACTCCAGAAAGCGTATCAAAGGGGCGTAGGCCGAGGCTATGGCCTCGCTGTGGGCCAGGGCGAGGTTTTTGGGGGTGATCTCACCGAAAACCAGGATGATGAAGGTTGTGAGGCCCACGGCCACGCTCATTCCCTTGGCGTCGGAACCAAGGAGCTTGAAGGCCATTGACGTCGCCACCGAGGCCGCTGCGGTATTGACCAGGTTGTTGCCGATCAGAAGGGTTATCATGAGGCGTTCGCGGTTTTCCCGCAGGGTGCGCACCAGGAGCATCCGCTTGTTTCCGGTTTCGCACAGGTGCTGGACCCTGATGGCGGAAAGCGATATGAAGGCCGCCTCCGCCGACGAGAAAAAGGCGGAGCAGACGATGAGGCCGAAAAGCAGAATCAGGAGTCCGGCTGTACTCATGTGGTCGTTACCCGCCCGTCCGCTCGCCTAAGGTTATGGTGACGTTTCTATACCTGCCGTCCCGGAAGACCTTTAAGATCACCCTGTCTCCGGGGCGGAACTTGCGAAGCTCGCGCACGAAGGAATCCGTTCCGGGTATGGGCCTGCCGTTTATGGCGGTGATGACGTCCCCTCCCACCGGTAGCATGGCGTTGCCGATTCTGACCTTCCTGTCCGGCCCCTTTATCCCCCCCTTTGCAGCAGGGCCTTTAGGCGCGATTTCGATCACCAGAACACCGCTGTCCACCGGGATATCGAGAAATTCGGGAAGGCCCGGAACAAGGGGAAAGACCTTCAAGCCGATATAGGGGTACCTCACCCGGCCCTTGGCGATGATTTCGGGGATTATTCGCTTGGCCGCGTCCACCGGGACCGCGAAGCCTATGCCCACCGAGCCGCCCGAAGGCGAGATTATGGCGGTGTTGATTCCGATGAGCTTTCCCGACGAGTCGAGAAGCGGGCCGCCGGAATTTCCGGGGTTTATGGCCGCGTCGGTCTGGATCAGATCATCCGTCTCAATCCCCCCGCCCTCGTGCATGGACCGGCCCAAAGAGCTTATGATGCCGGTGGTTAAGGTCATGCCAAGGCCGAAGGGGTTTCCTATGGCCAGGACCTTCTGGCCCACCGAAAGGTCTTCGGAAGAACCAAGGGGAATGGGAAAGAGCTTGGCCTTCGGGGCCTTTATGCGGATCACCGCAAGGTCGTATTCGGGGTATGCGCCCACCAGCTGGCCCTTCCAGGAGCTTTTGTCCCAGAGGGTGACTTCCAGCGACCGGGCGTTTTTTATCACGTGGTTGTTGGTTAAAATGTAGCCCTCGTGGTCCAGCACTATGCCGCTGCCAGCGCCCTCGCGGGGATAGGCCCCCCGGAAGAAATCGTAGCCCACCACGGTGCTGGTTATGTTCACCACCCCCCTTGTGGAGGATTGGTAGACCGCGATGGTGTTTTTTTCATCCTCGGTGAGGGCGTGGCCCCTGTCGGGCGAAAAAAGCCCGGCAAGGCAGAGAAGGGCCAGCAGGATGACGGCCTTTGCGCTTGTGGGCAACAAGACGCGGGGGGCCTTTCCGGCCCCAAGGCCAGCGGGCTTATTGAAAAACAAGGGGATGGCACAGGGATTCTGACGGGGAAAGGCTTCTGGCGTACCGCCTGGGAGAGGCTTCATTTTTTCCGGGGGAAATTGGGTTGTAAGGTCTGAACCGGGCCGGTTGAAGGGGAATAAATCCCGCCTGGCGCATCCGGTTTTCGGCCCGCAAGGCCTGGGGTCTTCCCTATAAAGACCCCGCATGACCGGGAACGATCCGCGACACGTACCGCATCCCTTATCGCTGCTTCCTTCCGGACCTGACGAGGTTCGAGACCGTCCGTTGCGCGGCGGCCGGCCTGCGGGGCCTCCATAGGGAAGTCCGCATCGGCAAAGGGGGCTTTAAGTCCTCTTTTCGCCACAAACTTCTTATTCTTACCCCGTCGCCCGCCATTTTTCAAGAGCAAATTCACGGACAAATTACCGGTCAGGCACAAAGCCGCCGAAAACGGCGGTTTTTGATGGGGAATCTTTGCGCCGCCTGCCATTGAAAGGATACGTAAAACCTTGGGCCTTTCTCACTTGCGGCGGGGGCGCAAAAGTTGCAGATAGTAATGATTAAAAAGATTAGCGGAGAACAATATATTGTGGTTGTGGATGGTTTCAAGTAGACAACGGACAAGTCAGATCAGAAGCCTTGTCGGCGGTACATTTCAGGGGGACTTAGTGCCTATCTCTCTGAGCTGTTGTCAGATTTCCTAGAAAGAAATTTGTCGCGGATCTCTTTTGGCAAATCCGCAGCAATGCTTTCTATCTTTTTTTTAAAAAGCGTTTCAAATGCACGCTTAGACCAAAAGAATGTAGCTGCGTAGCAATGCATATCATAATCTGTGACTTGGAGGTCATAGTAATTACGCGGGTGGGTAAGACGGTTTCGGGCCTTTTTTGCTTGCAAAAAATTTTGATAATCGTCACCGTCTGTATGGAGTATGTAATCATTTAAATTCCATAACTTAGCTGCAAGCTGGAATGTTTTCTTAAAATTTTTATCGACTGGTATTTGAATAAATATTGATTTTCCATTTACTATCTTTTGTTCACTTAAAACTTCCTTTTCATTATGTGACAGATCGATGCTGTATCCCTCCATTCTTATGTCGGTATTAATCTCGAATTTAACAATCTGAATTAACCCTTCTACGAATGCAAAGACAGTTCGCGCAACGCACCTACGCAGATACTGAGAAGATTTGTCGCTCTCAAGTATTTCAAACGCTCTATTTACATCTGCTATCAGGTGATCAAGCAAATCGTATGTGCGAATAAAATCCTCGCCTTTGGAGATATCAGGGCTTCCTGGCATACCCTCTCCTACCTTATTCGATTGTTCTGCCGTGTGCAGTAGTAAATCCGTAGCTGGGTAATCTCGCAGATAGGGCTGAGGAACGAAGCCCAACAAATAGATTTCATTCCTTATTTCTGTTGCACTGAAATCGGATGACAACAATTTGTTGGGCCGCGCTTGGCTTGGCCCAACCTACGATTTGGCTACCTCAAAATTTTAAGGCTCTGCCTCATCCCCAAACATCACTGATGGTTATGCCACGCCGCATCTGAGTGCGCGTCCGGCGGGAATCTCTTTTCCCAGCTTGCGGTAAGCCAGAATCATCTGCTCCAGGGCATCCCGGAGCATCAAACGGCATTCCTCCAGGTCATCGCCGTCCGTAACCACTTCGGGCCACTCCATTAGCTGGCCCATGTAGCCGGATTCCGTCTTGAAATATCGTGCGGTAAAGCTGGTCATTGAATCCCCCGAAAACTCGGTTTTGAATCAATGATAGCAATCGGCGGCCCACCGGTCAAGCGGCTTGGCCACGTCGCGCCCCGGCGTCTGGCCCGAAAAAATATTCCATTCTACTGCACGCGAAACTGGAAGTCAAGCGGGTGGTGGACGGAGCAAGGGCGGCAAGCCCGAAAACGGGCCTTTCAGGGAATTTTCAGGCTTCCGGCGGACGGGGGCCCCTTTCCGAAATCGGAGTGCAAATTCAAAAGGTTGAATCAAATGGCAAAGAGCCGTAAAAATCGCCGGAATTCTTGACACAGGGGGCTCGCGTCTTATCTTCTCCTCGTAACCCCGTTCGGCGCGGACTTAATCGGCGGCGCAACGCATGGTTTGGGGATAAAACGCACCGCCGGGCCGATCAAGTTTCGGAGGTTGCGCCCTTCCTTCAACCGTGGCGGCGCTGCTTTGGGTTCGCATCCGATAAAAGTATAGGTGGCTATGAACCATTTTCAGCAAGGCGGTTTTTCCTGGGAGCGCGGGCGTCCCGCCCGCTTTTGCCGTCCAATGCGGGCGGGACGCCCGCGCTCCCAGGGTGAAAGCCCTCTATCCATTTTACTGATAAGCTGAAAATAGTTCATAGCCACGAAAGAATATGAATACCGGCTTCCGGCCCTGGGATGGGTCATGAGGATTGGAGAATGGACAAGGCGTCATCTAAGGGTGGTCAAGTGAAAACAGTGCTGAACGCCGTGCAGCAGCCGGAAGACGAGATCGCGGAAGGCGCGGAAATCGCCGACCCGGCGGAAACCATAACCCGGCTGGAAGAGGAGGCCAAGGCCAACTACGACAGGTTCCTTCGGGTTTCCGCAGAGTTCGAGAACTATAAAAAGCGCTCGGCCCGCGAAGCTGAGGACTTCCGCAAGTACGCCAACGAAAGCCTTTTAAAGGACCTCCTGCCGGTAATCGACAACCTGGAAAGGGCCCTTGAAAGCTCGGACGCCACAGCGGCCACCCTGGCCGAGGGCGTGGGCCTTACGCGGAAGGAGATATTGAAGGTGCTGGAGCGCTACGGCGCGACCCCGGTGGAGGCTTTCGGAAGCGAGTTCGACCCCTGCCGCCATCAGGCGCTCATGATGGACGAGAGCGGCCAGCACCCGCCCAACACCGTGGTGAAGGAGCTTCAGAAGGGATACATGCTGAAAGACAGGCTGCTACGGCCCGCACTGGTAGCGGTGTCAGCCGCGACGGCGGAGGCCAGGCAATGCGAAGAAGCCGTAAACGACCCGGCGGATTAAGACCGACCGGGTTTCAGATAAATACGCAAGATCAATAACCCAACGCAATGTTCCCCAAGGGGAAAGGAGTAAGACAATGAAAAAGGTAGTGGGCATAGACCTTGGAACCACCAATTCCTGCGTGGCAATAATGGAGGGCGGAGACCCCAAGGTCCTCACCAACCCGGAAGGCGGGCGCACCACCCCTTCCATCGTGGCCATTTCCGCCTCCGGCGAGCGCCTCGTGGGCCAGATCGCCAAGCGCCAGGCAATCACCAACCCCAGCAACACCGTGTTCGCGGTAAAAAGGCTCATTGGCCGCAAGTTCGATTCCAAGATTGTCCAGGATGACTTGAACATCCTTCCATACAAGGTGGTCCGGGCCGACAACGCCGACGCCTGGGTGGAACTCCAGGGCAACAAGTACAGCCCCCAGGAGATTTCCTCCTTTATTTTGAGCTACATGAAAAAGGCCGCCGAGGATTACCTGGGCGAGCCCGTCACCGACGCCGTCATCACGGTTCCCGCCTATTTCGACGACTCCCAGCGCCAGGCCACCAAGGACGCGGGGAAAATCGCGGGCTTGAACGTCCTTCGCATAGTCAACGAGCCCACGGCGGCTGCCCTGGCCTATGGCCTGGACAAGAAGAAGGAAGAGAAGGTCGCGGTCTTCGACCTTGGCGGCGGCACCTTCGACATCTCGATTCTGGAAATCGCCGAGGGCGTGTTCGAGGTGAAATCCACCAACGGCGACACCCACCTGGGCGGCGAGGATTTCGATCTTCGGATCATCGATTACCTTGCCGACGAGTTCAAGAAGGACCAGGGCATCGACCTTCGCGGCGACAAGATGGCCCTGCAGCGGCTCAAGGAAGCGGCGGAAAAGGCCAAGATGGAGCTTTCCACCAGCATGGAGACGGAGGTCAACCTCCCCTTCATCACGGCGGACGCATCCGGCCCCAAGCATTTGAACATCAGGCTCGGACGCTCCAAGCTGGAGGCCCTGGTGGGCCAGCTTCTGGACAAGCTGGAAGGCCCCTGCCGCATGGCTTTGAACGACGCCAAGCTCTCGCCCGCCCAGATCGACGAGGTGATACTGGTTGGCGGCATGACCCGTATGCCAGCGGTCCAGGCCAGGGTGGCCAAGATTTTCGGCAAGGAGCCCCACAGGGGCGTGAATCCTGATGAAGTGGTGGCGGTTGGCGCGGCAATCCAGGCCGGGGTCTTGAAGGGCGACGTGAAGGACGTGCTTTTGCTGGACGTCACCCCGCTTTCCCTTGGCATCGAGACCTTAGGCGGCGTCATGACAAGGCTCATCGACAAGAACACCACCATCCCGGTGAAAAAGAGCCAGGTCTTCTCCACCGCCGCAGACAACCAGCCAGCGGTCTCCATCCACGTGCTCCAGGGCGAGCGCGAGATGTCTTCCGACAACAAGACCCTTGGCCGCTTCGAGCTGATGGGAATTCCCCCGGCCCCGCGCGGCGTGCCCCAGGTTGAGGTCACCTTTGACATCGACGCCAACGGCATAGTGTCGGTGGGTGCGAAGGACCTTGGCACGGGCAAGGAGCAGAGCATCAAGATCACGGCGTCTTCCGGCCTTTCCAAGGAAGAGATCAACCAGATGGTGAAGGACGCCGAGATGCACGCCGAGGACGACAGGAAAAAGCGCGACCTCGTGGATGCCCGCAACCACGCCGACGCCCTTGCCTACCAGACCGAAAAGACCCTGAAGGAGATGGGCGACAAGGTTGACGAGGCCACCAAGCAGAGCGTCACTGAGGCCGTGGAGAGACTCAAGAAGGCCCTGGAATCGAGCGATGACGCGGCGGAAATCCGCCGGCTCACCGACGAGCTTACCCAGGCTTCCCACAAGCTGGCCGAGGCCATGTACGCGAAGGCCTCCCAGCAGGCCGGGCCCGGACCGGACCAGGGCGGCCCCGAAGACCCCTCCCAGGGGGGAAGCCAGCAGTCCGGCGGCTCGGACGACGACGTGGTGGATGCCGAGTACCAGGAAATGAAGTAAGGGCGAATGCCCTTATCTTTGATGAAGAAATGGGCCGCGTTCCGGTGAGGGGCGCGGCCCATGTTTGTTTTTCGCGGCGCAAACTAGAATTTCGAGGCGCAACAAAAACCTTGACACGACAGTTCGAGCGCTGATAGGAATTTATACTGGTTTAAAACAAGCGGAGCGATTTTCATGCACAAGTCCGAGCCCGGCATTTTTCTCCTCCTCCTTATCGACATGGGCGCACTTCCCTGCCCCGAGGACGCCGGATAACGGAGCACTTGAAGAAATTCAAAAAATCCGTTACCGGCGCTTCGGTAACGGATTTTTTTTTGGAGCGGGGAAGACGGCGCAGGGGCCGGAAAGCGGATTTTTCACTTTCAAGGGAGTTTTGACATGAAGCTCAAGGTCATTGTTCACGAGGCCGAAGAAGGCGGATATTGGGCCGAAGTGCCTTCAATTCCCGGCTGCGCCACCCAGGGGGACACCTTTTTCGAGCTTCTTTTAAATCTCCGTGAGGCCATTGAAGGATGCCTTTCGGTAAATTGCCCGTCATAATATTACTGGGCGCAATGTTTAGTTCCATTTTATGAAAAGGTAGCCCCCGTCACCCCGGCGGAAGCCGGGGTCCAGTAAAAGGCGGCAAACGGTTAAAAACTGGATTCCGGCCTCCGCCGGAATGACGGAATTGGGCAACTACCCCCAATGAAAAATGAAATTAAATAAAGCTCCTGTTGATAAAAACCTTCGCCCCCTGAAAATCAGGATTCATCATTTTCAAGGGTTTGATTTTTTAAGGAGCCTAAAACCAATGCCGATGACCATAACCGAAAAAATTCTGGCGGCCCACGCGGGCCGCGAAAGCGTATCACCCGGCGAGCTTGTGATGGCCAAGGTGGATATTGCCCTTGGAAACGACATAACCGCGCCCATAGCCATAAACGAGTTCGAGAAGGCGGGCGCGAAAAAGGTATTCGACAAGGACAGGGTGATCCTGGTCCCCGATCATTTCTGCCCCACCAAGGACATCGCAAGCGCCATGCAGGTCCAGAAGGTGCGCGATTTCGCCACCCGGCAGAACCTCACCCACTGGTACGAGGGCGGCGAAAGCGGGGTGGAACACGCACTTCTGCCCGAAAAGGGCCTCGTGGTTCCCGGCGATGTGGTGATAGGCGCTGACAGCCACACCTGCACCTACGGGGCCATGGGGGCATTTGCGACGGGCGTCGGCTCAACCGACCTGGCCTTTGCCATGGCAACCGGCGAGGTGTGGCTGAGGGTTCCCGAAAGCATCAAATTTGTTTACGAGGGAAAACTGAACCCCTGGGTTGAGGGAAAGGACCTCATCCTTTATACGATAGGCGACATCGGCGTTGACGGCGCGCTCTATCAGGCCATGGAGTTCACCGGGCCGGTCATCGAGGGGCTTTCCATGTCCCAGCGCCTCACCATGAGCAACATGGCCATTGAAGCGGGCGCAAAGTGCGGCATGATCGCGCCCGATAAGGTCACCGAGGAGTATGTAACGGGCCGTGCGCTTCGCCCCTGGACCTTCTACGCCAGCGACCCGGACGCGGTTTACGCGAAAACCGTGGTTTACGACGTGAGTAAAATCGAGCCCCAGGTGGCCTTTCCGCACCTTCCCGAAAACACCCGGCCCGTAAGCGAGGCCGGAAACGTGCCCATCCATCAGGTCGTGATAGGCTCGTGCACCAACGGGCGCATCGAGGACATGCGCATGGCCGCCTCTGTTCTGAAAGGCAGGAAGGCCGACAAAAACGTCCGCCTCATCGTGATTCCCGCCACGCCCTGGATTTACCGCAAGGCAATGGAAGAGGGGCTTTTCACCATATTCCTGGACGCCGGGGCCGTCATATCGCCCCCCACCTGCGGCCCCTGCCTTGGCGGGCACATGGGAATCCTCGCCAAGGGCGAGAGGGCCGTGGCCACCACCAACCGCAACTTCGTGGGCCGCATGGGCCACCAGGAAAGCGAAGTCTATCTTACGAATCCGGCGGTTGCGGCGGCTTCGGCGGTTTTGGGGAGAGTCGCTCATCCTGGCGAGTTGTAGCGCCCGTCTTAATTGATATGATGTTATCGGGGCGGCAAAGTCCCTAAAGATACAGGAGACAATCTGATGGAATTAACCGGCAGGGTTTTCCGCTTCGGCGACGACGTTGACACGGACCTCATAATACCCGCGCGGTATCTCAATCAAAGCGACCCGGCGCATCTTGCGGCCCACTGCATGGAGGACGCCGACCCGGCCTTCGCCAAAAACGTGAAGCCGGGGGATTTCATCGTGGCGGGAAAGAACTTCGGGTGCGGGTCCAGCCGTGAGCACGCCCCCATAAGTATAAAGGCAGCAGGGGTTGCCTGCGTGATAGCCAAAAGCTACGCCAGGATATTCTACCGCAACGCCTTCAACATGGGGCTCACCATCCTGGAATGCCCGGACACGGACGATATTCCCGAAGGCGCAACGCTTTCCGTTGACCTTTCGGCTGGAAAAATCACCGACACCGCAACCGGCAGGACCTACACGGCCACGGCCATACCGCCTTTCATGCAGGAGCTTGTGGCGGCGGGGGGGCTGATGAGCTGGATGGGCAGGCGTTTGGGGGCTTCACCAGGCTAGCGCCCGTCTAAAAACGCGAATCGCGGTGTCAGGCGTCAAAGCCAATTCCGCCACGTACGAACATCCTGATTTAGCCCAAGAACTCTGCGATTTCTTGGGTGGGTACGCTTGCTCATTTGCTTCTCGCCAACCTTAGCGCTTTATCGTTTTTATCCAGGCTTTAAAAAGGCTTTCAGCGCTTTTTTCTGGATACTTTTCAGACCTACTTTTCAGATCATTTTTTCAAATCGCCCGTGCCGAAGGAAATGAACGGTCTGGCGGGCGGCTTCGGGGGAGTTCATTATAAAGGAGTGGGTGCGGCGGATGACGATAAAATCCTTCATGCCGTCGAGGCGGGCTTTGGCCACGCCTACCTTGCCGTCGTCCGGGCCTTTGATGAAGAGCGAAAACAAGGGATTCGGGCTCCGGTTTCCGGCGATGACCCCCACTTCATAATCGGGCTTGGGAAGGTTATTAGGCAGGCTTTCCGGGCCTGTGCCCAGTTCCCGCACGGGCTGGCCGTAAATGCGCCAAAGAAGGGGCGTTCTGATGAGAAGGTCCGCAAGTTCGCTTCCGCCGTTGGGCGGGGCAAGCATCACCACCCTGCCAAGGTTTGGCCAGCCGCCTTTTTGAAGCATAACCCGTGCAAGAATGCCGCCCAAAGAGTGGGTGACGAAATGGATACGCCCCCCATCGTGAGGGTCAAGGCTGCGGATTTTTTGAGCCGTGATGTCGGCAAGAGCCTCTATGGAGCGGGACCTGGAAGGGTAGCCCACCAATTCCGTCTCAAACCCCTCCGCTTCAAGCCGGCGGGCCAGGATTTTCATTGATCCGGCCCGCCGCATAAGCCCGTGAAGCAGAACCACCCGCTCTGAAACCGCTATATCCACTTGTAGACGCCCGCGAAAAGCACCAGGGCCGCTATGTCCACCGCGAAGATGGTGGAGACTGTGATGACCTTGCTTTTCATTTTCTTCATGTCGTGAACCCAGAAGCTCACGATAAAGAAGGTGAGGTAGCCGAAAAGGAAGATGGGCAGGGGCGAGCCCGCGCTCCAGAAGGGATGTTCCCAGATCAGGGCGTCCGCCATGTTCAGAAGTATTTCCACGAAGGTGCAGAAGGCCGCGCCGAAAATGGCCATGAACACCCGGTTGGGAAGGCCCAGGATTTTAAGGGACTTATCCGTTGGAAGCATCTTGCAGAAGGTGATGCCCGCTATGGCGAACATGAAGCAGATTTCTATGTTGAGCCCGATCAGGATTATGTAGGCCGAGGGCTTGGCAACCCCCCAGAAGGGCGCGAAACCGTTATAGTGGAAATAGAGCCCGTTCACGATCTCGTTGAACCAATCCATGCCCCAGTAGGCAAGGCCCGCCAGCACCAGGCTCCAGTTCTTCCTTTCCACCTCCACCGCGTAAACGTAGACCACGAAGGCGAAAAGCGGGATCACGTACCACTGGAAAAGGCTTGGGTCCCGGAGGGCCGCAAGGGTTTCCATCGAGGTTTTTGAAGGTATCATGGCGTTCTCCTTTTTTCCGTAAATGAAAAGCCCGGCGAAGGGGCGGGAATTGTCTTTAAGCCTCTTGGACAATCGCGCTTCGGATCAAGCTTGTCAACTTCAAATTCCAGGAAACCCGGAAGCCCAAAGCGTCATTCTGCGGGCTTTTTCCCAATCATGAGCCCGGTTCCGACGCCGGTGTCCGATAAGGCGCCGGGGTCAAGGCCCGCCTCCCTCATCCATTCCGCCACCTCGTTTTCGGTGAAGGTGTCGCCGCCGCAAGTCCCCACCAGCATGTTGAGGGCGAAGAAGGCCCCGAAAATGGGAGCGGTTCGGCTTGGCTCCATGATGAAATCCTGCACTACCAGAACTCCGCCCGGAGCCAGGGCTGCGGCGCAGCGCTCGAAGAGCCTGACGTTGGCTTCGGGCGGGTTTGAGTGGATTATGGCGGAGAGGAAAACCACGTCGAAACCAGCGGGGAAATTGTCCGTGAGATAATCGCCGGGGACCGTGTCCACCAGGTGCGAGACCCCTTCCCGCTCCAGGTAGGAGCGTGTGAGCGGAAGCACGTTGGGAAGATCGAAGACCACGGCCCTGACGTTTTTGCCCCTTCTGGCGAATTCGGCGGAGTATGCCCCGCTTCCGCCGCCCACGTCCAGCACCCTGCCGTTTTCCGGGACATCCACCAGGGGAACCACCCTTGGGGCTTGGCGCACGGCCCGCCAGTGCATGGCGGCGATGAAGGACGACAGCCAGGCGGAACCCGCGTCGTTGACCGCCGGGCGCTCCATGCATTTCCCGGTTTTGACTGCCTGTGTGAGGGTGCTCCAGGATTCCCACAAGTGGGCGGTATGGGAGAGCCCGGCCAGGAAACCGGGCTTTTCCGGCACCAGGTGCATTGACGCTATGGGGCCGTTGGTCAAAAGACCGTCTTTTTTTTCGATGAGTCCAAGGGCCACAAGGGCGTTTAGAAGGCGATCCGTGGCGCGCGGGTCCGATCCTATGGCCATGGCCACCTTGGCCGGGCTCTGTGGGCCGCGATCCAGAACCTCGAACACCCCAAGCTCGTGGGCCGTAAGCAGCACCCTTGCGGAAAAAAGGCCGGAAACCGTGTTCATTATGTCTTCGGCTGTGGAAAAGGAGGAGGGCCGTTCCCTTAGCATGAAAATTCCTTTCAGCGGGTTTTTTCGGGGCGGCCTAAGGCCCCGCGATGATTTCTCTTACAGCCTCCATGTATCCGGCGGGGTCGGCAAAGAAGATGTCGTTGTGGCCCGCGCCCCTTACCAGGAAAAAGCGCTTGCGGGCGGCCTTCGATGCCTCGTAAAGCTCCTCGCCCTGGGCAAGGGAGATAATTTCGTCGTATTCCGAGTGAATGATAAGGGTTCGCTTTCCGAACCGGGCGATCTTTCCGGTGTGGTCAAGGGGATCGGCCTCATCTGCCATTCCGAGGCGGGCGGCGTTTAAACCGAGCACGCGCAAGAGCGGCGCGGTGCGTGAAAATCCGCTTTCGATTATGAGTCCGGCCACGCCGTTTTCGCAGTTGGATGCGATTTCAAGGGCCGATGCGCTTCCAAGAGACCGGCCCATTATCCATAATTCGGGGTTGCGGTTCTCTTTCGCCAGAAGCCTTTGAAGCTCGCCGAAAATCGCGTGGGCGTCCCGCAACATGTCGGAAACCGTGGGGATTCCCCGGCTTGCGCCGTAGCCCCGGTAATCGGCCACTATAAGATTGATGCCGCTGTCGTTGAACAGGGAGGCGATGTCGTCGTAGTCCTCCGCGATTTCGCCGTTCCCGTGGAAAAAGAGGATGGTGGGGGCATGGGTCCCGGCGGCCTCGAATAAACGTCCGCCCAGAGGCGTCCCGTCGTATGCCGTAAAGATCAGATCGCGGGCGCCTTCGGGCGGCAGGGCCGGGCTTTGCTTTCTGGGGTGGAAAAGCACCCGTGAGACATCGGGATGATCCAGAACCGAAACAGGGTCCATAGCCCCTCCCCATCGAGCCTGTGGTGGATTCGTGTTGAACCGCCTTTTCGGGGCAGTCTAACACATCGGGCGTTTGCATGTAAATCGATGGGATTGCCGGTTTTCAGGCAAGGGGCAGGAAGGCGTGAAAAGGCTAAAACACGCGGAAAAATTTTAATTGGGAGGATGTTCGGGAAACCGGGAGTGCTGAAGCAAAAAAACAGTCGGGACAAAAGAATGAAACCCTTGTTTCAGCGCAGCTTTATCAGGCCCTTGAAGGCGTCTGCCGCCTCGTATCCGAAAATAAGGCCCACCACCGCCATTCCGCCGGCTACCGACCAGATGATGTTGTAATTGATGGGGTCCTGGCCCAGCACGTAATGAAGGACGATGTAAGTCAGGGCCGCACCAAGAGCTCCGAATATCGCGGCGTGAAACAGGCGGGTGAGCATGGCCGAATCCCTTTTGATTGTCATTATTTGTAGGTACGATAACACAGTGTTGAATATTTTTCCATAACTTTTTTAACAGGCAACATGTGAAATGCCAAGGAAAATTATTATCCTTGTCCTTCCCCGGCCATCCATTGAAAATATCGGCATGGCTGACCGCATGGCTTTCCCGCACCCCAATAAAGCGGGGGGAGACCTTAAGGCCTCCCCCCGGTTCATCAACACGCTGTTTTTACAGGCTTCCTAGAACAGGTATTTCCAGGTAAGGCCTGCCTGGAAAGCGTTCAATTCGAAGTCCGGAGAATCGGGCTCATCCTCGACTTCCGCGCTGTTGAAGGTGTAGCGAAGGTCCAGGCCCAGGCAGTTATTGGCGTTTACCATGTAGTCGGCGCCAAGATTCAGAAGGAACCCGAAGCTGTCTTCAAAATCGGAGTCGTCCGCCGGGTCGGAGGAATCAAAGCTGTTTAAGTAGTAGCCCACGCCCGCGCCAACGTAGGGCATCCACGCGCCCACGGTGGGCTGATAGCGGAGGGTGAGAAGAAGGGGGATCTGAGTCAGGTCGCCGATGTCATCGGTCCAGCCCGCCGCCTTGGCGTCAATCTGGGTGGTGCAGTATTCCAGCGCGCCTTCAAGTGCCCAGTCGTTGCTCAAGAAATAGGTCAGGTTCGCGCCGTAAAACGCAGCGCCGTCCGGATCGAAGTCTATGTCAACGCCACTGTCGTTAAAGGTGTCGCCCGCGTAGCCCGAATAGCCGAGCCGAAGGCCCACGCCCCACTTGCCCGCTTCGCCCGCGAAGGCCGAACCCGCCGCGAACATCACCATGATGCCCACACATAAAATGGTAATCATCTGTTTGCGCATTGTGACTCCTCCTTGTGTTTGGTGATACTGCCGGTTGCGCTATTCCGGCCCCCCTCCTCAAAGGGACCGGGCGCG
The DNA here is from genome assembly GCA_016235345.1 of Deltaproteobacteria bacterium. Lineage (NCBI taxonomy): Bacteria > Pseudomonadati > Myxococcota > Myxococcia > Deltaproteobacteria bacterium. The sequence goes on along the minus strand of JACRLG010000002.1, from coordinate 110,410 downwards.
GGAGGGTCTGCTTGGATACCAAAGACTCTCCCAATGACTTTATATGCAAGTTTGAATGACAGTTGCAAGTTTTTTTTGCTATTTCAGTAAAAGTTACTGAAACGGCGGCGGTTGGGTGGTTTTTATGCCACGGGGTAGGAGCGGTAGATCAGGTGGATTCCGACCAGGGTGAGGGCGAAGATGAAGATTTCCTTCAGAAGCCTTTCCGGCACGCGGCTGGTTATTCGCGGTCCTGTCTGGCCTCCGATGAGAACCCCCGGTATGGCCCAGGCGGCAAGGCCCAGGTCGGGCCGGGCACCTAAGGCCGTGTGGACGGAAAAAGCCACCACGCTTACGCCAAAGGCCACCACTATGCAGGTTGCGATGGCGGCCCTCATGACCACGTTCAAGCGCCCGCGCAAAAGGGGCACCAGCCATTCGCCGAGGCCGGTGCTCAAAAGGCCGCTTCCCACGGAAAGGGGGAGGGCTATCCAGAGCCAGCGGGCGGCCTCGCGCACCGGCACGCGCAGGCGGGTGGGCGAGCCGTAGTCCTCGTGGCTGAAAACGAACCACAGGGCCGTTGCCGTGGCAAGGATTCCCAGGGTCATTTCAAGGTTTCCGGCGGACAAAAGGCGGGAGAGCACCGCCCCCGCCCAGATTCCGGGGATGGTGAGAATCATCAGGAACCCGGCCAGCTTCAGATCGACGCCGCCGGTGCGACCGTAGGCAATGGCGGCTGAGGCCATGCCAACCGACTGGATGAGAAGGGAGGTGGCCACGGCGCTTCCCACCGGGACCTTTAAGGCCACCAGCAGAAAGGGCATCCACATTATGCCGCCCGAAATTCCCACTGAGCTGACTATGACGGAAATCACGACGCCCGCCGGAAAGGCCCACCAGTCGCCCATTAAACCCCCGGACTTCTATTGAACCAAAGAGAGGCCCAGATCGTAGGCTTTCAGATTTATGTCCACCTTGGACGCGTCCATGGCCGCCGTAACCGTTTGCGTAAAGGTTTCCCGGTCAATGGGCAGAACTCCGGTCCCGGCAAGGGCTCCCATCATGATGACGTTTCCCAAAATTGCCGCGCCCAGTTTCACCGCCTCGTCGGTGGCGTCAATGAACCAGGAAGCCGCCGAAAGCTCGCCCACGCCCTTTTTCACTTCTTCGAGGGACGGGTAGGCCATGTCGCCTGATATGCATCCAACCGGATAGATGCTCCGGGTGTTGGCAAGCACCTTTACGCCCGGATGTCCGTATTCGCCGAGCACCCTAAGGGCCTCGATGGGCTCCAAAGCCACCACCACGTCAGCGGCTCCCTTGGGAATCTGGGGCGACCAGGAGCCTTTGGCGGAAATCCTGAGGTGGCTCATGACCGAGCCGCCCCGCTGGCTTGCGCCGAAGGTCTCGCCGATGGTGACGTTAAGGCCCTTCCGTGAGAGCATGTTTCCAAGAAGGCGCGAGGCCAGAACGTTTCCCTGGCCGCCCACCCCGGTGATGATGACGTTCGTCGGATCCTTGGCCAAAATTGCCATTTTCGTCTCCAATATAAGAAGTGCCCCGGCCCTGCCGGGTTCAATCCATATAATATTTATCCCGGATTGAATTCCGGGCGCAACAGGCTGGATAAAAACGATGAAATGCTAAGGTTGGCGAGAAGCGCGGGGAGGAATAATACTGTTCGTATATGACCGACCCGCGCTTTTTCGCCTGACACAGCAGTTCGCGTTTTTAGACGGCCTGTCAGTTTTCCAGGCGCATAATGGCTCCGGCGGGGCAGATATCGGCGCACACCCCGCAGCCCGCGCAGATAACGTCGTCTATGCGGCTGGTTTTCTTTTCAGCGTCCCAGAAAAGGCCGGGGCAGCGGAAGATGCGTGTGCAAAGACGGTTGCATCCGCAGTTTTCACCCAGGCATTTTTCCTCGTTGACGGCAACGTCGTACTTTTTCTTGCCCTTTTTTTCCGGGGACAGGGCGCAGATTTGCCGGAGGATCAGAACCCGCACGCCTGATTTTTCCATCAGAAGGCTTTTAAGAACCTTCTGGGTGGCGACTATGTCGAAGGGGTCGCAGATTTCCACTTTCGCGCCTATTGCCCTGCACACGGCGGGGATGTCAACGGACGGGGCCTCCTGGCCCATGGCGTCCTTGCAGAGGCCCGGATGGGGCTGGAAGCCCGTCATGCCGGTGCCGGAGTTGTCCAGAATAATCATTGTGATGTCGGCCCTGTGGTGCACAGCGTTCACCAGGGCGGGCATTGCAGAATGGAAAAAGGTTGAATCGCCGCAGACCGAGACAACGGGCTGGTCCAGCCCGAAGGGGCCCAATTTTCCGAAGCCGGATGCGACGCCTGTTCCCGAACCCATCGAGTGAAGGGTTTTCAAGGTGGAGAAGCCCGAAGGAAGCACGGCCATGCTGTAGCAGCCGATGTCGCCGCACACGAAGCCCTGCCGCCCGTCTGCGCAAAGGGAGTTATGGATACCCCAGAAGCTGGCCCGGTGGGGGCAGCCGGGGCAGAATGTAAGCTCGCGGGTGGGCGCTCCGAAAAAGCTCTTCTGCATGGCGGCTGTTGCGTATTCCTGAGGCACCGGCTGATAGGTGGTGTTAAGCAGTTTGGCGAGCGCTGCGGTGACCAGATCGCAGTTAAGCTCGCCATACATGGGGAGTAACCCGTCGCGCTTGCCCAAAATGGTCTTGGGGCCGGTTTTGGCCGTAAGCTCCTGGGCAAGGGCCTTGACGTTTTCCTCCAAAAAGGGCTGGACCTCCTCCACCACGAAAAAGCGGTCGCACATGGAAAGGTTCTTTTCCATGAACTTTGGCGGCAGGGGCCAGGTGGTCACGAGCCTTAAAATTCCCACCTTGCCGCCAGCGTTCAGAAGGCCCACGGCCTCCTTGGCGTAAAGCCCGGCGGCGCTTGACGTGATTATCACAAGCTCAGGCTTATCAGGCCCGACGTAGGTGTTGAAGGGGGATTCCTCGAACATCTCCACGGCTTTTTTGAGCTTGTCCAGAAGGAGTCCGTGCTTGTAGGCCACGGGCGGGCTCATGACGGGGCCTTCCATGGGGTCCAACACAAAGCCGTCGTGAATGAACCGGGCTTTTTTTTCGTCTTCGGGAAGCTCGCCCAGAACCACATCGCCGGAAGCGTGGGAAAGCCTGGTCACGCTTCGCACCATGACCAGGTTTCTTATGGCCTCGGAAAGCTCGAAGGCCCATTTGGTGACGTCCTTGGCTTCCTGAAAATCGCCGGGTTCAAGCAGCGGAATTTCCACAAGTCGCGCGAAGTTGCGGGCCTCACCCTCGTTCACCGAGGAAAGGGCTCCTGGGTCGTCGCACGGCAGAAGCACCATGCCGCCCCGCGTGCCTGAATAGGCAAGGTGCAAAAGGAAGTCGGAGGCCACGTTGACGCCGTTTTGCTTCATTACGCAAAGGCTTCTAAGGCCCGCGAAGGAGGCGGCAGCCGCAACTTCCAGGGAAACCTTCTCGTTTACGGACCATTCAACGTAGATTTTGCGTTCTTTGGAGGCTTTGGCAAGGTTTTCGATGATTTCCGACGAGGGCGTGCCGGGATACCCTGCCGCCACGGAAACACCGGCCTCCAGGACTCCACGGGCTATGGCCTCGTTGCCCATGTAAAGTTTCAAATCCCCCTTTTTACCCGATGCGACCGACATGGCAAAAATCCCTTCCGTTTAAGCGGATGAAAAAATTTCTCGCCGACTGTTTAAGGCCGAAAAAACGGACCATGAAAACGGATGACTGAAGGCGGGGCGCTCGTCCCCGAATCTGATCACCATACCATAATTATGTCCGTTGCGCCATACGCCTTGAAAGGGCGGATTGCAAAAATTTTGGCGCGATGCCGTCCTATAAAAAATACATATATGTAATTTTATAAAATAATATAACAAATATGTATTTTTATATTTGGCAGTAAAATTTCAGAATCATTATAACAGTTTGATTTTGATTTTAATTTGTATTTAGGCACGCTGGTTGCATTTCATGGCATTAACATGCGACACGGAACCTGCGAGCCCGTGCCCCAAAATTCGAGCCGCGCCAGGGCGCTTGCGGCCCGAATATTCAAATAACCCCTTTCAAGGGAGCGTGTCATGAAAACAAGAATCTGCGCAATAATTTTAATCTTTCTGCTTTTTGCGGGCCACGCCCCGATGCTGGCCGCCGCCGAGCCCGACCCGTCCGGCGGAAGCACCGGCAAGGCCTCGGACGTTTTCGGTGCCACCGCAGGAGCACCCACGGCGGAGGAGTTCGAGGCCCTGTCCAAAACCGAGCCTTTGGCCGCCAAGTTGGCGGATGTGATAGGCCACAACAGGATCGCCATCAACATGGCATGGATGCTCGTCTGCGGCTTTCTGGTCATGTTCATGCAGGCTGGCTTTGCAATGGCTGAAACCGGCTTCACACGCGCCAAGAACGCAGGGCATACAATGGCCATGAACTTCATGGTCTATGCCATAGGAATGCTTGGCTACTGGATATGCGGGTTCGCCATCCACATGGGCGGAAGCGGCGGGGCTGCGGCCCTTGGAGGCGGCGGGGTTCTGGACCATGAATTCGTCATCTCGCTTTTCGGCAAGGATTTCGGTCTGTTCGGAATGAAGGGCTTCTTCCTGTCAGGTGTAAGCTATGATGCTGTGGTCTTCTCCATCTTCCTTTTCCAGATGGTGTTCATGGACACCACGGCCACCATCCCCACGGGTTCCATGGCCGAGCGCTGGACCTTCAAGAGCTTCGTGATCTACGCATTCTTCATCTCCATGTTCGTGTATCCGCTTTTCGCCAACTGGATGTGGGGAGGAGGCTGGCTTTCGGCCCTGGGGCGCAACTTCGGGCTCGGACACGGCGCGGTTGACTTTGCGGGAAGCTCAGTCGTTCACATGACGGGCGGCGTGGCTGCCCTGGTGGGGGCCATCATCCTTGGGCCCCGGCTTGGCAAGTTCAGAAGCAACGGTGAGCCAAACGCCATACCCGGCCACGATATTCCAATGGCTCTTGTCGGATGCTTCATCCTGGCCTTCGGATGGTTCGGTTTCAACGCCGGATCCACCCTGGCCGCCGGAGACTTAAGAATTGGCGTGGTTGCGGTTAACACCATGCTGGCCTCGGCTGCAGGCGCATTTTCCGCAGCCCTTTACATGTGGATACGCTACGATAAGCCTGACATCTCCATGTCGGCCAACGGACTTCTGGCAGGGCTTGTGGCGATAACCGCCCCCTGCGCCTTCGTGAACTCGGTTTCCGCCGTAATCATCGGCGCAATTGGCGGCTTGATCCTGTGCGTAATGGTCTTTTTCGTTGAGCGGAAAATGAAGATAGACGACCCCGTGGGAGCAATCTGCGTGCATGGAATTAACGGAGCATGGGGAATGCTGGCCCTGGGGCTTTTTGCAGACGGAACATATGGCGGTGGATGGAACGGCGTGACCGGCGCGGTGACCGGCCTTTTCTACGGCGACGCCTCGCAGTTCGCGGCCCAGTTGATAGCCGTGATCACCAACATAGTGTTCGTGGGCGGTGTAATGTTCGCCTTTTTCAAAATTCTGAACGCCATCACCCCGCTTAGGGTGCCCAAGGATCAGGAAATGGAAGGGCTCGACATGCACGAGGTGGCTGTTACGGCTTACCCCGACTTCAACATCCGCCAGGCCTGAAAAACCGGCAACCGTTCCACAGGAAAAGGAAACCGAGCATGAAAAGGATAGAGGCCATCATCAAGCCGTTCAAGATGGAAGAAGTGAAAAAGGCCCTGATGGACGCGGGCGTGACGGGCATGACAACCACGGACGTCAAGGGCTTCGGACGCCAGAAGGGCCACAAGATGGTTTACCGGGGCGCGGAATACGACGTGGATTTTGTGCCCAAGGTTCACATAGTGGTTGTGGCGGATGACGACAAGGCCCCCATTTACGTGGAGGCCATAAGAAACGCGGCCTTGACCGGCCAGATAGGCGACGGTAAGATTTTCGTTTCGAGCATTGAAGAGGCTCTGCGCATAAGAACCGGCGAAACCGGGCCGTCAGCCCTTTAAGGACAGCCCGGCCAAGCCGGATTGCAAGGCCGCAATCAACAAAAATGCAACAATCACAAAGGGGGGGAGCCGGAATTTTCCGGCTCCCCCTCATGCTTTCCGCATATTTGCAGATACGTCAAAGCCTTGAGTCTCCTCTGGTCCCAGGGTCTGGCCCCGTACTTACAAGATTTTATCAGGCTTAAAAAAATGATTTGAGGCAGCGAACCTGAAAAGATACTGTGTATCTCTCGTAATTTATATCAGCCAAAATTTTTCTGACCAGGATTGCCGGCGCGTTCCTTAGCGCTTCAGGCCCTCCTTTTTCGATATACCTTTAAGGCCCCACTGGGCAATGCGGCCTGACAGGCATATCCATACCCAACATTCATGAAAGGCTCAGGGCATGAAAGGGTTTTTAAGAAGCAGAAGGGCCACAGGGTGGCTGGCGTTTTTGCTGGTTGCAGGCGCGGCGGCGGTTTTCGCGGGCGTTCAACCGCTAACGCTTCCGGCTGTAATCGATTTATTCAACGGCGAAGAGGACGTTTTGATCTACGGCGCAGACAGCTCTGACTACGCCGGGCGTTCCACAAGCTCAATCGGCGCCTCTTCACACATTACGGCGGACGTTAACGGCGACGGCTCTCCGGACCTGGTTTTCGGAGCCCCGCTTGCGGACGGCCCGCTCAACGCGAGGGCGATGTGCGGCGAGATATACGTCTATTACGGCCCGCTGGCAGCCGGAATCCTGGACGTTGCGGGAACGGCTGGTAACGCCCCCGATGTTGTCATTTACGGCGGCCGGGGCGGTGATAATCTCGGGTACGAAGGCGGGCTGACCTGCGCGGATATCAATAACGACGGCATCGAGGATATCCTGGCCGGAGCTTACGGAGCCGACGGCCCCGGCTTTGCCAGGGCCGGCTGCGGAGAGCTTTACGTAATTTACGGCTCCGCCGCCCTTCCCGCCGTAATAGACATCGCCAACGGCGATCAGGACGTGACCGTTTACGGCGCATCGGCGTCCGACGCATTGACAGCAGGCTATAATCTTTTGACCAAGGATTTCAACGGAGACGGAATCACCGACATCATGACGGGCGCTCAGCTTGCGGACGGCCCGTCCGACGCCCGAAGCGGATGCGGAGAAGTCTACATAATCTATGGCTCGGCAGGCCTTCCGGCAGCAATTGACCTGGCTTCGGGAGCTGAGGATGTCACCATTTACGGAGCCTCGGCAAGTGACGGCCTGGGTTTCGAATATGCAAGCTGCGCCGGAGATTTAAACGGTGACGGCATCTCCGACATGATTCTCGGATCAGTTCTGGCCAGGGGCCCGCTTGACGCCCGCAACGCATGCGGCGAAGCCTACGTGATTTACGGTTCTGCGGCCCTTCCAGCAGTTATAGACCTGGCCTCAGGTGACGAGAACGTGACCGTTTACGGCGCCACCGCGCTTGATCGCCTGACCCACAGGCGGGGCCTGACAGCAGGGGACGTTAACGGAGACGGCATAGACGACCTTGTCCTGGGAGCCTGGACGGCGGACGGGCCGCTCGAAGGCCGCTCCGCCGCCGGAGAGGCCTACGTCATTTACGGAGGCGCGGCGCTTCCCGCCACCATAGACATTGCATTAAATGAGGAAGACGTAACCATATACGGAGCCACGGCCAATGATCAATTAACCGGGTGGTGTCCCATATCCCTCGGGGACGTCAACGGGGACGGCAGGGATGACATCCTGCTTTCAGCTTTCGCCGCCGACGGACCTGGCGATGGACGGCTCAGCGCCGGGGAGGGCTACCTCATCTACGGTTCGGGGACACTGCCAGCAACCATCGACCTTGCTTCAAGCGGCGAGGACGTAACCATTTACGGCGCCTCCGCCGGAGACCAGCTGGCCGAGTATGCGGGAATCAGCGCAAAAGACGTTAACGGTGACGGCTTGGCTGACATCCTTACCACCGCCGCCTTCGGCTCTGGACCTGCCGAAGGTCGAAGCAGCTCTGGAGAAAGCTATATCATCTACGGTTCGACGGCCGTGCTTCCCGCAACTATCGATTTGAATGCCAGCGAAGAGGACGTGACCATATACGGCGCGAGCAACTTTGACATGCTCAATTCCGGCTTCGGCCTTCAGACGGGGGATATCAACAACGACGGGTTCCTGGACCTTTTGCTGGCAGCATATGGCGGGGACGGCCCGGGCGAAGTCAGAAACGGTTGCGGCGAGGTTTACGCCATCTTCGGCGAGGGCGATTCCACCACCGCCGCGGCGAAGGATACGGATCACGCCGGAAACCCGCTCGCGAAGGACTACGGCACGGCGCGGGCGAAGATAGATTTCGGCGCGGGAGCGGCGGGAAGCACCACCACGGTGACCCTAACCCGCAATGACACGGGCGTCAACATGCCGGACCTGACGAAAGTGGCGGACGTAAACTGGACCGTAACAACCGACCGCACAGCCTTTTCCGCCAAGGTTATCTTTCACTATCTTGAGTCGGAAATCGCGCAACTAACCGAAGGCGACCTCAAGCTCTACAAGGCCGCCACAGTCGGCGGGACCTACTCCGAAGTGGCGGGCGCGGTCTTCGACACCGTGCGCAACACCGTTACAGCCACGGGGCTTACCGGCTTTTCGGTCTTCATACTCTCCACTGCGCCCCCTGCCGCCGCTCCGTCCCCCCACTGCTTCGTGGACACCCTTTCAGCCGGAAACGGCAACCGCACCATGCCCATCGCCCTGGCTGTTCTTGCCCTGGCGGGTGCGCTCGGCTTTGCGGTCATCAACCGCAGAAGATAAAAGCATGGGTTTATGAACCCGGCGGGGTAGGCATACCCGCCGGGAGGATTAAGGGTAAATGTACAAAAGGCAGGCCGGAATTCTCCGGCCTGCCTTTTGTTTGCCGGGAGCCCCCGCCCCCCGTGATGTCCTTACGCCAGCACGCCTTGGGCGCTTCGGCTCATTCCACTCCCAGGGCCTTCAAAAGCGCCGCGTCCACCCGGCCCGTGGCTTTTAAACCCTTGGATGCCTGGAAGGTCTTTATGGCCTTGTAGGTTACCGGCCCTGCGATGCCGTCCGCCACAGAGTTGTAATAACCAAGGGTTTTCAGGCGGGCCTGGACCGAATGGACCTGCTTCGCCTTGTCTCCTCCCCCGGTCGCCCTGCCTTCCGACGGTTTTGAAGACGCAAGCCCGCCCGAAGACGAAGGATGGGCCGTGCGGTAATCGGCAAGGTGACCCAGCACCTCGTCCAGAAGGCTTTCCGGGTACAGTTCGCCCGCGAAATCATACCAAAGGGGCGTGGTGCGGCGTCGGATGTCGTCCAGGTCATCCCCGCCCGATTTGGCCTTGGTCACGCCATACCCGATAATCGCGGACAGAAATTTTTCCAGGTCCTTCCTTGCCAGGATGTTGAATTCCCTGGCCCTTGAAAGGCGCATGGACTCGATGTTTTTCTGGTAGGCGGGCGGAAGGGCGCGGAAAGCCTCAAGGGAGGCCACGAAAAAGGCCGGGGTATATCGTATTCTGGCGGTGAAAACATTTTTGACAACGCTGTGAAGCTGGGTCCCCACGATATAAATTGACGGGGCCACCACCGCGTCCGCCCTGCCGGAGCGGAGGGCGGAGGGAATGTCGGTGGCGCTCATCACCACGGCCTGTGCCCCCAGGCTTCCGCAGAGCTTGATGTCCAAAGGCCCGAACCATGAAGCGAAACGCGCACCCTTGAAATCGTCCAGGGTTTCGATCTTTTTGGTGGAGTATATCTCGTCAAAGCCCTGGTCCAGCCAGGAAAGGATTTTGAGCCCCCTTGGCTCCAGCATCCTGTCGAAGGTCCAGATCATTTTCTCCTTCAGATAATCCACCTCGTCGTAGCCGTTCAAAAGAAAGGGCAGGCCCAAAACCGCGACCTCCGGGCAGGCCGTGTACGTGCCCTGTCCCGAAAGGCCCGATGCCTGTACTCGCCCGATCTTCAGGTTTTTCAGGGCGGTTATATCGTCGCCCATCGCCCCGCCCCATGATGACGCCACCACCATGTTGCCTTCACACGCCTTGACCAGAAACGGGAACAGAACCTGGCGCACATAGATGGCGTAGCCCACGTCCTTGGGGGCCAGGGATGTGGTTTTCCAGCGGACGCGCCCATCCTGGACCTCTGCGGCTACCGTAGAAGCCGGAAGCAAGCCCAGGCAGAGACAGAGAAGAACAACGGCGAAACACATTTTGCGAAGGCGCATGGCGGCTTTCTCCAATAGTGGTTAATAACAAGATAGCTTGTAGGATGATATACAAAAATTAATAACATAACCAAATTGATAAATCAAGCATAATTTGACTATAAGGTCAATTGACCATGTGCTCGAATATTTTTGGACAGTGCTGGGCCGTGTTTTCAGGTCGGGCTGGAAAACGCGGGCGGTGCGGACAGGTAAAAGAATGGTAGGGGCCGGGACAGCGCTTTGAAGGGGGCTGCAAAAGGGTTATTATTGAAATGCGGGGCGGAAACCCCTGCCCATAAGGCCCAAGGGCCTCATTCAAACGGAAGAAGGCGGGATGACCATTTTCAAAAGAGCGTTACAGGGGCCTTCTCCGGGCCTTGTCCAGGGCGATGACGGCAGCTTCGTGCGCCTTGTGGACAGGTACGCCGTTTACGGCGACGGGCTGAATTTCCCCGATCTCTGCCGCAAAATGATAAGGCCGGACACCAAGTATCTTGTGCTGGACCTGGACGGCACCTTTCACAAGAGGCTCAACCTGGGCGTTTTTCTGGGTTACGAGCTTTCGGCGTACCAGGCTTACGGCCTGGACTACCTCTTGAAGGTCGAAGAAAAGCGGGGCCTGTCCCCCTTTGTCCTAAAAAGAAGGGACGCGGTCGGTAAGGCCCGGTACGTGAAAATAGGGGCCACCCGCTGGCTGGTTCCGGGGGCCATCTACTATTCCCTGGCCCGGCTGGGCTGGGCCAACCATGCGGTGCGAAGGAATCTGCGGCGAAATCTTGGGCCTTTTGCAATGGACCGGCTTCTCGCCCTCATGCGACTGGGGCTTATGCATCAAATGGCCAGCGCGCCCTTGTCGGACGTGCGTCTTCTGGTTGAAAGCCTCTGGCGAAGGTATGCTGACCTCACGGTCATAGAGCCTGAGGACATCAAAGCCATAAGGGGCGAGTTTTCGAACCTCAAAATCATCGTCTCAAGCGCGTCTCCCTCGGTTTGCCTTGACGTGGTGAGGGAAAAATACCCGGTCCACAAGGTCATCAACCTGGAGATAGAGGTCAAAAACGGGCGCACCAGCACCCCGCATTTTTTGCATCCGGTGTTCGGCCACGGAAAACCCGCACGCATAGCCCCTCCGGCGAGCCTTAGGGAAAACGCTGCCCAGATGAAGATCGACCGGCTGGTGGAGCTTTACCCTGATTTTCTGGACCCCGGCGTTCACACGGTGGGGATCACCGACACCAAGCACGGGGAGGACCAGTCCTTTGCAGAGGCTTTCAAGTGCGTGGCCGACGTAAACAGCCCCGACCCCTTTTCTCCGCTGGTTTCGGCGCGATCCCCCCTTCGTGAAATCCATTCGGCCCGGGTTTTTACCCGAAAGGAGAGGCTGGAGGGGCAGGACGGCGGCGGCCAGGGCCGGATTCTTTTTGCGGACGAGATGGCCCGGATTCTTAAAAGCGACTTCGCGGCGGCCCGGAAGAGCGCCGGAACCTGCTACTCGCTTTACAGGGGGGCAAGGGCTGACCTCGCGGATTTCGCGGAGCGGCTCGACGCCCTCGAAACCGAGATCGCCTCGTCGGTTGAGGCATACAACCAGGCTTCCCAGCGCGGGCGGAACGCCGCGCTGAAGAATCTGCGGGCCTCCGTGGGCGGGGTTTTTACCGCCAACAGGCGTCTTTCCTCCGCCCTGACTCCCCTGTCCGACGCTTATTCGGGGCTTGAGGAGGCCATTATTTCGGCGCGAAACAGGGTGCACTGAAGCCTGGATAAAAACGCGAATCGCTGTTTAATATTACGGGAAGCAAAGTTTAGTTCCATATTTCATGGAGAGACAGCCTCCGTCACCAAGGCGTTTCGCCGGGGTCCAGAAAAAGGCTGCAAACGGCAAAAAACTGGATTCCGGCCTACGCCGGAATGACGGAATCGGGCAATTGCCATACTGAAAAAATGGAACAAAACAACGCTCCAAATAATATGAAAGCGGGCGGGACTCCGGCGCTTTCAGGCGGAGCTTCTCAAAAATTAAACGGGCCGGGCGCGGGAAACAAATCCACGCGCCCGGCCCGTTTTTTTTCGGAAAAGCCGCCTGCCTTGGGCTTAAAGCCCCCAAACTTGTAACAGGCTGTCGAAAAACGCGATCCGCTATGTTGTGCGTCAAAGCCAATTCCGTCACGTACATGAAGTACGCTTGACTCATTGGCTTTTCGCACGCCTTACGGCTCATCGTTTTTCATCAGCCTGTATGATTGGAGTTTTTCAACAGGCTGATAACAGCCAGGGTTTCAAGGAAAAAACGCCACGGGATTTATGAAGAAAAAAAATCAATCGGCATTGTGTCGTCAGCCATCAAGCCCGTGAAAATGAGGATGAAAAACGGTTTTCGGCGGGCTTCGAAAAAGTGTTGTCAATCATTCGCCCCGTGCCTGTATCAGGCGACCGGCAGGGCGGCATCTGTCAAGACAATTGTCCCGTCACTCACTTAAGTATTTGAAGGACAGTTTCACCTTGCACCGGTATGCCACGACCTTGTTGTTCTCAAGCTTCAAGTCCATGTCGGAAACCTCGGCGACGCGCAGCTCCTTCAAGGACTTTCCGGCCAGTTCAACGGCGTTTTTGGCGGCGTCCTCCCAGGATTTGGCGCTCGTCCCCACGAGCTCGATGAATTTGTATACGCTTTCGGCCATGACAGTCACCTTTCGTTGGAGGAAAAAGACTTGTCGGCATCCGTTCCATCCCGTGGCGTAATCGGAACCGGGAAAGCCCTTTACCGGTCATGCGACTGATTGGCAAACCGCCCGAACCGGGTGGCAAAGCCTGTGACCGGATGGCACCTACTTGTTTTTTTCCTTCTTTTCCTTTTTTACCTTGCGCTTTTCCGCCGGAGTCAGGAGAGGTTTCTTCTGCTGCTCCTTCTTGCCCTTGTCCTTCTGACCCTTGTCAGCCATGTAGGCTCTCCTTTCGGTAAATAGGGGTTGTTCTGATCTGTCAGCCGCCTGACCCTGGCGGCTGTCAGTCCGGTTCTTCGTCTTTGTAACGGTCACGGATCGAGTGTATCACATCCAGGCGTGAAAAGAATATCTCTACAAGCCGGGGGTCGAACTGGGTGCCCGATCCCTGCTCCAGGGCCTTTAAGGTTTCGCTTTCGTCCCAGGCCTCCTTGTAGACGCGCTTGGAGCAAAGGGCGTCGTAAACGTCGCAAAGGCTCACTATGCGCCCGA